>NZ_JBSFXK010000059.1:0-45734 GCF_053595355.1 Streptomyces sp. NPDC002513 | reverse complement strand
CACGGCGGCCGCTCACCCCTTCTCATGTGCAGGCTAACAAGTCATCAGACCCCTTCATTCCGAGGCGAGTTGCAGCATTCTGTTAGGAGTTCTTAAGGAGACCGTGACCTCGAACGGCAAGACCGCCGAATACGGCTACGACGGCCGGGGTCGCCTGACGAGCTACAAGGACGGCAACGGCAACACCACGTCCATCTCCTACGACAGCCAGGACCGCGTCACACAGAGCGCTGACTCGACGGGCGCAACGACCTCGTACGCCTACAGCACTGACAGCGGCGGCGACCGCGTGGTCACCGTGATCGACTCCGCCGCCGGAACCTTCACTCTCACCTACGGCGCCGACGACCACCTCCAGGCCGAGACACTGCCCGGCGGCAGCACCCTGGCCGCCGAGTACGACGAGACCGGAGCCCCGACCCAGCGCCTCTACAGCGCCGCGAGCGGCACCGCCGAACTCTCCGACAACGCCGCCTACACCGTCACCGGTGCCTACGCGGCGGACAGCCAGACCGCCGGCACCACCACCAACACCACCTACACCTACGACGCCGCCGACCGCCTGACCAAGGCCCAGAGCACCAACGGCGACACCCAGTGCACGTCGCGCGCCTACACACTCGACGGCGCAGGCAACCGCACCGCCCTCACCACCAGCGAGGACTGCTCCAGCTCCACCACGATCAACTACGCCGTCGACGCCCTGGGCCGCATCAGCGACAGCGGCTACACCTACGACGCCTTCAGCAGCACCACCGCCACGGCGGACGGCACCGCATACGGCTACTACGCCGACGGCACGCCGCAGCAGATCACCAGCGGAACCAGCCGCGAGACCTGGACCCTGGACGCGGAAGGCCGCCTCGGCACGGCCACGACCGCCACCAGTTCCAGCGGCACCTGGACCACCGCCTCCACCGAGACCAGCCACTACAACGGACTGCGGAACACGCCCAGCTGGGGCACCGACGGAACCAGCACCACCCGGTACGTCACCGACCCGGACGGCAACCTCCTCGCCCTCACCACGAGCGACGGCACCACCCGTCTCCAGCTGACCAACATCCAGGGCAACGTCGCCGTGGAACTCGATCCCAGCAGCGGTGCCGCCGAAACCCACCTCTACGACGAGTACGGCAACACCGACAGCACCGACCGCTACGGCTGGCTCGGCGCCACCCAGACCACGGACCGGCGACTGGCCGGACTGCTCCTCCTGGACGGCCGCGGCTACCTGCCCTCCCTGGGCCGCTACCTCGGCCGACGATCCACCCCCGTCACCGATTCCGAGGGCTCGGACAGTTCCTCGGACTTCTTCACCCCGCAGTTCGGAACGGAGCACTCATGAACCGGCTCAGACGACTGAGACGACGGCTCTCTGTCATCCTGTCGGTGACGGCAGCCATGCTGCTGATCTCCACACAGTCGGCGCATGCTGATACGGACATCCAGTACCTCTGGGCGTGGACGAAGAAGACAAATGTGGTCACACACGAGTGGGACTACGTCAACACCAGTGGCGAGCCCATCAAGATGACCATCACGGAGGAGAAGATCACCGAGGTGAAAGGAGCGTTCGACGCCAGCGCCGGGGCGACCGGCAAGCTGGCCACCAAGTTCTTCGGCGAACTGGGGATCGAGGTAGGGCTGTCCATGCACGGCGAGGGAACGCACACGACGAGCACGAGCGTCACCACCGAGATCACCATCCCCAAGACGGACGGCAAGTACATCTACTACCGCGGGACACGGAAGGGCAGCGGACGGTACGAGCGCTGGGCGTGCGGGTCCCACAGCTGTGCGCGGATGGGTTACAAGACGGGACACAGCTGGAACAGCAACTCCATCGGGAGTATCAGCTGCAAGAAGGCGGCCCAGGACGGACTGTCGGCACTGGCGAAGAAGAGGTACTGCTGATGACACGGCCCGGTCAGGAGGCAGCCGGCAGGAGGGCGGCCGGATTGCGGCGGGCAGCCGTGCTGGCCGCAACAGCCCTGGTGGCGACGGCGTGCACCGCGTCCTCGCAGGGCAAGGAAGCCAAAGCGACGCCGTCCCCCAAGTCGACGGCCATCTCGGTGGCGGAGTGGGCGTGCAAGAACGACCGAATCCACTGGGGAAAGATCAAGACTGAAGGGAAACTGGTCGCTGTTTCGCAGCTGGTTCGCGTCAAAAAGGGTGAGAACGCTGCGAACGTCACCTTCCATGCGATTCCCGTACGCAAGGTGAAAGCAGGCGTCACGGCCAGTGGGAAAGTGCCCGCGGCGTCGGTGTTCTCCTCCCTGGAACGGCACATGAATCTCGGTGGAAAGTCGCTCGCTCAGAACGGCGAGTCAGTGCCGTTGCCGGGCGCCGCGGGATTCGGGACCGCCGATATGACAGGAAAGACCGGCGACTACCTCTCCGTGGTCGGCGTGCAGGTGGTCGAGGCGAGCTTCGTCCAAGGGTGCGCCAGCAACGAGAAGGCCCCGGTCTACGGCACCGTCACCACGTGGTACGGGAAGACCCAGGGCATGATCAAGTGCGGCCGTTACACGGGAACCTATCCGGGTTTCCGGGAAGCGCATGACCTGGTGTGTGGGGAGGAGCCTCAGACCTAGCCTGCGTGTCGAAGGCCGGTCAGCCACTCAAGCCCCGTCGCCCGTCCGGCGAGTTTCAGGGGTTGTTGAACCGGCTGCGGCCAGGAGTTTAGCGAGGCGCTCGGCTGGGGCTTCCCAGCCGAGCGTTTTGCGTGGCGAACTGGTCAGCTCAGCAGCCCCTGCGTGCGCGGCGAAACTGGTCTACAAGCGGGTCTCGACCGACCGGCGGCCGAACCCAGCAGAACTTCGTCTTGGAGGAGGCCGGGATCGAGGGCTCGGTCGTCTTCGACGAGGATCCGAACGCCCTCGCCACCGTCTCCCCCTTCAGCGCGCCAAGTTGCGCGAACTGCATACCTACGCGCGGCCGGGCGACACTTTGCACACCTTCCAGATGTTCCGCCTCGTACGCGGCACCGGCCACATCCTCGTCGTGCTCGACGTCCTCCGCCGCGACCAGGCGGCACTGCCCATCCGTGACGGCGCGTGTTATCGGTCGCGTGGCAGGACCCGTACCGCGGGTCTGCGGTCTGCTTGCCGCAACTGCTCGTTCTCCGGTTCCAGGACCTGGGTGATCCGGACGAGCTGCTGTACCTGGGCGAGGAGGCTGTCCCGCTCGCGGCGGAGTCTGGCTGCCTGGTCCCCCAGGACATCGTGCCGTTTCTGGAGGGTGTGCAGGGCTTGTGGCTGGTGGTCCTGCGTGCGGATGAGGGCATAGAAGAGGTCTTTGAGAGGGCGGAATGAGAGTGCATGGGAGATTTGTCGTCACCTGAACGTGTGGTGGTGCGGCATCACGGCCGGCCGGCGGCCATGGGCATGTTGGGCTGGTCGCCGTGAGCGAGCGCAAGCCGTACAAGACCGACGTGAGCGACGAGCAGTGGGCGCTGGTCGAGCCGGTGATCGTCGCGTGGAAGGCCGCGCATCCCTCGGTCAGTGGCCATCAGGGCCGGTACGCGATGCGGGAGATCGTCAACGCGCTGCTCTACCAGGGCCGGACTGCCAATGGGGGCTGCTCCCACACGACTTTCCGCCGCCCGGCGTGGTGAAGTACTACTTCTACACCTGGCGTGACGACGGCATCGATCAGACCATTCACGACCTGCTGCGCTGGCAGGTGCGGGAAATGGCGCGTCGGAAGGCGGACCCGAGCCTGGTGGTGCTCGATACCCAGAGCGTGCACGCGGCGGCCGGAGTGCCCGCTGAGTCGACGGGGCGTGACGCGGCAAAAAAAGTACCGGGCCGCAAGCGCGGCCTGGCCGTTGACGTTCTGGGGCTGGTGATCGCGGTGGTCGTGGCGGCCGCGTCGGCGCACGAGAACGCCGTCGGCATCGCGCTGCTGGACAAGGTCGCCGCCGACACCGACACCGTGGAGAAAGCCCTGGTCGACCAGGGCTTCAAGAACGCCGTCGTCGCGCACGGGGAAAAGGTGGGCATCGGGGTGGAGGTCGTGGAGCGCGATCCCGCGCAGACCGGGTTCGTGCCCCAGGCCAAGCGGTGGGTCGTGGAGCGCGCCTATGGGATCTTGATGCTGCACCGCAGGCTGGTGCGCGACTACGAGCATCTGCCCCGCAGTTCGGAGTCGCGGGTGTACTGGGCGATGACCGCGGTGATACTGCGCCGGCTGACCGGGGCGACCACACCGGCCTGGCGCACGGCATGACCGGCGAGGAGCTGACCCTCGGCGCGGTGCTGGCACGGCTGGAGGAGCGGGAACGGGAGATCACCGGGCAGGCCGAGACGATGCGGGAACAGATCACGCAACTGACCGCACGGCTCGACAAACTCGGCCGGGCCGCCGAAGAAGTCCGGATCACCCGAAAGACACTGCTGGGGCTGCCCGACCCGCAGCCGCCCGCGCCATCGGCACTGAAGCTGCCGGATCATCCGGCCTATCAGCAGATCATGGCGGTGTTCACCGCCGCCGACCACCCGCTGCGGGCCCGGCAGGTGTGCGACGCGATGGACCTGCCGGTCGCGCCCAACAACATCAACAACGTCCGCCTCAAGCTCAAGCGGCTGGCCGACCGCGGGATCCTGGCCGAGACCGAGCCAGGCTTGTTCACCCAGCCCCGGCCGTAGCCGGCCGACGTTGTCCCGCACGAAACGAAGAATCGGGCATCAAGTCTCATACCGCCCTCTCAAACGCTCGGGGAAGGCACCGGCCGGCTGGGCCGTGTGAGCTTCGGCGGGGAGGGGGCCGGACGGCTGTCGGCTGTCGGCTGTCGGCTGGGGCCTTGGGGCCATTGGGGCCGTTGGGGCGGCTGAGAGGGCTGAGTCCGGGCTCCGATTGGAGGAAATGGGCCAGGAGCAGACTGGTCAAGACCGGCCAAGACCGGTCAAGACGGGCTGAGACAGGCCGGAGACCGGCCGAGACGGCGGTGAACGGGGCGAGGGCCGGGGTCTCCGGGACTGGTCGCCTTGGCCCAGATCGGCCACAGACGGGGGGAGACCGGCCAGGACCCCGGCCGAGACGGCCGAGACCAGCCGGGGATCGGCCGGTTTCCAGCCGCACACCGGCCGCAGACCAGCCCCATACCGGCCGCGCACCGGCCACAGCCCCGCAGACCAGCCCCAGACCGTCCTCAGGCCGCTCTCGGAGCGGCCCCGATCCAACCCCAACCCCGGCCCCGAACCCGCTTCAGGCCATCCGATTCCAGCCACCCCGGTATGCATGGCCCGCCCCCGGGCGGGTACCTGACCGGAACGTGTCGTCCGGAGCCGGTGGTTTCGGGCGCCCGCTCGCCACTACCTGGGAATCTGCCATGGACACACCCGAGAACACCCCCCGTCCGACTGCGGCACAGGCGGCGCTGGACACCCTCGTGGTGGATGCGGCCGACACCGAGGCGCTGGACACGCTGGCCGGGAGTGAAGTGCTCATCCCGGTGCCGGACGACGCCACGGAGGAGGACGCCACCAACCCCAACGCCGTGGCGCTGCCCGTCCTGGAGCAGCCGGACGGCCAGCAGACGGTGCCCGTGTTCACCTCCGAGACGGAGATGGCCGATCTGCTGCCCTTCGTCTCGCGCTACCGGCTCGTGCCGCTCGGCGCGCTCGCCTCCCAGTGGCCCACCGGCGACCTCACGCTCACCATCGACGCCGCCTCGCCGCACGGCCTGACGCTCAACTCCGACGGGGTCCGCACGCTCCTGGCCCGGCCGTAGGGGGCCCGGCCGGCCGGGCCCCGCGACAGAGCGCCCCCGCCCACGATACTGAGCCGGCGGTGGCCCGGGCCGTCCTCGATGCCGTACGGGCTCCATCCCGCGGAGGGCACCGGCCCGACACACAATGACGCCATGAGATGGATCTCTGGTGTGGCCGGTGTACTGCTCCTCGGGAACGTCCTGGCCAGCATCCTGCGCACCCTGGTGGTGCCCCGCGGCCTCTACTCGGCGCTCGTGTACCGGCTGTGGCGGGTGCTGCGCGGTCTGCTGCGGCTGGGCGCCCTGCGCGGTGGCTACCAGGCCATCGACCGTACGCAGACCTGGCTCGGCCCGCTGATCCTGATGGGCATGCTCGCGACCTGGCTCGGCGGGTCCTTCGTCGGCTACGGGCTGCTGCTGCACGCCCTGTCCACGCTGAACTGGGCCAACTCCTTCCGCGAGGCGGGATCCAGCCTCTTCACGCTCGGCTACGCCAGCGGTCAGCGGCTGCACCTGTCCGCCGTGGACTTCCTGGCGGCGGCCACCGGGCCCGTGGTCATCGCCCTGCAGATCGCGTACCTGCCCACCCTGTACGCCGCCTACAACCGCCGTGAGCTGGAGGTCACCCTGCTGCAGTCCCGGGCCGGCGAACCCTCCTGGGGCCCGGAGATCCTCGCCCGGCAGTGGCTGGTGCAGACGGAGGCCGCGCTCTCCGAGCTCTACCGCGACTGGGAGCGGCTGGCCTCGGACATCGGCGAGAGCCACTCCACCTACCCGGTGCTGGTCTCCTTCCGTTCGCCCCGCCCCTACCGGCACTGGCTGGTCGGACTGCTCGCCGTCATGGACGCGGCGGCCATGCAGCTCTCGCTCGCCCCGCACTCCGCGCCGCCGGCGGCCCGTCTGGTGCTCCGGGCCGGTTTCACCGCCCTGCGCGACATCGCCCGCTCCGTGCGGTTCCCCTTCAACGTCGACCCGGCACCGGACACGCCCATCCACCTCACCTTCCCGGAGTTCGAGGCGGCCGTGGCGATGGTGGAGGCGGCGGGCTTCCCGGCCGAGCGGTCGGCCAAGGAGGCATGGCCGCACTTCCACGGCTGGCGGGTCAACTACGAGGCGATCGCCTATGAGTTGTGCCGTCGCTCCGACGCCGTACCCGCCCTGTGGAGCGGCCCGCGCGACTTCCCCGCCGACCCCCTGCCGCCGTGGCGCCCGGTGGACCGCCGGCCCGACGACGAAGGTCGGCCGGAACTGCCCCCCACGGCGGGGTAGCCCGGGCCCCCGCGGCGGGAAGATCCCAGGGGAGCGGCCCGACAGGGAGGGGATTGGTCGTGAGGGTCATCCTGCTGGGCACGGCCGCCGGCGGCGGCTTCCCGCAGTGGAACTGCGCGTGCGCGCTGTGCACGGCCGCCCGTGACGGCAAACTGCCCTCCCGCAGCCAGGAGTGTGTCGCCGTCACCGGTAACACGCGCGACTGGTGGCTGCTGAACGCCTCACCCGACATCCGTACGCAACTGGCGGCCAACGCCCCGCTGTGGCCGGGGCCGGGGCCCCGGGACACCCCCGTCCGCGGCGTACTGCTGACCGACGCGGAGGCCGATCACGCCATGGGCCTGGGGGTGCTGCGCGGCGGCCCGGACCTGAAGGTGTACGCAGGGGCTCCGGTGCTGGCCGCACTGGTGCCGCTGCGTGCGGCGCTCGGTCGCTACAGCGGGTGGGAGTGGGCGGACGCCCTGACCGACGGCGGCTTCGTCCTCGCGGGCGGACTGGTCGTCACCGCGCACCCGGTGGGCGCCAAGGCGCCCCGGTACGTCCCGGATACCGCCGCGGACGCCCCCTGGGTGATCGCGTACCGCATCGAGGACCTGGCCACCGGCGGAGTCCTCGTGTACGCGCCATACGTGGGCGCCTGGTCGCCGGTGCTGGACGAACTGCTGGCGACGGCGGACTGCGCACTGCTCGACGGCACGTTCCACGCCGCCGACGAGATGGGCGCGGTGGTGCCCGGTGCGGCCGGACAGGCGGCCCTGGGGCATCTGCCGGTCGCGGGCGCGCACGGCAGTCTGCGCCGGCTGGCCCGGCACCCCGGCACGCGCCGGATATACACCCACCTCAACAACACCAACCCGCTGCTCGACCCGGCGTCGGCCGCCCGGCGCCAGGTGACCGAGGCGGGGGTCGAAGTCCTCGCGGACGGGGCCGAGTTCGTCGTCTGAGCGGTCGGTCAGTCCGAGGACGACGGGGCGTTCAGCGTGCGGGCCAGCGCCTCGCGTTGCAGCGGCACCACCTGGGCGTGCAGGGCGCGGCCCTTCTCGGTCAGCGCGACCCAGACCCCGCGCCGGTCCTCCGCGCACACGGAGCGCGCCACCAGGCCTTCCTTCTCCAGCCGCCCGATCAGCCGGGACAGGGCGCTCTGGCTCAGATGGACGCGTCCGGCGATGTTGTGCACCCGGCACAGGTCGCCGTGTGCGGGCGCTTCGGCGGCCAGGATGTCGAGCACCTCGAAGTCGCTGGCGCCGAGCCCGTACGGGTGCAGTGCCCGGTCGATCTCGCACAGGGTGCGGGCGTGCACCGACAGGATGTCCCGCCACTGTTGCTCGAGCCGGACACCACCCGTTTTCGCTGCCATACCCGCACGGTAACAGAGAACGGCTCTGTTGTTTACAGTGCAATTAGTGTGCCCGCAAGCACTGTCGCCCGCGGAGCGCCGGCCCGGCCCGGGCACGGCCGTCCGGGGGCCGCTGCCGCGTTGATGCGCGGCCTTTGTGCCTACGCCACCGGGTCCTGCATCAGTCCCACGAGGTTGCCGTCCGGGTCCTTCACCGAGGCGATCAGCTTGCCGCCGCCGACGTCCTGGACATCCTGGAGCAGTTCGGCCCCGGCCTCCAGCAGAGCGGCGAGACGCGCCCGGATGTCCGCCACGTTCCAGTAGGGCACCGGGCCGGTCATCCCCTTGGCGTGGCCGTTCGGGTCGAGGCCGATGTCCTGCCCGGCGGTCCTGAACCCGACGTAGTACGGCTCGTCCGCGTAGGGCTCCACCTCCAGCAGGGCGCTGAACACGGACTTCGCCCGGGCGAGGTCCTTGGCGGGGTAGATGATCGTGTGGACTCCCGTGGTCATGGCGTACTCCTCCGAGATGCGAGATCCCAGGTCCGGGATCCGGGTCGTGTGGGCCGACGTCGTGCGTCGGTGGTCTCACGTTAGGGCGGGGGAGTGCGGGAAGGCTTCTCCAAAACTGACCGGTCGTCCCCGGCACCTCCCCAACCGGCCGGGGCCGGCCGCCGTCGTCGGCCACACCCTTCGCCACCCCGTTCACCACCCTTCCTCGAACAAGCGCGCAATCTCGGCGACACGGGCCTCGTCCCGGCGGTAGCAGGTGTGCCGGCAGGTCCTCTTGGTACGCGGCAGGCCCACGGCGGCGAGGATCCGCAGATCGGCGGCGGCGACGGACCGGGGTACGGCGAGCTTCTCGGCGACGGCCGCCGCCGTGACGCCGTCCTCGACGAGGTCGCCGTGGCGCTGCGCCGGGAAGTGCGCGACCGGGTCCTTCAGCCATGCGAGGATCCGCATCCGTCGCTCGCTCACGGGTTCCTTCGGCATCTCGTCCCTCCGCGCCCATGCTCCCGGCCACTGTGGCGTGCCGGGCGGGGGCCGGCCGAGGTGGGAACGGGCCGAAGCGACGCGACGGCGGGCCGTGTCCCGGCCACGGGACGGACCTGCCGCACCGGCCGCCCCGCAGGCGCCCCGCACCGTAGACGCCCCCGCCGTCGCCCGGCCCCGTACCGCGCCCCACCGCCCCGATCGGCGCGCTCACGGTCGCACGCGGCCCCGGTTCGCCTGTGTGCGGGCCGCTCGCGCACCGCGTTACTCTGTTCCCCGGCCGCGATCACCTTCCGCGGCGCGGCGGTGGGGCCCGCCGTACCCGAACCGCGGCCGTGCCGCCGCCAACGGTCCCTACTTGCGATCGAGCGTGCCCGTCCGGCAGGGCCCCGGCGAGTAGGAGAAGCACATCCATGACAGTCCCGCATCCCAAGAGCGCCGACCGGGCCGGTACCCCCGCGTCCGGTTCCGCTCGGCGGCCCTCGCCCTGGCACGAGCAGGGACCCGTCGTGGCGGTCGTCGCCCTCGGCGGCGCCCTCGGCGCCACGGCCCGCTACGCCGCGTCGCTGCTCTGGCCCGCACGGACCGGCGGGTTCCCCTGGACCACCTTCGGGGTCAACCTCGTCGGCTGTGCCGTGATCGGCGTGTTCATGGTCGTGATCACCGAGGTGTGGGCCGCTCACCGGCTGGTGCGGCCCTTCTTCGGCACCGGAGTGCTGGGCGGCTTCACCACCTTCTCGACATACGCCGTCGAGATCCAGAAACTGGTCGACGCGGGCGAGCCGCGCACCGCGCTCGCCTACCTGGTCGCGACCCTGGCCGGGGCTCTCGCGGCGGTGTGGCTCGCGATGACGGCCGCCCGCCGGCTCCTGGCCTGGCGGCAGCGATGAACGAGACCGTCGAACGGCGCCCCTCGGAGGCCGCGATGACCCGACTGTCCGGCAAGGCCCTGCGGTTGACCGTCTTCATCGGCGAGCACGACCGATGGCACCACAAGCCGCTGTACGCCGAGATCGTGCACCGCGCGCACGCCGCGGGCCTGGCGGGCGCCAGTGTGTTCCGCGGCATCGAGGGCTTCGGCGCCTCCTCGCTCGTCCACACGTCGCGGCTGCTGTCGCTGAGCGAGGACCTGCCGGTGGCCGTGGTCGTCGTCGACACCGAGGAGCGCGTCCGCGCCTTTCTGCCACAGCTCGACGAACTCGCCGTCGAGGGGCTGGTGACCCTGGACGACTGCGAGGTCATCACCCGCACGGGACGTGGAGAGACCCCGCGCACGGCGGCCGGGGACGGTGACGAGGCTGCGGGAGAGGGTGACACGGCGGCCGGGAACGGTGGCACACCAGACGAGAAAGGTGAGAAGTCGTTGTGAATTGGCTGCTGGTGATCATCGGCGCCATGGTCGGGGCACCCCTGCGCTACCTCACCGACCGCGCGGTGCAGCTCAGACATGACACCGTCTTCCCCTGGGGCACCCTCGCCGTGAACGTCGCGGGATGTGTGATCCTCGGCCTGCTGACCGGAGCCGCAGCGTCCGGTCACGCCTCGCCGCACCTGCAGCTCCTGCTCGGCACGGGCCTGTGCGGGGCGCTGACCACCTACTCGACCTTTTCGTACGAGACACTGCGGCTCACCGAGACCGGTGCGGGGTTCTACGCTGCCGCCAATGTCGTCGCGAGCGTGACGGCGGGGCTCGGCGCGGCCTTCGCGGGGGCCTCGGTCGCCGGGGCGGTGTGGCCCCGGTAGGCGGACGTCATCCGCGCGTAGTACAACTTCCCAGAGCACCACCGTCTACAGCACTGTCGACCAACTCCTCAGAACTGGATCCCATGAGCGTCATCAACGTCGGTCAGGCCGTCGTCCTCGGAGTCGTCGAGGGGGTGACCGAATTCCTCCCCGTGTCCTCGACCGGCCATCTCAAGATCACTGAGGGGCTGATGGGGATCCCCGTCGACGACAAGGCCGTCGTCGGTTTCTCGGCCGTCATCCAGGTCGGCGCCATCGCGGCCGTGCTCGTGTACTTCTTCAAGGACATCGTGCGGATCGTCTCCGCCTGGTTCCGGGGCCTGTTCAACCCGCGCGAGCGGTACCACCACGACTACAAGTTCGCGTGGTGGGTGATCGCCGCGACCGTCCCGATCGTCGTGGTGGGTCTCGCGGCCAAGCCGCTGATCGACGGTCCGCTCGCCTCCCTGTGGGTGGTCGCCGCCTCGCTGATCCTCGGTTCCGGTGTGATGTGGGCGGCCGACCAGATGGGCCGGCACAAGCGCGGCGAGGACGACACCTCGTTCAAGGACGCGATGCTCGTCGGCAGCTCGCAGATCCTCGCCCTGCTCCTCCCCGGCTTCTCCCGCTCCGGCGCCACCATGTCCACCGCGCTCATCCTCGACCTGGACCGGGTCGCCGCCACCCGCCTGTCCTTCTTCCTCGGCATCCCGGCCCTCACCGGCGCCGGTATCTACGAGCTGAAGGACGCCCTGGGCGCGGGGGTGGGCGCCTCACCGCTCGCCGTCGGCACCATCGTCTCGTTCGTGGTCGCCTACGCCTCCATCGCCTGGCTGCTGAAGTTCGTCGCCAAGCACTCCTTCAACGCGTTCGTGATCTACCGGCTCGTCGTCGGTGTGCTGCTCTTCGGGCTGCTCGCGACCGGCGTACTGAGCTGATCGCCGCCCGTCGTCGCTGATCACCGCCGTTTCACCCAGGGGCGGGAAGCCGGTGTTCAGGCTTCCCGCCCCTGGTGATTCCCCTTTCCGCATCCCTTGACAGCCCCGTCGCGCGCCCCGCAGGATCACCTGATCCCGCACTCCCGCTCCGAGAGCATCACGCACCTGGAGCGCGCCTGCCCGACCCTGGCCGAGCGGTGCGTCGCCGGGATCACGGCCAACGAGGCGCGGCTGCGGGCCGCGGTGGAGAACTCCATCGGCCTGGTCACCGCCCTCAATCCGCACATCGGGTACGAGGCGGCCACCGACATCGCCGAGGAGGCCCTGGCGAGCGGCCGCAGCGTCGCCGAACTCGCCCTCGAAAAGGGCCTGTTGCCCGCCGAACGGCTCGCGGCCCCGGGAAGCGGCCGGTGCGTTGAGGATCCAGAACATGATCGTGAGGTACCGCAGATGAGCGGCTCGTTTCACGGGGCGGCACGATAGTGACCATGTCCCCCTCGCTGACCTTCCAGCCCGTACTGGAGCGCATCGCCGAAGAGATAGAGCGGCGGCCCGGGCGCGGACGGGCCGCCGACTACATCCCCGCGCTCGCCGCCCTCGATGCGCACCGCTTCGGTATGGCGGTCGCCGAGCTGGACGGCACGGTCTACGGGGTGGGGGAGTGGCGGCAGCCGTTCTCCACGCAGTCCGTCACCAAAGTCTTCACCCTCGCCCTGCAGCTGACCCGCGAGGGCGACGAACTGTGGGAGCACGTGGGCCGGGAGCCCTCCGGCAACCCGTTCAACTCCCTGGTCCAACTGGAGTACGAGAACGGCATCCCGCGCAATCCCTTCATCAACGCGGGCGCCCTCGTCGTCACCGACCGGCTGCACACCCGTACCGGCGACGCGGCCGGCGCCCTGCTCGACTTCCTGCGGGCGGAGAGCGGCAACCCGGAGCTGGCCTTCGACGAGGAGGTCGCCGCCTCCGAGACCGAACACGGTGACCGCAACGCCGCCCTCGGCCATTTCATGGCGTCCTACGGCAATGTCGACAACCCGGTGCCGGTCCTGCTCGACCAGTACTTCCGGCAGTGCTCCATCGAGGCGTCCTGCGCGGACCTCGCCCTCGCCACCGGCTTCCTGGCCCGCCACGGCATCCGCGCCGACGGCACGCGGCTGCTGACCCGCAGCCAGGCCAAGCAGGTCAACGCGGTCATGCTGACCTGCGGCACCTACGACGCGGCGGGCGACTTCGCCTACCGGGTCGGCCTGCCCGGCAAGAGCGGTGTCGGCGGCGGGATCATCGCGGTCGTGCCCGGCCGCTGCACGCTGTGCGTCTGGAGCCCGGGCCTGGACGAGCACGGCAACTCGGTGGCGGGGGTCGCGGCACTGGACCTGTTCACCACGCTCACCGGACTGTCCGTCTTCTGAGTGAGCCGTCCGGCTCCGGGACGGTGCCGGCACCACCCGGATCCCTCGTCTCCGGGGCGCCACCGGGCCCACGGTGCCACCGGTCACACGGCGGTCACACGCAGGCCGCCCCCGCGAGGGGGGAACGTCGCCTTCCGGTCATCCGCCGTTGCCACGCTTCCCGAGTGTTGGCCATGGCTTTTCCCGTCGATCTCCGCCGGTGCCAGGCGCTCGGTCTGGCCGGTACCGCCTTTCTCGCGTTGGGCGGTGAGACCGCCGGGGCCTTGCCGGTCGCGGATCTGGTCTCCCCCGAGTCCGGGCGCGCCGCGCTCGGACTGGTGGGGGTCTACTTCGGTGTGGTGCTGCTGATCGCGGCCTGGGCGCTGCTGGGCCGGGTGATCCGCGGCCCCGAGCCGCCGACGCCACGCGCCCTGCTGCTCGTTCTCGCGGTCTGGGCCGCACCGCTGCTGCTCGCACCGCCGCTGTTCAGCCGGGACGTCTACAGCTACCTCGCACAGGGCGCCATGGTCGACGCCCATATCGATGTGTACGCATACGGGCCCGCACAGCTCGGCGGGCCGCTGGCGGACGAGGTCGCGCCGGTGTGGCGGGACACCGCGGCCCCGTACGGGCCGGTCTTCCTCGCCGTCGCCTCCGCGCTCTCCGGCCTGACCCGCGGTGAACTGCCGGCCGGGCTGCTCGGCATGCGGCTGGTCGCGCTCCTCGGCGTGGCCCTGATGGCGGTGGCGCTGCCCCGGCTGGCCCGGCAGTGCGGCGCCGACCCGGCGGCCGCGCTCTGGCTCGGCGCCCTCAACCCGCTGGTGCTGCTGCATCTGGTGGCCGGTGCCCACAACGATGCCATCATGCTGGGCCTGCTCGGTGTCGGCCTGCTGGCCGCCCGCGGCCGGCTGCACCTCCTCGGCGTCGTCCTGATCACGCTCGCCGCCCTGGTCAAGGCCCCGGCCGCGCTCGGCCTGCTGGCCGTCGTCGCGCTGCGGCGGCACGTCGGCATCGTCCGGGCGGTGGCGACGACGACGGCGGTCGCGCTCGCCACGACCGTGGCGGTCACGGCGGTCGCCGGTACGGGCTACGGCTGGGTGGCGGCCCTGAAGACGCCCATCTCCCCGCACAACTGGTCACCCACCAGCGTCCTCGGCCGGGTCACCGGGCGGCTGCTCGACGACCTCGGCAGCGGGCTCGCGCCCCTCGCGATGCCGGTGTGGCACGCGGCCGGACTGCTGGCGACAATGGTTGCCGTGCTGTTCATCTGGCTGCGGCTGCGGCCCGCCCCGGTCTACGCGCTCGGCCTCAGCCTCGCCGTCGTGGCCGTCCTCGGTCCCGCGATCCGTCCCTGGTACGCCCTGTGGGGGGTGTTCCTCATCGCCGCCGCGGCGCCCAGCGCCTCCGTGCGCCACCGGGTGGCCGCCGCCACCGCGGTCCTCGCGCTCACCGTCCTGCCGAGCGGCGGCGCCCCGGACCTCGCCCAGGTGCTGCTGGCCGTCTCCGGCGGCGTCCTCGCGGTCGTGGTGCTCTGGCAGGCTCACCAGGCCGCCCAGGCACCGGTGCTGGGGCGGACCGCGTGAGAGCGCCGCGCACCGAGAAGGGCCGGCTGGCCCTCGTCCTGGGTCTCGCCGCCGCCGTGGCCGTCTTCACCGCCACGGTCCCGCTCCTGCGCGACTGGTTCGACCTGCGCGTCTACTACGGGACCGTGCACACCTGGGTCCACGACGGCGGTCACGTCTACGACTACCGGGTGCCGGGGACGACGTACGGCTTCACCTATCCGCCGTTCGCCGCCCTGAGCATGCTGCCCATGGCGTACATCCACCTGGGCACCGCCATCGCCCTCGCGCTGCTGCTGAACCTCGCGGCCGCCGCCGTCGTGCTGTGGATCCTCGTCGGCAGGGAGCTGCGCCGCTACGGCTGGTTCGGCTGGGCACTGGCCGCCTGCGCGCTGGCGCTGCTCGAACCGGTCCGGGACACCGTCAGCTTCGGGCAGGTCAATCTGCTGCTGCTGGCACTCGTGCTCATCGACGCCTGGCTGCTGTCCACCGGACGCGGGCGCTGGGCCGGCGTGGGTATCGGACTCGCGGCGGCCGTGAAGCTGACGCCCGCGCTCTTCATCGGCCTGCTGCTGCTCGCCCGGCGCTGGCGGGCCGCCGCCGTGGCGACGGCGGTCGCCGTTGCCGCGACCCTGCTCGCGGCCTGGGCCGCACCGGGCGCCTCCCGCTTCTACTGGACGCACGCCGTCTGGGACACCACCCGCATCGGCCGCCTCGACTATGTCTCCAACCAGTCGCTCCAGGGCATCCTCGCCCGCCTCGCGGCGCCCGACGCACCGAGCCGCGCGGCCTGGGCGGCGGCCGTCCTGCTGGTCCTCGCGGTGTGGGGGTGGCGCACACACCACGCGCTGCGGGCCGGCGACTGGCGGGCCGCCTTCGCGCTGACCGGGCTGACCGCCTGTCTGGTCAGCCCCATCACCTGGGTGCACCATCTGGTCTGGCTGCTGCCGTCCTTCGCCGTGCTGCTGCGCGCCCGCCGACTGCGGATCGCGGCAGCGCTGTACGTGGTGCTGTGCAGCAGCGTGGTGTGGCTGTGGTTCGACGACGCGTCCGGCATCGACGGCTTCCTGGGCAGCAACACCTACGCCTGGATCACCCTCGGGCTGCTGTTCGGTCTGCCGATCGGTCAACCGCGAGGCGAGCGCCTGCTTCTCAGCCGCAGCGCCAGCGCGACCACCGTGCCCACGGTCGCGCCCACCGCACCCGCGAGCACCCCTCTGTCGGGCCAGCCGGCCGCGTCGCGGTCCGCCGTCAGCGCCGTCTTCGGCGACGCGGTCGGCCCGGCCCGTGACACGGTCGGCCGTTCGGGCACCAGCGAGCCGACCGGAGTCACCCGGCCGGCGGCGGCGAAACCCCAGTCGAGCAGCGAACGCGCCTCCTCGTAGACCGTGAACCCGCCGCCCGCCTGAGGGTTCATCACGGTCACGAGGACGGTGCGCCCCGCGCGGCGCGCGGCGGCCACGAGCGTGTTGCCCGCATGGGTCGTGTAGCCGTTCTTGATGCCGATCAGGCCGGGGTAGGGCGCGACGCCGTTGCGGCCGGTCAGCAGCCGGTTGGTGTTGGCGATCTCGTACGACCCGCCGCCGTCGCCGGGGAAGCTCGACTCGGCGGTGGCGCAGTAGCGCGCGAACTCCGGGTTCTGCAGTCCGGCCCGCCCGAACACCGCGAGGTCGTACGCCGAGGACACCTGGCCGTCGGCGTCGTACCCGTCGGGTGAGACCACATGGGTGTCCAGTGCGCCCAGAGAGCGGGCCTTGGCCTGCATCTGACGGACCGTGGTCTGCACTCCGCCGTGGAGCGCGGCCAGCACATGGACGGCGTCGTTGCCGGAGTTCAGGAACACCCCCCGCCACAGGTCGCTGACCTGGTAGGTGTCGCCCTCCCTCACCCCCACGAGGCTGCTGCCGGGTCCGACGTCCTTCAGCTCCCGCGCGCTGACGGTGTGCCGGGTGTCGGCGGGCAGCCCCGGCAGCACGGTGAGGGCGAACAGTGTCTTGAGGGTGCTGGCGGGCGGCAGTGGGCGGTGCGCGTCGTGCGCGGCCAGCACCTGGCCGGAGCCGGCGTCGGCGACCAGCCACGACAGCGCCGACACCTCGGGGATCTGAGGCACGCCCGCGCCCTGTCGTACCTGCGTTCCCGACGCGTACAGGGGGGCGGACCCGGGGGCGGTGGGCCCTGGAGTGCCGGAATCGGAGCCCGCGACGGCGACGGCGGGCAGGGGCGGGAGGGCCGTCGTCCAGGCCGCGCCCAGAACGCAGCAGGAGACGACGATGCGGGACGAGAATCCTATGGTCATACCGGCCACGGTAGGAACGGTCGTGGCACCCGCGCCTGGGCAGCTTGGGCCGAGTGGAGGCATCGGGCACCCGGTTGCCGGACGCCGGGGCCCGCCCGGCGGCGCGGTCAGGTGACCGGCAGGGTGGGCTGGACCCGGCGCAGGAACGTCGCGTTGTCGGGCGTGGCCCGCATCCGCTCCAGCAGGGTCTGAAGGTTCGCCTGGCCGTCACGCGACGTCAGGGCGCGCCGCAGTCCTCGTACGGCCGTCAACTCGGGGGCGGACAGCAGGAGTTCCTCGCGGCGGGTACCGGAACCGGCGATGTCGACGGCCGGGTGGATCCGGTGGGAGGCGAGGTCCCGGTCCAGCCGCAGCTCCATGTTGCCGGTGCTCTTCAGTTCCTCGAAGAAGAAGTCGTCGGCGCGGGATCCGGTCTCGACCAGGGCGGTGGCGAGGATCGTGAGCGAGCCGCCCTCCTCGGCCAGCCGGGCGGCGCCGAAGAGCCGCTTCGGGCCCTGCAGGGCGGTGGCATCGACACCACCACTCAGCGTGCGGCCACCGGCGGCGGCCGCGTTGTTGTGCGCCCGGCACAGCCGGGTCAGCGAGTCGAGCAGGATGACGACGTCCTGCCCTTGCTCGACGAGCCGCTTGGCCCGCTCGACGACCAGTTCCGCGAGCGCGATGTGCTCCTTCGGTGTCCGGTCGAACGTGGAGGCGTACACCTCCCCGCGCACCGAGCGCCGCATGTCGGTCACCTCCTCGGGCCGCTCGTCGAGCAGCACCACCATCAGATGGCACTCGGGGTGGTTCCCGGTGACGGCCGCGGCGATCTGCTGGAGCAGCACGGTCTTGCCGGTCCTCGGCGGGGCGACGATCAGGCCGCGCTGTCCCTTGCCCACGGGCGCGAGGAGATCGACGACACGCCCGGACAGGCCCGCCGCGGGGTGTTCGAGCCGCAGCCGCTCGCGCGGGTGCAGCGGGGTGAGGTCGTGGAAGTGCGGACGTGCGCGCAGTTCGTCGGGCGTACGGCCGTTGATCAGTGTCACCTCGGTGAGGGCTCGCCCGTCGCGGGTGCCCACGAGGGTGTCGCCCTTGCGCAGGCCGTGGCGCCGGATCAGGGCCGGGGAGACCGGGAGATCGGCGGGCGAGGCCTGGCAGTCGACGGCGCGCAGATGGCCCTTCCCGCCGCGGTCGACGTCGAGGACTCCGGTGACGGACCGGAGCGCCTGCTGCCGCGCTACGGGAGGGCGTTCGAGTGTGGTGGTCATATGAGGTCCTTTCACGGACGGAGAGCAGGAACGAACAGGGGGGAAGGCCCGGAGGCGGCATGCTCACGCCTCACTGCGGCGGGAAACCTCACCCCGGACACGGCGGAAAGCGCGGTGACGAGGTGATGCCGGGAAGCCGGTGCGCCGGTCGGTGACGGCGGCGACAGAACGGCGAACTCAAGGGGGAAAAGCACCGGCGCTCCAAGCGGAGCGTACACAGGTGCTGACCGGACTGTAGCACCCGACAGGCGGGTGCGCACCACTACCGGGGTGCCCTCCGCCGCCGACAGGCCGCCGTGCGCCCCTTTCAGCGTGCGGCGGGAGCCGTCTATTCCCGTGGCCGGTCCCGGGCGGAATCGGCGGAACCGGCCGTGCGCGTGCGGGCTTCGGCGGCAACAGCGTACGGACGCTGCCCGTGCGTCCGCGGCCCTGAGCCGTGGGCCCGCCGTGCCCGGGGCGAGGTGAAGGGGCCGGGAGCCCGGCCCCTCGGCGTGGTCAGCAGTACAGGTTGGCTCCGGGGCTGACCCCGAGGAGCGCGGTGAACCGCTGGTAGGCGTCCACGCGGCTCTGCACCTGGGCGGGGTTCCTGCCGTCGCACTCCAGCGAGCCGTTGATGCTGCGGATGGTCTGTCCGAACCCGGCCTGGTTCACCATGGCGTTGTGCGGGGTCATGGTGCCGGGGCCGGACTGCGTGTTCCAGTACCACAGGCCCGTGCGCCAGGCCACGGCGGAATCGTTCTGCACCAGCCACGGGTTGTTGAGAAGGTCGATGCCGAGCGCGTCGCCCGCGGCCTTGTAGTTGAAGTTCCAGCTGAGCTGGAGGGGACCGCGTCCGTAGTACGCGGCCTGGCCGGCCGGGCAGCCGTAGGGCTGGCTCCAGTCGCAGTAGGTGGGGTAGTTCGCGGTGTTCTGTTCCACCACGTAGACCAGACCGCCGGTCTCGTGGTTGACGTTGGCCAGGAAGGCCGCGGCCTCCTGCTTCTTCACGGTGTCGCTGCCGGCGGTGGCGAACGCGGGGTAGGAGCTGAGGGCCTGGACGAGACCACCGTAGGTGTAGAACGCATTCCGGTTCGGGAACATCTGGTTGAACTGGGCTTCGCTGACGACGAATCCGGACGGAGCCGGGGCGCCGCCGCCGACGGGAGCGTCCCACTTCTGGTTGGCGCCGCCCGAGCAGCTCCAGATCTGCAGACGGGTGCCGTTGGCCGAGTTGTTGTCGCGGACGTCCAGGCACTTGTTCGCGGCCGGGTTGACGATGTCGTGGGCCGCGGTGACCACCCACTGCTGGTTGGCGCCGCCCGAGCAGTCCCACAGCTGGACCGCCGCCCCGTCGGCCGTGCTTCGGTCGACGACGTCCAGGCACTTGCCGAGCGCCCGCAGGGTGCCGTCGCCGGGGTTGGACCAGAGCTGGGCACCGGTCCCGTTGCAGTCGTAGAGCTGTACGGCGGTGCCGTTGGCGCTGTTGGCTCCCGCCACGTCGACGCACTTCCCGGCCAGTCCGGTGATCCGGCCGTCGGCGGCGTGTGCGGGCGTGGCGGAGAACAGGGCGGCCATCAGGACCGCAACGGCGGCGCCGGCCGTGAACCGGCCGAGGACCGCGCGGATGAGCGGGAATCGTCTGAAGGGGAGCGGGGCCATGGTCATCGTCGTCGACACCTCGTGGGGGTTGGCCGGCCGTGGGCGTGAACTCCGGTTCCGAACAGGGAACATGACGGCCCGAAAGCTAAAGGTCTGAACCATGTGCGTCAAGAGGTGAAGCGGAGCGACGTGGTCGCCGGGGCCAAGCGCTCAGAAGCCGAAGCGTCTGGGTGCCCCACCGGATCAGGGGGGCCGCCCCCTCGGGTCCGCCCTCTTCCCGGCAACCGGTCCGGGTGGTGTGCGGCCGTTCTAAACTGACGTGATGTTCTCCCCGCACGGTCCCAGCGCCCGCGAGCTGGCCGTTCAGGCGCTGTCCTCGGTCGAGCGCGGGTACGACCTGCTGGCGCCCACGTTCGATCACACCCCCTTCCGGACGCCGGACGCGGTACTGGACGCCGTCGAGCGCGCGCTGGAGGCGATGGGGCCCTTCGACCACGGCCTCGATCTGTGCTGCGGTACGGGGGCGGGGGCGGACGTCCTGCGCGCGGTGTGCCGGGAGAGCGTCACCGGGGTCGACTTCAGTGCGGGCATGCTGGCCGTCGGGCGGCGGCGGGTGCGATCCGACAGGCGGCCTCGGGTCGCCTGGGTACGGGGCGACGCCCGCGCCCTGCCCTTCGGTCCCGTCTTCGACCTGGTCGTGAGCTTCGGCGCCTTCGGGCACTTCCTGCCGGGTGAACTGCCCGGCCTGTTCACGCAGGTCCGCTCGGTGCTCCGGCCGGGCGGACGGTTCGTGTTCCCGATCGGGGCCCCGCCGCGTCCGGCCTCACCCTGGTACTGGGCGCTGCTCGGCTTCGACGCCGTGATGCACGTCCGCAACGCCCTCTGGCGGCCGCCGTTCGTGATGTACTACCGGGCGTTCCGCTTCGGCGACGTCCGGCGCGAGCTGAACCGCGCCGGGTTCACGGTGGAGCATCAGGCGCTGCCGGACTTCGGCCGCCGCCCGGACGGCAGCCCGCGCTGCCGGCTGCTCGTGGCCACGCGGACGGGCGGCGGGGCGCCCACGGGGGTCGGCCGGCCGTCGGCAGGGTGAACTCGGGGAGCGGGCCGAATCCGGCCCGTGCCCGCGTCGCCCGGAGCGCGCTCTCCACGGCGTCGGCGCGTGCGTCTTCCCCGGATCGTCGGCGATGTGCGGCCCGGGCCCCTCGGCCGTGTTCCCCCGGCGTCCTCAGAAGCGGGCGGGCAGCCAGCGCAGCTGGACCGCCTGCTGGTGCGGCCCGCCGCCCTCGTGGTCGTTGAAGTCGTAGACCTCGATCGTCTTGTCCTCGTGCGCCCACGCGTTGAACGCGGCGAAGACCGTGGAGGGCGGGCACGTCTGGTCCTCCAGCGCCGCCGAGAAGAGCGCGGGCGCCCGGCCGCGCGCGGCGAAGTGCACACCGTCGAAGTACGACAAAGTCCGCATCACCCGCTCGGTGCGGCCGCGGTGGGTCTTGAGGTAGCTGCCGATCTCCCGGTACGGCTGGCGGTCCGTGAGGGTGACCGCGCGCGGGAAGTCGCACAGGAACGGCACGTCCGGCGCGATCGCCACCAGGTCCGGTACGAGACCGCCGACCGCGATCGTGATCCCGCCGCCCTGACTGGTGCCGAGGGCCGCGGTGCGGGAGGCGTCGGTCAGCGGGTGCGCACGGGCCGTCTCGACGGCCCGCACCCCGTCCGTGAACAGCCGCCGGTAGTAGTACGTCTCCGGGTCCTCGACGCCGCGCGTCATGAACCCGGGGACGGCCGGCGCACTGCCCACCGGGTCAGGGGTGTCGCCGCCGCCCCAGACGCTGCCCTGCCCGCGCGTGTCCATCACGAAGTGCGCGAAGCCCGCCGACGCCCACAGCAGATGCATGTGCGCAAGCGCGCGCCCGCCGCCGTAGCCGATGAACTCCACGATCGTGGGGAGCGGTCCGTCCGCGGAGGCCGGCACCGTCAGCCAGCCCTTGACCGGGTGGCCGCCGAAGCCGGCGAACGTCACGTCGTACACCTGGACCGTCCGCAGGCCCGTCTCGACGGGTTCGAAGCGGGCGTCCAGATCGTGTTCGCGGGTCTCCTGCAGTGTCTTCGTCCAGAAGGCGTCGAAGTCGGAGGGCTCGACCGAGGCGCTGCGGTACTCCCGGAGCCGGTCGATGGGCAGGTCGAACAGGGCCATGACGGTCCGCCTTTGACATCACCGATGTGGATGATCACACCGTACGGTGACGTCGGGGGAGCTGCCAGACCGCCCGTGACGTCCGCACACGAGGCCCGTCACGCGGTGCGCCGCCGCCAGTCCGGACCCGTGCGGGCCCACTCGGCCTCCCATTCCGCCATGCGGTGCCGCTCGGCGATCCGGCCGATCACCGCGCGGCCCAGGAAGACCGCCCCGGCCATACCGCCCGCGGCCCACACGCCGGCCGACACGCCGTGCTGCCACACCGCGGCGTCGCTGGGCGGCGGGGCCGCACCGTGATTCCTCGCGTCCAGCCACACCCGTACCCGGTCGCCGCGCAGCGAGCCCGCCGGGACCTGCGCGAGCGTCGTCCCGGTGCCCTTGCCGGGCTCGGTCCAGCGCACCTGCACCCGGTACAGGGGCTGCCGGACGCCCTGGGCGGAGGGCGCGGCGGCCGGGGCGTCCTCGACGAGCACCGCGGGCACCTGATGGCGGTCGGCGCGCTGGGCGGCCTGCGTCGCGCGCGCGGTGCCGTACGCCCACCAGCCCACGGTCGAGCCGACGAGCGGCGCCCCGACGCACAGCAGCACGGCGAGGAGGAGCGACGTCCACGCCTCGACGACATCCGATCGCCGGCGCAGCGGATTGCGCCGCCAGCGCCAGCCGCGCACCCGGGTTCGCATCTCGACCTCCTTGCGCCACGTCCCGCTCGTGGAGGGGCCGAGCCCTCTGGGGGAACCCGCATACCGTCCCCGGCCACGATCAAGGAGCTCTCGGCGCGGCACCGCGCGACGGCGCCCGCGGTGGCCCGCCGCCGAAAGGGCAGGCCCGTACGGAATCCCCGCCGTCCGCGACGTGCGGCGGTGGCCCCGATACGCTCCGCATTCGGGACCCGCTCATGCCGGACCGGCCGCACCCGCCGACCCCTGGCCCGGGGACGGCCGCTCACGGACCGGCGCGGACGCGACACGGGCGCGGTGCGCACGTGACGCGGACGCGGCATCGGATGCTTCCGACATGAAACGGCCTTTTTGCCGATTCTCCTCCCCGGCGAGGTTCCCGGCCATGTGGCCCCGAAACCCGGCCCCGAAACCCGGCGACGAGCCGGCGGTACGGCGCACGGCCGCTCGCAGCAGGAGGGGAACCTCAGGCGAGATGTCCGCCTTCGTCGAAGAGAACTCGGTGGCGGGTGACTGCGGGGTGGAGAGCTTCCACTGATGTCCCGGCCGTGCCCTGCCTAGCGTGGGAGCGCGGCTGTGGTGAGCCTGCGACGCGCGGCACAGGGAGTGCCACCGCACGGACGGGCCGGCCGGTACATGAACGGCGGATCAGCGGCGGTTGCCGGATCCTCGACCCGAAGAGGCGATGACACGTGGGCATGGTCAAGACGGACTACGGTCCGGCCGTCGAGGTGCGAGAACTCGTACGCGCCTATCGCGGGCGCGGCGGGGAGCTGGTCAGGGCCAATGACGGACTGACCTTCAGCGTGCCGCAGGGGCAGGTCTTCGGACTGTTCGGCGCGAACGGCGCCGGCAAGACGACACTGGTCCTGCAACTGCTGGGGCTGGTCCGGCCCAGCTCGGGCTCCATCACCGTCAACGGCATCGACGTGGTGCGCAATCCGGAGCTGGTGAAGTCCACGGTCGGTTTCCTGCCGCAGCGCGGGCTGTCGATGCGACTCATCGACGCGCGCCACGCGTTGCACTACACGGGGCGGCTGCGCGGCCAGAGCGAGGCGGACGCGCGCCGCCAGACCGATGAGCTGATCGACGAGCTGGGCCTCGGCCCCTATGCGAACCGCCAGATCGAGCGACTGAGCGGCGGGCTGATGCGGCTGGTGAACTTCGGCATGACCCTGATGGGCCGGCCCGAACTGATCGTCCTCGACGAGCCGACCAACGAACTCGACCCGCACAACCGGCGGTTGATCTGGGACAAGGTGCAGCGCCTGGCTGCCGACGACGGCACGACCGTCGTCCTGGTCACCCACAACGTCCTTGAGGCTGAGAAGGCGGTGCACCGGGTCGCGGTCATGCACGGCGGCCGGATCACCGCCATGGGCACCCCGGGTGAGCTGAAGGAGCAGACCGGAGCGCAGGCGCGACTCGAACTGTTCGTCCGGGACGGCGGGTTGCTCACCGACGAGGAGAGCGCACGACTCGGGCGGATCGGCCAGGTCGTCTCCGGCGACCGCAAAGGCAGCTACCTCGTGTCCGCACCGCCCGAGAGGATCCAGCCCCTGCTGGAAGCACTGGTCACCGATGTCGGCGTGACCCGCGTCGACGACTTCCGGTTCGCCCGTCCCACCCTGGAGGACGTCTACCTCAGCCTCAAGCCGACGACCGGCAGCGCCCCGACGACCGACAGTTCCCCGCCGGCCGAACCGGCCCCGCCGCACGGGCCGGACGGCGACCGGCCGGTGCCCGAGCGCGCACTCGACCCGGCGGCAGCCCCGGCAGCCGCGACCATCTCAGCGGTCTCCGCCTCGACCGCCCCGGCCCCATCGGGCGCCCGTACAGCCGTCGCGCCCGCGCCCGTGCCCGCGCCCCGGGCCGTGACTCCTGCCCCCACGGCCGCTCCCGCGCGCCCGAGCCGGGCCGCACGGCCCCGGCGAGGTCTGCGCGAGCGGCTCACCACCTTCGGGACGTCCTTCAAATACCTGTGGCTCGAGCACATGCTGATCCTCCGCACAACGTGGTACGTGCATGTCGTCTTCGGTATCTTCATGCCGCTGACCATGGTGTTCGGCTTCTCCCGGATCGGCAGCGGACTCACCGACCACACCAGCCTGCTCTACATCGCCAGCGGCTCCGGGGTGTTCGCCATCGCGGCGCTCGGCACGTCGGCCATCGCGCAACGCATCGGCGCCATCAAGGCCGAGGGCTCGATGATGTACTACGCCTCGTTGCCCATCAGCAAGGTGTCGTTCGTGACGGCGTTCGTCGCCGCCCGGATGCTGCTGCTCGCGCCCGGACTGGTCACCTCGCTGCTCGCGGTCGAACTGCTCTACGACATCCGGCTCACGTTCTCCCCGACGCTGCTGTTCGTCTACCCGCTGACCGCGCTGCCGCTCGCCGCGCTCGGGCTGGTGATCGGCAGTCTGATCGACAAGATCGAGCTGATCGCCATCGTCACCTACATGATCAACTTCCTGCTGCTGCTGGGCGCCCCGCTGCTCATCCCGCTCAACTCGCTGCCGTTGGCGCTGCGCGTCATCAGCTACGCCATGCCCACCAGTTACGGCGCCGACGCGATCCGGCACAGCATCACCGGGAACATCGACGGCACCTTCGCCTTCGACGTGGCCGTCCTCGTGGTGGCCTCCGTCGCGGCGCTGTGGACCGCCGACCGGGCCATGCGCTGGCGCGTCTCCTGACCCGCAAGTCCCGTGATTTCCCCAGTGACCCCGTCTTGAGCGGACGGTAATCTCCTTCCTGGAATCAGGGAAAAGAGCGGTCCTGTATCCAGACGGTGAATGGCCGTCGGCCGTTCGGCGGGCGTGGTGCGAAGCCCGTTGAACGGCCGGCGGATTCTGGCGGGGGAGGTCGTCGAATTCCACTCCTCGCGCCGAATTCCGCTCCTCACGCGGAAACGCAGTCGCATAAGATCGGGGGCGATATGCCGGTATGAAATTCCGGGTACTGGGCCCGCTGACGGTCCTCGGCTACAACGGACCCGTGACGCTCGGCGGGGTGAAACAGCGGGCCGTCCTCGGCCATCTGCTGCTGCACACCGACGAGGTCGTCGCCACCAGCGACCTGCTGCGGGCGCTGTGGGCCGGCGCGCCCCCGCCGACCGCCCGCAAGATGCTCCAGAACGCCGTCTCCGCCCTGCGCGGCCTGCTGATGACCGAGGGTGCCGGGGCCGGGACGATGCTGCTGACCCACGCCCCCGGCTATCTCCTGCGGGTCGACGGCGACGACCTCGACCTCACCGCCTACCGCGCCCTCGCCGACCGGGGCCGCTCCGAACTGGCCGCCGGGGGCTGGACGTCCGCCGCCCGGAACCTGCGTGCGGCGCTCGACCTGTGGCGCGGCATGGCCCTCGCGGACCTCGCCGAGGCCGGGGCGCACTGGCCGGAACTCGGCGCGCTCGCCCGTGCCCGGTCCGCCACCACGGAGGACCTGTTCGAGGCCGAGCTGGCCTGCGGGCGTCACCACGATGTCCGCCAGGACCTGGAGACTCTCGTCGCCCGCGAGCCCGCCCGTGAACGGCTGTGCGGCGCGTTGATGCTCGCCCTGTACCGGTGCGGTCGGCAGGCTGACGCGCTGGCGGCCTGCCGGCGCACCGGCGCCGCGCTGCGGACGGACCTGGGCCTCGAACCCGGCCGCACCCTGCGCTCGGTGGAGCGCGCCATCCTCGATCACGACCCGGTACTCGACCAGCGCGACGCGCTCGCCATCCTGGCCGGCGAGTCGGACGCCCGCCGCGCCGCCCCGTCCGCCCTGGCGGCAGCGGCGAGCGTACCCTCGCAGTCCCGCGCGTCGTTCCTCCCGGCGCCGCCGTCCCCTCCGTGGCCCCCTGCCCCCGACCCCGGCTCTCCGCACCGCGGGGGCACCGACTCCCTCGCCCCGTCGGCGCCCCCGCGCGCCTTCGTTCCGCCGGTCACCCCTCTGCCGCCGGCCGCCGGCCCCTTCGTACGACCGCGACCGCCGCACCCGCCGGAGTGGCAGTCGGCCGGCATCCCGTGCGCCCCCGCCGGTGCCCTCACCGAGCAGCGCAAACAGCTCTCGGTGCTGCTGGTGCGCACCACCCTCGGTAAAGGGCTCGGCGGCGACCCGGAGGACGCGGCGCGGCTGTCCGGGGAACTGGCCGTCGCCATCCGGGAGGAGGTCGAACGACACGGCGGCACCGTGTCGGGCGTCCTCGGTCCCGTCACCTACGCCCTGTTCGGCGCCGTCCGCACCGGTGAGGACGACGCGGCCCGCGCGGTGCGCGCCGGGCTGGCCATCCTTGACCGGCTCCGGCAGTACGGTGCCGGCGGCCCCGTCCCGGTCCGGGGCAGCTCGGCGCCGCGCGTGGCCGTCGTCACCGGCGACGTCGTCGTCACCTGCGCCGCCGACGGCACCAGCGCCATCCCCGTCGTGCGCGGCACCGTGCCCAAGAAGTGCGTGGAGCTGCTGGAGACCGTGCCACCCGGCGGGATCCGGGTGTGCGAAACCACCCGCGCGGACAGCGAGCGCGTCATCGAGTACGGTCCCGCCACCGGTCCCGGCGGAGCCTGCTCGCCGCTCATGCCGCGTCCCGAGCACTCCGTGTCCGGGCCGGACCTCGCGCTCGTGGGCCGGGACCGGGAGAGCGAACAGATGGCGGGCGCGCTCGGCGACGTGGTCCGCAAGCAGCGGCCGTATCTGCTGACCGTGCTGGGCGAGCCGGGTTCCGGCAAGAGCCGCCTCGCCCGCGAACTGGTCCGGCTGGCCCGCCGCTCCGCCGCCTTCACCGTCCTGACCGGCCGCGCCTCCTGGAACGACCACGACCGGCCGCTCGCCCTGCTGGCCCGCACCGTTGCCGCCTCCGCACGCCCCGACGGCGACCCCGTGACCGGCCCGGCGGACCCGGCGGACGGCCTGGCCCGTGTCGTGCACGCCCACTTCGGCACCGGCGACCACGGCAACTGGCTGCTGGACCGGCTCCACTCGCTGCTGCGCCCAGACCCGATCTCGCCCGCCGACTGGCCCGGCGTGGCCGCGGCGTGGCGGGACCTGCTCACCGGCCTCGCCACCGAACGCCCCGTCCTGCTCGTCCTGGAAGACCTGCACTCCGCCCCCGATGCGGTCCTCGACCTGGTGGACGAGCTGATCGCCACCGTGGGCCCGGTCCCGCTGCTCGTCGCGGTCACCGCCCGGACCGAACTGCTGGACCGCAGGCCCGCCTGGGGCGGTGGCAGCCGGGACGCCCTCACCCTCGGCCTCGACCCGCTGGACGAGCCCGCCACCGGCGCACTGCTCGACGCGCTGCTCGCCGCGCACGGCCGGGATCTGCCCGCCGGACAGCGCCGCGAGCTGCTCGCTCGCATCGGCGGTAACCCGCTGTACGCCGTCGAGTACGCCCGCGAGATCACCGCCGCCCGGCGGCCCGCCACCGCGCCCCCGGACCTGCCCCGGCATCTGCGGCAGCTCGTCGCCGCCCGGCTCGACACCCTGCCGCCCGGCGCCAAGTCCGTCCTCCTCAGCGCCTCCGCGCTCGGCGGCGTGTGCTGCGCCGACAGTGCCGCGGCCGTCGGCGACGGCGACCGGGCCGAGGCCGCCGACTGGCTCGCGTACCTGGAGCGCCGGGACTTCCTGCGCCGCTCCCGGCACGGCTCGCCCACCGGCGCCCCTCGCTACGCCTTCCGGCACCCCGCCACACGCGAGGTCGTGGACTGGATGATGACGCGCACCGTGCGCGAGGACCGCCGGCGCCGCGCCGCCGCCTGGACCGGCCGCGCCGCCCACACCCCCGTCTGACACCACGGCGCACTGCCGCGCCCGGTCCCTCCCGGGCTTTCGCGTATTCCGGCGCACCCCCGACTTTCACGCATTCCCTTCCCGGGGAAATTCCCGTTGCCCGGAGAACATCCATTCCGAGCCCCGGTTACCCGCCAATGGAAACACCCAACTGGGGCCGTGCGTGGTCATCCCCTAGATTCAGTGCGCAGCAGCCCGGAAAGCGCGCCGAACACTCGGGAAAACACCGAGCGGGACGGCACATGATGACGTGGCCGACGGCTCCGGGTGGCGCGTGACGACCGACCTGCACCCGCCCTGTTCCGTCGAAGCAACGGAACCTCAGCCAACGGAACGTGGCTTCCGTACGGAAAGGAATGGTTGTGCGCATTCTCTGCAGTCTCGCCCTGTCGCCGTCCAACGCCCGCGCCCTGCTGCCGCTGGCACGGGCGGCGGCCGAGGCCGGGCACGAGGTCACCGTGGTCTCGCCCCCGGAGATGGCGGGCGTCTTCGAGGGCACGGGTATCCAGGTCCTGCCACTGTTCACCGACATGGCCGAGATCGTGTTCAGCCTGCTCCAGCAGAAGCGCATCGACTTCGTCTCGGCCGACCTGTTCTCCATGCGGACCCTGCTGGCCACCTCCTGCGGCCCGCACGTCACCGACGCCTACCGGCAACTCCTCGCCGTCGCTGAGGAGTTCAAGCCGGATGTGATCCTGCGCAGCGGTGTCGAGTTCGCCGGGTACCTGGTCGCCGAGACGCTCGGCATCCCGCATGTGACGGCCCCCTCCGGTGGCGGCCAGTACCTCGACCCGGAGCTGTCGCTGGGCGAGCTGAACCTGCGCCGCGCCGAACTCGGGCTGCCCGAGAGCGACATGGCCGGCGCGATCCACGCCCACGGCCGCTTCGACTGCATGCCGCCGCGCTACGCGTTCACCGCCCACGAGATCGGCGGCACGTTCGCCTACCAGCAGCCGTCCTCCGTCGTGGCGACCGAGACCGGCTCAGAGTGGCTGCGCGACCTGCCCGGGGACAAACCCCTGGTCGTCGTGTCCAGCACCCATGTGTTCCCCTCCCTCATGCACAGCGCCGCCTTCCCGCGCATCCTCGACCTGCTCTTCGACGGGGCAGTCGCCGACCAGCTGGGCCTCGACGTACGGGCGGACCCCTCTCTGGTGGTGGACGCCCTGGTGCCCGGCGACGCCAACCCGCTGACCACCGTCGTCAAGGGGCTGTCCCAGGTGGACTGCACGGCCGTCGTGGCCACCCGCGGCATGCCCGTCGACCCCGCCGCGATCGGCGAGAACGTGCATGTATTCGACACCATCCCGCAGCCGCTGCTGCTGGAGACCGCGCAACTGCTGTTCACCCACGGCGGCTACAACAGCGTCCGCGAGGCCGTCCGGGCCGGGGTGCCCATGGCCATCCTGCCCGAACTCAGCGACCAGGCCCACAACGCGGCCCGCGTGGAGGAGTACGGCCTCGGACTGCGCGTGCCCAGCGCCGGCGCCGACGACGTCGCCGCCACGGTCACCCGGATTCTCACCGACCCCGCCCACACCCACGCGGCGCGCACCGCGCAGCGGCACATGCTCGCGCTGCCCCCCGTCACCGCCGCCGTCGAGCACTTGGTCGCCCTGGCCGGACGCTGACCACCCCCGCCCCGCCCGACCTCAACGATCTTCTCGCCCCGGCGCCAGTGTGCTCTGTGCTCCTGGAGCGTTCCGTACCCGTACCGCCTTCGATGCCCATCACAGCCGACGCCGTGCCCCGCGCTGCCCCCGCACCGGACGTCCCAGGAGAAGGAGAGGCAGGATCATGCTGGCCCTGAACGGTGGCCCCAAGGTGCGCGAACGGCCCTTCCCGCACTGGCCCGAGTACGACGACACCGAACGGCTCGCCCTCATCCGCGCCCTGGACCAGGGCAACTGGTCCCGGCACGGCGGCAAGGAGGTCCAGTCCTTCGAGCAGGAGTTCGCCGACGCCCACCAGGCGCCCGCCGCGCTGGCCGTCACCAACGGCTCCCACGCCCTGGAACTGGCCCTCGAACTCATCGGGCTGGAACCCGGCGACGAGGTGATCGTCCCCGCGTACACCTTCATCGCCACCGCCACGGCCGTTCAACGCCGCGGCGGCATCCCGGTGCTCGCCGACATCGACCCCGACACCCTGTGTCTGGACCCGGCGGCCCTCGACGACGTGGTCGGTGAACGGACCCGCGCCGTGATCCCCGTCCACCTCGGCGGACATGTCGCCGACATGGACGCCATCACCGCCTGGGCGCGGGCCCACGGCATCGCGGTGATCCAGGACGCCGCCCAGGCTCACGGAGCCACCTGGCGCGGCAAGGGACTGGGCGCGCTCGGTTCCGTCGCCACCTTCTCCTTCCAGAGCTCCAAGGTGCTCACCGCGGGGGAGGGCGGCGCGCTGTTGCTGCCCGACCAGGACGCCTACGAGCAGGCGTGGCTGCGGCACAACTGCGGCCGCAGCCGCGAACTGCGCCTGACCACCGCCTCCTCCAACTTCCGGATCTCCGAGTTCACCGCGGCCGTGCTCCGTGCCCAACTGGCCCGGCTCACGGAGCAGAACGCCCGCCGCGCCGCCCGCTACACCGAACTGGCCGCCGCCCTCGGCACCATCCCCGGCATCCGGCTCCAGGGGCGCGACGAGCGCTGTACGGCCCACTCGCACTACATGACCACCTTCGTCCTCGACCAGGACGTCCTGGGCGGAGTCGACCGCGACACCGTCGCCCTCGCCCTGCTGATGGAGGGCATCCCCGCCTTCGGCGGCTACCCCGCCGTGCACCGCACCGATGCCTTCTGGACCGGCACCACCGGCGACATCACCCCCGAGGCCCTCGCCGACCGCTGCCCGAACGCCGAACGCGTCGGCCGCGACGCCGTGATGATTCCCCATCAAGCGCTCCTCGGCGGCAGCGAGGAGATCAGCGACATCTGCGTGGCCATCACCAAGGTCCTCACCGAACTGCCCCGCACCGACGCCCCCACGACCTGACCCGCCCGGCCCGTCCGCCGCGCCGGGCCGCCTGCCAAGCCCTGCCGGGACGGTGCGTCCGGCCCACGAACCGGCCCCCGGCCTGACGCGGCCCGCGTGCCCGGCCCACCGACCCGGCGCGGCTCGCACGACTGGCCCTGACCCGCGCCGGCCCCGCCACCCCGCCAAGCCCCGACCAGTACCCGCCCCGCACCGGCCCCGCCACCCGGCCGGGCCCCGACCAGTACCCGGCTCGACGGGCCCGACCCGGCCCAGGGCCGAAGACCACGACCCGAACACCGCGCCGCGCTCCGCGTGTGGCGGTTCACAGGATGGGAACTAACGCGATGACCAGCGACAACCAGTCCGGCCGAACCTTCGAGGTCCTCGTCGTCGGGAACGGTGTCCTCGGCCTGTCACTGGGCCTCACCCTCGCCCGCCGCGGCACCCGTGTCGCCGTCCTCGGCCGCACCGACCGGCCCTGGGCCGCGACCACCGCCGCCGGTGCCATGCTCGGCACGTTCGGCGAGGTCACCTCCACCCTCGTGGCCAGCGAGCAGGGCCGCGCCAAACTCGATCTCGGTGTGCGGGCCACCCGCCTGTGGGACGACTGGCTCGCCTCCCTCACCGAGGACACCGGCGACACCAGCGACCTGCGCTGCGCCCGCGGCACCGTGATGCTGCTCAACACCATCGGCGTCCCCGGCATCGACTCCGCCAACTACGCCGCCATCCGGCAGACCCTCGAGGAGTACCAGGAGCCGTACGAGGACATCGACCCGGTCGGCCTCGACTGGCTCGACCCCGACCCGCTCGCCCGCCCTCTGATGGGCATGTTCATCCCCGGCGAGCACGCCGTCGACGCCGGGCGTCTGCTGGTCCGGCTCCAAGCCGCGTTCGAGAAGGCCGGCGGCACCCTGATCGACGGCTTCGGCGAACGCCTGGTCACCGGCGGCGACCGGATCGACGGCGTCCGCCTCACCAACGGTGACACCCTCCTCGCCGGGCAGGTCGTGCTCGCCGCCGGTGCCGCCTCCCAGTCCCTCCTGGACACCGTGCCCGCCATCGCCGCCGCCATCCCGCGGCTGTGCGCCGGCGTCGGCGTCTCCGTCCTCGCCCGTGTCGACGCCGAAGTTCCCGGTCCCACCAGCGTGCTGCGCACCCCCAACCGTGCCTTCGCCTGCGGCCTGCACCTCGTCCCCCGCGGAAAGAGCCACGTCTACCTCGGCGCCACCAACACCATCGAGCCCGAGCCCGCCGACGTGCCCTCCATCCGCGACGCCACCTTCCTGCTCGGCTGCGCCCTCCGCCAGCTGCGCCGCGACCTCGACACCTCCGGCATCGAGCGGATCCAGGTCGGCAACCGGCCCGTCGCCTTCGACGGCTTCCCCCTGGTCGGCGCCACCGGCCTGGACGGCCTGTGGATGATGACCGGCACCTACCGTGACGGCCTGCACCTGTCGCCGCTGCTCGCCGACGAGATGGCCCGCCGCCTGCTCGGCGAGGACGGCCGCCATGACCTGTCCGTGTTCCACCCGCTGCGTCCGCCCGTCCAGGCGCAGACCCGCGCCGAGGTCGTCGAGACGGCCGTCACGCATCTGATGGCCACCGGCTACGAGGACGAGTGGCGCATCCCCAACACCTGGCCCGCCGCCATCGAGACCCAACTGCGCGCCGGGCTGACCAAGTTCGCGGACGACCTGGACGACGAGTACACCCCGCCCGCCGAGATCCTCGTCAAGGCCCAGATGAGCCCGCAGTTCGCCAAGCAGGTCCGCGAGTACTACGCCGCGAGCCGCGCCGCGCTCTGACGCCCGCTCCAGCACCCCGCACCACTGGAAGGAGTGTCGCACCACCATGAGCCGTTCCGAACTTCCGGTGACGGTCGACCTGTTCGTCATCGGAAGCGGCCCCGTGGGGTCGGCCGTCGCCCGCCGGGTGTACCAGTCCGTACCGCGGGCCCGGATCCTGATCGCCGACCTGGGACCGCGTCTGACCCGGCAGGCCGGTACGCATCTCGGCAATGTGTCCCCGACGGAACGGGCCGAGGCCCAGGTGCGTTCCCAGGGCCGCGACCCGGGGACCGCGCCGGGCGAGGACGGCGCCCTGGTGAAGAAGTACGCCGACCGCGGCACCCACCTCCTGCGACCGCACCGGGACGGCGACCCCGAGCAGGAGGGCATGCCCGCCGCGGTCATGTCGAGCAATGTCGGCGGGATGGGCGTGCACTGGGCGTGTACCGCCCCCCGCCCGCTGGACAGCGAACGCGTGCCCTTCCTGCCGGACGCCGACCTGGACGCCTCCCTCGCCGTGGCCGAGGACCTCCTGAGCGTCACCCGTGACGCCTACCCGGCCACCGGGGGCGGCGACCTCGTCCTCAAGACCCTCTCCGGGCTCTTCGACGGCGGCTACCCCGCCGGACGGCGCGTGGGCGCCATGCCGCTCGCCTGCACCCCGCGCCCCGGCCGCCGCCCGCTGTGGGCCGGATCCGACACCGTCCTCGGACCGCTGGCCGCCGCTGAGAGCCCCGCCGGCCGGTTCCGCATCGCCGACGACACCATGTGCCGCCGCCTGCTGTTCAACGGACGCACGGTCACCGGCGCCCTCCTCGAACACCTGCCGACCGGCACCGAGTACGCCGTCGAGGCGTCCGCCGTCGTGGTCACCGCCGACGCCCTGCGCACCCCGCAACTGCTGTGGGCCTCCGGCATCCGCCCCGAGGCCCTCGGCCGCCACCTCAACGACCAGCCCAAGACCGTCAGTTCCGTGCACGTCAAGGACGGCCCCACCGCCGGAACGGGGGCACGCGGCACGGTCGAGTTCGACGGCGACATCCGCGACCTGGAGACCGGCCGCTTCTGGGTGCCGTTCGCCGATCCCGGCCGCCGCAACCACGGCCAGGTCATGACCATCGACACCTCCCCCCTGGAGGGCGTCGACCCGGCGCTGTTCGCCGGCCTGGTCTGGTACGGGGCCAAGGAGATCCGAGCCGAGGACCGCATCGAGTTCTCCACCAGCGAGGCCGACGCCTACGGCATGCCCCGGATGACCCTCCACTACGGACTGACCGACCGCGATCTCGAGGGCGCCCGGCAGGCCGCCGACGACCAGCATCGCATCGCCGAGGCACTCGGCGGCGCGTTCCTCGCCGAGCCCGAACTGTTCCCCGCCGGAAGCTCCAAGCATTACCAGGGCACCGTCCGTATGGGACCCGTCGACGACGGCACCTCGGTGTGCGACACCGACTGCCGCGTCTGGGGCTTCGACAATCTGTACGTCGGCGGCAACGGGGTCATCCCGACCGCGACCGCCGTCAATCCCACACTCTTCAGCGTGGCCCTGGCCGTGCGCGCCGCCGCCTCCGTCAGCGCGTCACTGATCGCCCTGTGACCCAGGCGAGTCACCGAGAACCTGGAATCGAGGTGTTGCCGTGCACCGGCACAACATCGCCATCATCGGCACCGGCTATGTCGGGCTCACCGCCGGGGCCTGTCTGGCCTCGCTCGGCCACCGGGTGGTCTGCGCCGACCTGGACCCGGACAAGGTCGCCGAACTGAACCGCGGCGAGGTCCGCATCCTGGAGGAGGGCCTGCCCGAACTCGTGGCCGCCGGACTGGACACGGGCCGCCTCAGGTTCGTCGTGGGCGCCGCCGAGGCGGTCCGCGGCGCCCGCACCGTGTTCATCTGCGTCGGCACTCCCACAGGCGCCGACGGCCGCGCCGACCTGGCCGCCGTGGACGCCGTCGTCGAGGAGCTGCGCGGCCTGCTGGAGCCCGACAGCGTGCTGGTCACCAAGTCGACCGTGCCGGTGGGCACCGCCTCCCGCATCACCGCCGCCCTCGGCCGCCCCGACGTCGGCGTCGCCAGCAACCCCGAGTTCCTGCGCGAGGGCACCTCCGTACGGGACTTCCTGGAGCCTGACCGGGTCGTCGTCGGCTCCGACAGCCCCTGGGCCGCCGCCCAGGTCGCCGAACTGTACGCGGCCGTCGACGCCCCGGTGATGATCGCCGACGCGGTCAGCGCCGAACTCGTCAAGTACGCCGCGAACTGCTTCCTCGCCGTCAAGCTGTCCTACGTCAACAGCCTCGCCGAACTGTGCGAACAGGCCGGCGCCGACATCGGCCGTGTCACCGCCGCCCTCGGCGCCGACCACCGCATCGGCTCCGCCTTCCTGCGGCCCGGACCGGGCTGGGGCGGCTCCTGCCTGCCCAAGGACACCCAGGCCATGCTCGGCACCGCCGACGCCCTCGGCACCGGCTTCCCTCTCGTCCGGGCCGCCATCGACACCAACACCCACCAGCGCCGCCGGATCACCGGCAAGATCGCCGCCTTGTGCGGCACCGGCACCACCACCTCCCTCCACGGGGTCCGCATCGGACTGCTCGGCCTCACCTTCAAGGCCGGCACCGACGACCTGCGCGACTCGCCCGCCCTCGCCCTCGCCGCCGAACTCACCGCGCTCGGCGCCCACATCGTCGCCCACGACCCCGCCGTACCCCCCGGCCGGCCCGTCGCGCTGCCCGCCGGTGTCACCGTCGTCGACGACCCCTACGACACGGCCACGGGCGCCCGCGCGCTGGTCCTGGCCACCGAGTGGCCGCACTACCGCGCACTGGACTGGAACCGGATGGCCGCCGGACTCGACCGACCGGTCGTCGTCGACACCCGCAACCATCTGGACCCGGCCGCACTGGTCGCGGCGGGTCTCGCCTGCCACGGCACCGGCGTCCGCCCCGTGGAGCCCGCCCTCACCAGTGCCTAGCAAACCAGAAAAGGGGTGACCGCCCCGCAGGACGCTCAGAAGCCACAGCCGTCATACCCGGCATCCCCGGTCTTCCAGGCCTCCGAGTGACCGAATCCAGCCCGCCCACAACGTAAGGACCCCGCATGCGGGTGCTGTGCAGCATCACCGGCTCGCCCTCCCACGCGCGCGCCTCCCTGCCGCTGATCCGCGCGCTGGGTGAGGCCGGACACGACGTCCTCGTGGTCACCGCCCGCGCCCTGGGCACCGTCCTCGACGGCGAGAACGCCCGCGTGCTGGGTGTGTACCCCGACATCCTCCGACAGGGCCTGCACCTGATCCTGGAAGGCAAACTGCCCATCCCCAAGGAGTTCAGCCGCTTCGCTCACGACCTGTGGGCCACCCTCGCCAGCGGCCCCCAACTCATCGCCTCCTACGGCCAGTTGCTGCCCCTCGCCCGTGACTTCCGGCCCGACGTCATCCTGCGCGACGGCTACGAGTTCGCCGCCCTGCTGGTCGCCGAGACCCTCGACGTGCCCCAGGTGCCCGCCCCCTCCGGCTCCGGCCAGTTCCTCGACCCCGAGCTGATCCTGCCCATGCTCAACGAACGGCGCCGTGCACTCGGCCTGCCCGAGAGCGACGACCCTGCCGCCGTGTACCGGCACGGCCGCCTCGACTGCATGCCGGCCGCCTGGTCCTTCGCCCGCGCCCTCGCCCCCACCGCCGTCGCCTACCGCCAGCCCCGCACCGTCGTCCGAGGCGAAACCCTCCCCGACTGGTTCACCGAACTGCCCGCCGACCGGCCCCTGGTACTGGCCTCCCTGGGCACCGCCCTGCCCGGCGCCGTCCACGATTTCCTCGACAAGGCCCGCGAGTTCGGCGCGCCCATCCCCGCCTACGACCCGGCCGAACCCCTCGACACCGTGGTCGAGGCGCTGTCCGCGCTGGACTGCACCGCCGTCGTCTCCACCCTCGGCCTGCCCGTCGACACCACGCGCGCCGCACCCCACGTCCGCGTCGTCGACCGCTTCCCCCAGCAACTCCTGCTGGAACACGCCGACCTGCTCGTCACCCACGGCGGCTACAACAGCATCCGCGAGGCGGTCCGCGCCGGGGTGCCCATGGCCGTCCGTCCGATGTTCGGCGACCAGCAGTACAACGCGCTGCGGGTCGCCGAACTCGGACTCGGCGACCACGTCGCCACCCGCGGCCCGGAACCGATGACCGAGACCTGCCGCACGCTCCTCGCCGACGGCACCGTCACCGCCGCCGCCCGCCGGGCCCAGCAGGAGATGCTCGCCCTGCCGGGCACCGAGGCCGCGATCGGCCACCTGGAACAACTCGCCACCCGGTAGCGGCCGGCCCGCGCTCCCGGCCTGCCGCCGCCGCGGGCAGCCGTGCCGAAGGGCGGCACGCGGCGGCCCGGCGGCATCCCGCTCGCGCGGATGAGCCGCACCCGTCCCACCGATCCCCTCCCCACTGCGCCGACGCGGTCTCACCGGCCCGTCGGCGCTCCCATGCCCACGCGTCGCCCCCCAGCGGCGCACGCGCACCGCCCGCCCCGCCCCCGCCGGGCACCCACCCGGCCCCCGCGCCGCGCGCACCCACCCGCCTGATCTCCTTGTGTTTCCCCCAGTCGCCCGCCCGAATAATCGGAGTGCAGCGCGAACGGATCAGGCCGCCGCATCCCCGGGCTCACGCGCGCTCGCCTGCCCTCACCGGCTCGGCCGGTTTCCGACGACGTGGTGATTGAGTCACCCGCGGGAGACAACGTGTCCGATCAAGCTCGCTCCACCTCGCCCGCCCACCCGTTCCCGGGCCTCGGCGTCCCTCGCCCCTGGCTGCTCACCGGGCGCAGTACGACGGCCGTACGCGAACAGGCGCGCATCCTGCGCGAGTTGGTGCGCGACGGCGTGCCGGACGGCCTCCCCGCCGCCCTGCTGCATGCCGCGGACCCCGCCCACCCCCACCGCACCGCGATCACCGCCGACAGCACGGCCACGCTCATCGCGGGCCTGGACGCCCTGATCGAAGGGACACCCGCGCACCACGTCACCGAAGGCCGCCCCGGCGGCGACGGCGACGGACCCGTCTTCGTCTTCCCCGGCCACGGCTCCCAGTGGCCCGGCATGGCCCGCGAACTCCTCGACAACTCACCGGTGTTCGCCCGCCGCATGACCGAGTGCGCCGACGCCCTCGCCCCACACCTGGGCCGCGACCTCCTCGACCTCCTCCGCGACGACACCGCGCTCACCACCCCCGACGTCACCCAGCCCGCGCTGTTCGCCGTCATGGTGTCGCTGGCCGCCCTCTGGGAGGCGGCCGGGGTACGGCCCGCGGCCGTCGTCGGACACAGCCTCGGCGAGATCGGCGCCGCCTGCGTCGCGGGCGCCCTGACCCTCGACGACGCCGCACACGCCGCCGCCTGCTGGGGCCTGGCCCAGCGCCCGCTGCACGGCCACGGCGACATGGTGTCCGTCCTCCTGCCGGTCGACCGGCTCCAAGAACGCCTCGCCCCCTGGGCGGACCGGCTGGAGCTGGCCGCCGTCAACGCGCCGGACAACGGCGTGGTCGCGGGCGACGCCGACGCCGTCGCCGAACTGGCCGCCGCCCTCACCGCTGACGGCATCCGCGCCCGCACCGTCGACTACGGCGTGGCCGCTCACTCGCGGCACATCGACCGGATCACCGACCGGATCCGCACCGAACTCGCCGGACTCACCCCCCGCCCCGCCCGTGTCCCCCTCTACGCCGCCTCCACCGGCGGCCCCGTCGACGGCACCGCCCTCGACGGCCGCCACTGGGCCGCCTGCCTGCGCGACACCGTCGCGTTCACCGACGCCGTACGCGCCGCGCTCGACGCCGGCCACCACCGCTTCATCGAGGTCGGCCCCCACCCGATGCTCACCGCAGGCATCGAGACCACCGCCGCCCGCACCGGCACCGCCGTCACCGTCCAGGGCACCCTGCGCCGCGACGACGCGGGAGCGGACCGGTTCCTGCGCGCCGTCGCCGAGCACTGGACCTCGGGCGGCACCCCCGACTGGGCCGCCCTCACCGACCCGGACACCCCAGCGGCCGAACTGCCCGCCGCCCTCGCGGACGCCGCCACCACCGAGGACCCGGCGACGGACGGCCCCGACACCGGCGTACTGGCCACCGCCCTGCGCGCCCGCCTGGACGCGCTGTCCGAACGCGACCGCCGCGCCGCCCTCGTCGACCTCGTCCGCACCCAGGTCGCCGATCTCCTCGGCCTGCACGGCGCTGTACCCGCCCACATCTCCTTCCGCGACCAGGGCGTCGAATCCGCCACCGCCCTCGCGGTCCGGGACCGGCTGCGCTCCGCCACCGCACTGCCCCTCGCCCCCACCGTCGCCTTCGACCACCCCACACCCGCCGCCCTCGGCCGGCACCTCTACGAACAGCTCTACGGCACCCCCGCCGGAACCCCCGCCCCGATCGACACCGCCGACCGCAGCGGCGAACCCATCGCCATCGTCGGCATGGCCTGCCGCTTCGCGGGGGGCGCCGACACCCCCGAAGCCCTCTGGCGACTTCTGCGCGACGGCACCGACGCCGTCACCGCGCTCCCCGACGACCGGGGCTGGGACCTCACCGGACGCTACGACCCCAACGGCGACCGCCCCGACAGCTTCTACCAGCGCGAAGGCGGCTTCCTGAGCGACCCCGCCGCCTTCGACGCCGAGTTCTTCGGCATCAGCCCGCGCGAGGCCCTCGCCATGGACCCCCAGCAACGGCTGCTCCTGGAGACCGCCTGGGAAGCCCTGGAACGCGCCGGAATCGATCCGCACTCCCTGCACGCCACCCCGACCGGCGTCTACCTCGGCCTGATGACCACCGACTACGACCGCTCCGCCGAGACCTCCGCCACCGACGTCGCCGGACACGTCCTCACCGGCAACGCCGTCAGCGTCGCCGCCGGCCGCATCTCCTACACCCTCGGCCTCGAAGGCCCCGCCGTCACCGTCGACACCGCCTGCTCCTCCTCCCTCGTCGCCCTCCACCTCGCCTGCGAGGCCCTGCGCTCCGGCGCCGCCACCACCGCCCTCGCCGGCGGCGCGACCGTCCTGCCGAGCCTCGGCATGTTCGCCGAGTTCTCCCGGCAGCGGGCCCTTGCCGCCGACGGCCGCTGCAAGGCGTTCGCCGCCGACGCCGACGGATTCTCGCTCAGCGAGGGCGCCGGGATGCTCGTCCTGACCCGGCTGTCCGAGGCCCGCCGCCGGGGCCTCGACGTGCTCGCCGTGATGCGCGGCAGCGCCATCAACCAGGACGGCGCCTCCAACGGACTGACCGCACCCAGCGGCCCCGCCCAGCAGCGCGTCATCCGCCAGGCCCTGGCAGCCGCCGGTCTCGACCCGGCCGACGTGGACGCCGTCGAGGCGCACGGCACCGGCACCCGCCTCGGCGACCCCATCGAGGCCCACGCGCTCGCCGCCGCCTACGGCGCCGACCGCCACACCCCGCTGTGGCTGGGCTCGGTGAAGTCGAACATCGGCCACACCCAGGCCGCCGCCGGTGTCGCGGGCGTCGTCAAGATGGTCATGGCGCTGCGCGCCGAACACCTGCCGCGCACCCTGCACGCCGACCAGCCCTCCCCGCACATCGACTGGTCCGGCGGTCCCCTGCGGCTGCTCACCGAAGCCCGCCCCTGGCCGCGCGGCGAACGCCCCCGCCGGGCCGCCGTGTCCTCCTTCGGCATCAGTGGCACCAACGCCCACCTCGTCCTCGAAGAGGCCCCGCCCGCACCTTCCGCCGAGGAACGGCACGGCACCACCGTCCTGCCCGTGGTGCCGTGGGTGGTGTCCGCCCGCTCCGCCGACGCCCTGCGCGCCCAGCTCGACCGGCTGCCCACCCTGGACGCCGACCCGCTCGACGTGGGCCACGCGCTCGCGACGACACGGGCACTGCTGGAACACCGTGCCGTGGCCCTGCGGCCCGGCGCGACGATCACCGGCATCGCAACCGAGCGCCGTACCGCCTGGATGTTCACCGGCCAGGGCAGCCAGCGCCCCGCGATGGGGCGCGAACTGTACGCCGCGTTCCCGGTGTTCGCGGCGGCACTGGACGAGGCATGCGCGCTGTTCGACGCCGAACTCGCCCACCCCCGTCCGCTCAAGGAGGCCCTGTTCGCCGAGGACCCGCAGGACGGCACCGGACACGCCCAGTGCGCCCTGTTCGCCCTCCAGTCGGCGCTGATCGCGCTGCTGCGCTCCTGGGGGACGACCCCGGACGTGCTCCTCGGCCACTCGGTGGGCGAGTTCGCTGCGGCGTACGCGGCCGGCGTGTTCGATCTTCCTGACGCGGTACGCCTGGTGGCCGCACGCGCCCGGCTGATGCAGGCTCTGCCCGAGGGCGGAGCGATGGCCGCGATCGAGGCCGCCGAGGACGAGACCGCGGGGTGGCTGGTGCGCGGAGCGGTGCTCGCCGCCGTCAACGGGCCCGCCGCCGTGGTGGTGTCGGGCACCGAGGACGCCGTCGAAGCGGTACGGGAACGCGCCCGTGGTGAGGGCCGGCGCACCACGCGGCTGAGGGTCTCGCACGCCTTCCACTCGCCCTTGATGCAACCCGTCCTCGCGGAATTCACGGAAACGGCCGCGCGGGTGACGTACCGCAGGCCCGTCGTCGCCGCTGTCAGCAGCGTCACCGGAGCGCCGCTCGGCGACGGCGACTGGACCACGCCGGAGTACTGGGCGGAGCAGATCGTGCGTCCGGTCCGCTTCCACGACGCGCTGACCGCCGCCGCACACGTGCCGACCCGCTTCCTGGAGATCGGCCCCGATCCCGTACTCACCGCGTCGGCCCAGAACGCCGGGCTGACCGCCGCCGCGACCCTGCGCAAGAACCGGCCCGAGCCCGACACCCTGCTCGGCGCGCTCGCCGACCTCTTCGTGGACGGAGCGGACGTCGACTGGGCCGCCCTGTTCCAAGGCACCGGCGCCCGCCGGGTCAGCCTGCCCACGTATGCCTTCCAGCGGCAGCGCCACTGGCTGCCCGACCACGCCCGCAGGGCGCCGGCCCCGGCGGACGCGCCCGCCGACGGCGGCTTCTGGAGCCTCGTGAACCGGGGCGACGCCACCTCGCTCGCCGGAGAACTGGGCGTGGACAGCCGGGCCTCGCTGGACACCGTCCTTCCAGCGCTCGCCGACTGGCGCCGCAAGCAGCATGAGCGGGCCGCGCTGGATGCCCTGCGGTACCGGATCGCCTGGCGTCCGGTCCGGGTGCCCGCCGGCAGCTCGCTCACCGGCCACTGGCTCGTCGCCGCCCCGGACGAACGCACCGGCACCGACGCGGCCGACGCGATGCGAGCCATGGGCGCGGACGTCACGGTCACCGTCGCCGGCGAGGACACACCGCCGGACGGCGCGGCCGCGGCACCCGACGCCGTCCTCTGTCTGCTCACCGACCCCGTCGCCGTCCTCCGTGTCCTCCAGGGATGGCCCAAGGCGCGCGTCTGGTGCGTGACCCGGGCGGCGGTCGCCGTGGCCGACGACGAGACGCTTCCGCATCCCGAACAGGCCGCCGTGTGGGGGCTCGGCCGGGCGGTCGCACTGGAGCAGCCCGAGCGCTGGGGCGGTCTCGTCGACCTGCCGCAGGCACCCGAACCCCGGCACTGGCAGCGGCTCGCCGCCGTCCTCGCCACCGGCGGCACCGACGAGGACCAGTTGGCGATCAGACCGACCGGCGTCCACGCCGCCCGTCTCGTACGCGACGGCGACACACCGTCCGTACGGTCCTGGCACCCGCGTGGCACCGTCCTGCTCACCGGTGCCACCGGCGCCCTCGGCGGCCGGCTCGCCCGGAACCTCGGCGCGGACGGAGCCGACCGGCTGGTCCTCCTGTCCCGCCGCGGCGCCGACGCCCCCGGCATGTCCGACCTCGCCGCCGACCTCGCGGAGTCCGGCACCGAGGTGACCTTCATCGCGTGCGACATCGCCGACCGCGAAGCCCTGGCGGCCGTCGTGCAGGCATACGAGCCCACCGCCGTCGTGCACGCCGCCGGCATCCTCGACGACGGACTCGCCGCCCACCTCACCCCCGAACGACTCGCCCGGGTCCTCGCGGTGAAGGCCGATGCCGCCCGGCATCTGCACGACCTCACCCGCGACCACGACCTGGACGCCTTCGTCCTGTTCTCCTCCGTCACCGCCGTTCTCGGCAACGCCGGGCAGGCGGCCTACGCCGCCGCCAACACCGTGCTGGACGCCCTCGCCCAGTCCCGACGCGCTCAGGGCCTGCCCGCCACCTCCATCGCCTGGGGCCCCTGGGGCGGCGGCGGCATGGCGGACGACGAGACCGTCACCGAACACTTCCGCCGCCAGGGCATCCGCCTCCTCGACCCCGACCGGGCACTCGCCGCCCTGCGCCGCGCCCTCGACGAGGACAGCACCTGCACCACCGTCGCCGACATCGACTGGCCCGCCCACGCCGCCCACACCCCGGTGCGCCGCCCCCTGCTCGAAGCCCTCCCCGAAGCGGCCCTGCCCACGCACCCGGACACCGCACCCGCCCCGGCGGACGGCACCGGACTCGCCGCCCGGCTGCGCGACAGGCCCGCCGCCGAACAGGACCAGCTTCTCCTCGACCTCGTCCTCGAACAGGTCGCCACCGTCCTCGGCCACCGCACCCCCGCCGCGATCGACCCGTCCCGCGCCTTCAAGGACCTCGGCTTCGACTCGCTGACCGGTGTCGCCCTGCGCCACCGGCTCACCTCGGCCACCGCGCTGCCTCTGCCCGCCACCCTCGTCTTCGACCATCCCAGCCCCGCCGCGCTCACCCGCCACCTGCGCGCACGCCTCCTCGGCACCACCGAACAGGACACCGCCGTCCCCCCACCCGTCGTGGGCGCCGTCGACGAACCCATCGCGATCGTCGGCATGGGCTGCCGTCTCCCCGGCGGCATCACGTCACCCGAGCACCTCTGGGACGTCGTCACCGCGGGCGAGGACCGCATGTCCCCGTTCCCCGACGACCGCGGCTGGGACATCCCCGCCCTGCTGGAGTCCACCACCGCCGGCCTCGGCACCCCCTTCGCCGGACTGGGCGGCTTCGTGCCGGACGCCGCCGCCTTCGATGCCGAACTCTTCGGCATCAGCCCCCGCGAGGCCCTCGCCATGGACCCCCAGCAACGCCTGCTGCTCGAAGCCGCCTGGGAGGCCCTGGAACGCGCCGAGATCGACCCGCACTCCCTGCGCGGCACCGCCACCGGCGTCTACGCGGGCGTCGCCGCCAACAACTACGGAAGCACCGGCCACGAATCGGACGGCGACGCCACCGACTACCTGCTCACCGGCACCAGCACCAGCGTGGCCTCCGGCCGTCTCTCCTACGCCCTCGGCCTCGAGGGCCCCGCCGTCACCGTCGACACCGCCTGCTCGTCGTCTCTGGTCGCCCTCCATCTCGCCTGCCAGGCCCTGCGCTCCGGCGAATGCACCACCGCCCTCGCGGGCGGGGCCACCGTGCTGGCCAACCCCACCGTCTTCGTGGAGTTCTCCCGCCAGCGCGGCCTCGCCCCCGACGGCCGCTGCAAGCCCTTCGCCGAGGCCGCCGACGGCACCGGCTGGGCCGAAGGCGCGGCCGTCCTCGTCCTCATGCGTCTCTCCGAAGCCGAACGCCGCGGGCATCGCGTCCTCGCCCTGGTGCGGGGCAGCGCGGTGAATCAGGACGGGGCGTCGAACGGGCTGACCGCGCCGAACGGCCCCTCCCAGCAGCGCGTGATCCGGCAGGCGTTGGCCAATGCCGGGGTGAGCGCGGGCGATGTCGATGTGGTGGAGGCACACGGCACCGGCACGCGGTTGGGCGACCCGATCGAGGCACAGGCGCTGCTCGCCACCTATGGGCAGGGGCGTACGGATGACGATCCGGTGTGGCTGGGGTCGGTGAAGTCGAACATCGGTCATACGCAGGCGGCGGCCGGTGCCGCGGGCGTGATGAAGATGGTGATGGCCCTGCGGGAGGAGCGGCTGCCGCGGACCTTGCATGTGGACGAGCCGTCGTCGCACGTGGACTGGTCGGCGGGCGGGGTGCGGCTGCTGACGGAGGAGCGGGAGTGGCCGCGTGGTGTGCGTCCGCGGCGGGCGGGTGTGTCGTCGTTCGGGATCAGCGGTACGAATGCTCATGTCGTCATCGAGGAGGCGCCCGTCGAGGGGGGTGTGGGATCGGAGTCCGTCCGGTCCGGGGGTGGTGGGCTGCCGGTTGTTCCGTGGGTGTTGTCGGGTAGGTCGGCTGGTGCGCTGCGTGCGCAGGCGGGCCGGTTGTCCGTGGTGGCGGGTGATCCGTTGGATATCGGTCTGTCGCTGGCTGGTTCGCGTGCTG
>NZ_JBSFXK010000058.1:0-46662 GCF_053595355.1 Streptomyces sp. NPDC002513 | reverse complement strand
GTTCTTCCATGCACGCCGACCGGCCAGCAAGATCGTTCGAGGCATCCCCCGCCAGCCCCACCCACCGAACACTGTCCGGTTCACCACCACGCTCTGAGATGGGAGAGAGACTCTTGCCCGTGGTGTCCCGGGCGGAGGTCCGGGACACCACGGGCAAGGGCGAACAGCTGGGAGGTGTCCGCTCCCCGGCTGGTGGAGGAGCCGGGCGAGGCGTCACCGCGTGAGCGGGGCGCAGGGTCAGCGCAGCTGACGGAACGTCTCGCGGAGGTCCTCGATCCAGGCCTCGGGGTTCTCCCAAGGGCCGAAGTGGCCGCCCTTCTGGTGGGCCTTGATGTTGACCGGGTTGTACCAGGAGCCCACCGGGCCGTTCGTGAAGGCGGCGATGCGCTCTTCGGGGGTGCGCACGCCGGGCGGGAAGACGTCGCCGAGCAGGAAGGTGAAGCCGGCGGGGGCCTCGACCTGCGGGACGCGGTCGTGCGAGGGCGTCCACGGGTACCGCACGGCGTTGAGGTAGTTGCGGATGGACGAGCCGACGGACTGGGTGGCCCAGTAGATCGTCGCGTTGGTGAGGATGTGGTCGCGCGGGAAGACGTCCTCGAAGTTCCCGTACCGGTCGCTCCACTTCTTCCAGCGCTGCAGCAGCCAGGCGAGCATCCCGATCGGGGAGTCGTTCAGGCCCAGCGTGAGCGTCTGGGCGTCGAGCATGTGGGCGCTCACGTGGGAGGCGTAGGTCTTCTGGAACAGGACCATGTCGTCCCGCAGCCGCTGCGGCGCGTCGTCGGGCAGCGGGGGAGTGAGCGCGTCCCAGCTCTCGAGCATCGGCGGGATCAGCTCCACGCCCAGCTGGATGCCGTAGAGGTGGTCGGCGTACTTGTGGCCGAGCTGGCTGGTGATCAGCGAGCCGTAGTCGGAGCCGCCGGCCGCGTACTTGGAGTAGCCCAGGACGTCCGTCATGAGCGTGTGGAAGATGTCGGCGTCCTTCCAGTGGTTCAGGTCTCCGCGACCGACGGGGCTGGAGAACGCGAACCCGGGCAGTGACGGCACGATCACGTCGAACGCGTCCGCCGGGTCGCCGCCGAAGGCGGCGGGATCGGCGAGCGGCCGGATGACCTTGGACCAGTCGTGGTACGTCCACGGCCAGCCATGCGACAGGATGAGCGGGATCGGGGCGGGGCCCTTGCCCGGCTCGCGCACGAAGTGGACGGGCGTGCCGTCGATCTCGACGCGGTACTGCTGGTAGGTGTTGAGCTGCTTCTCCACCGCCCGCCAGTCGAAGCCGTCCGCCCAGTACTCCACCAGCGGCCGGATGTACTCCGTGCTCAGACCGTAGACCTCGGTCCGGTTGTCGAGGTCCGGCGCGAAGCGCGTGGCCCGCAGTCGAGTTCGCAGGTCCTCCAGGACCTCGTCGGAGATGTGGATGGTGTACGGCTCAAGGCCGGGGTCGGTCGCCATGAAAGGCTCCTTCTGTCAGTAGCTGTGGTCGAAGTACGAACGGGTTCTGCGTCGACCGGTCGCGCAGTCAGCGCGTCGGTGGCACGTGACGCGCAGTCCACGACGGTCTCGTGCGAAGAAGGCGGTGGACGGAGAGCTCTGACTGGTCGCCGGCGCCGAAGATCGCGAGGCATCTCGCTGGCCTTGTGCCGGGCTGTCCTGGCACAGGGAGGTTGCCCCAGGGTGTCTGCGCGAAGGACCTCACGCGCCATCGGGCGGCGGGTGCCGGGCGCTCGATGCCAGGGATCCGAATCCTGCCGCGGCCTTGGCTCTCAGGGGGGCCGATTGTGCCCCGTTCGAGGCGGATAGGGGAACCGTAGGACACAAATATTGGACTGGCAAGTCCAATATTGGGGCCTGTGACGTGCTTGCGACGGGGCGGCAGCGCCTGGATCGAGCTTGATGTTCCAGTCTTGTACGCACAGTGCCGCGCCCCCCGGGGGCAGGTGCATGCAGGGCGGTCAGAACAGGCCGATTGGAGGAACGGGGACAATGGCGCGCCGACTTGAGGCGTGCAACAGTTCCGGCGGCGATATCCACCAGGGGTATTGGGCGCGCGACCGTCGAGGTGTTCGCGGCCCAAGGCGTTGTCCGAGGAGCGAAGCGCTCAGGTGAAGTCGAGCCGCAGGCGCGTCTGCACCAATTTCTGGATGCGCCACACCCCGTCGGTCTTGACGAAGTCACCGTGGTAGTGGCCGGATCCGTGCATCGTGTTGAACGCGAACTCGTCGGGGATGTCCGTGCGTTCCCCTCCCTCTGTCGTCGTGCCGCGGGTGAACGAGTCCTCCATGGACCAGACGCCGTGGGCTGTCGTCGGCGAGTGCACGTCGATCTCGTCCGAGAACAGGTGGTGGATGACGACGTCGTTGGGTCCGGCGTTTCCGCCGAGGGCTGCAGCGATCTGCTCCTGGCCGTTCATGACGGTCCACTCCGTGCCGTCGACCTTCAGTGGCGTGAAGGTGCCGTCGACTTCGAACAAGTCGGCCAGATCCCGCCACCGGTGCAGGTCGGCGTAGTGGACATAGGCCGCCATTACACGGCGGATGTCCTCGATCGCGGCGAGACGCTCCAGGTCATTCATGGTTGTGCCCCTCTGCTACTCCGGCTTGATTGCCGGGTTGTGCCGCCATGGTGCGTCTGCCAAATTGGACTAGCAAGTCCATTCCATTGGAGGTCGTGGCGTATGGGTGGCTCACTGGCGGCGGCCCGATCGGCCGCCGTGGGCCCGATGTGCGCCTGGGGGGCGATTCGGGACTCGCCGCGCAGGGTCGCGCAAGTGCCTACGGGGACCCGCCGGCGGCCTTCGCCTGAGATGGGTCGCCGAGCCCGGCGCTCGACTGAGCCCGCTCCGATCGCCCCGCTTCGAGTGCGGCCGGTCGGGCTGCTGCGCAGTCGGGTCGAGTTGACGTTGTCTTCAGCTGTACCAGGTCGTCGCGCTCCAAGATTTTGGACTTGACAGTCCAAAATCCTCAGAGGACAGTTCTGGGCGTGGGAGTCCAAAACCTCCCAGGCGACCTGGGGATCGGCATCTTCTGCTCTGCGGAACGGCGCCGACCGGCCCTGACGACCTGGCACGCCGCAGTGTCACCGGCCTTGCCGCGCTTCCGGGTCGCACCGGCAGCGGCCTTCTCCGGCCAGCCTCCCGGTCGATGCGACCGTCGATCGGGGCGTCGTTGCCGACGCCGCTCCTGCGCAGTCGGCATCGCACGTCATCACGTGAATACCTAGTCAGAAGAAAGAGCCATGCCCGAGAGCATCCACACCACCAAGCGTCTTGCAGGCCGCCGTGCCCTGGTCACCGGATCCACCTCCGGGATCGGTCGCGCCGTCGCCGAAGCAATTGCCCGTGAGGGCGCAACCGTCATCGTCTCCGGCCGCAACAGCTCCGAGGGATCGGCGGTCGTCGACAGCATCACGGCGGAAGGCGGAAGCGCTCACTTCGTGGCCGCCGACCTCGTCGGCGGCACGCCGGCGATCGAGAGCCTCGTGGCGAACGCGGCCGAGACCGCTGGCGGGGCGATCGACCTCCTCGTCAACAACGCAGCCCATCTGATCCCTGCCCAGTCGCTCCTCGATGTCGACGAGGCTCTCGCCGACCAGGCCCTGGCTGTGAACATCAAGGCGCCAGCCCTGCTCACCAAGGCGGTCGTCCCCGGCATGCTGGAAGTCGGCGGCGGTGCCATCGTCAACATTGGCTCTGTCAACGGGGTGGTCGGCATGTCCGTCGCCGCCCTCTACGGGGCGACGAAGGCGGCGCTGCACTCCCTCACGGCCTCCTGGGCGGCCGAGCTCGCCGCACAGGGCATCCGCGTCAATGCCGTCGCCCCCGGGCCGACCATGACCCCCGCCAATGCGTCCTACCACGAGATGCTGCTGCAGCTGACCGCGGGCGTTCCGGACCGGCGTCCTGGCACTGGAGAGGAAGTCGCCGCCGCTGCGGTCTTCCTCCTGAGCGACGAAGCCGCACACATTCATGGTGTCGTGCTGCCGGTGGATGGCGGTTTCCTCTCGGCTCGTTGACTTCGAGTGAGACCGCTGGTGGTACACCACCCAGGGGTGCTGCTGCGAGACCCCGTTTCTTGCGATGGACGCCCGGCGTCAGGGCCCCCGACGGCGCCACCACGCCGATGATGCGCAGTCAGATCGGCAAGTCGCCGCCGGATGGGTGCTGCCACGCTTCGGCGGGCGGCAATCTCAGCACGACGGCCCGGGCTCGTAGGAATCTCATGCGAGTATGCACGGGTCGAAGCCGCGGGGCTCAGGCGCTGCTCCTCGGGGAGAAGTGCAGCTTCCGCGCGATCTCGTTCAGGCCGCGAGTGCTCTGTCGCCGCCGGCTTCTCAGCAGGCCGGCGTCCTGCATCGTCCCCAGCTGATCGCGTAGGGTGGCCGCCCATACCTCGTAGGTGCGGCCGACCAGCCCGCGGGTGACCTTGTCCGTGTCGAGCGCGCGACCTGCCAAGGCGGCGACCTCACAAGCGTCGTCCTCCGACTGCTGCTCGTGCAGTCGGAGGATCTGCGCGATCCAGTCCTCCCAGTCCTGCCAGGTGACCAGGTTTGCCGGGGCCTCGGCCTCCGCGAGCCTGGCAAGGTGACGCACGGCTGCGGCTCGGCGGAGCTTTTCTCGGCCACCCGAGTAGTAGTGGAACAACTGTCCCTCGCTCGTACGTGTCGCACGCAGGGCGTCGTCGAGGTTGATGTCGTTTCCGGCAACCAGAAGGTCGGCGGCGGCCTCCAGGATCGGGCGCGTATCGAGTCGTGATCACCGGGCGGTCTGGGTGAGGTCTTTGACCCAGATCATCGAGGCGGGCAGGTGGAGGCCGGCGAGGTAGCTGCCCGGGGTCTTGTCGTGTCGGGTGGCGATGCCTCGCCATGCCTTGAGTTTGTTGATCAGGCGTTCGACGGTGTTCCGCTCCTTGTAGAGGTCGGTGTCGTGACTGACAGGCCGGCCACCCCTGGAGCCCTTCCTCTTCCGGTTGGCGGCCTGGTCCCTCTTCTCCGGGATGACCGCCTTGATACGGCGTTTGCGCAGGTGGGCGCGGTTACCGTGGGACGAGTAGGCCTTGTCCCCGGCGACTGCGTCCGGCCTGGTGCGGGGGCGGCCGACGGGCCCGCGCACTCGCACCTTCTTCAGGACGGGGATGAATTGCGGGCTGTCCGCTGCCTGGCCCGCGGTCAGGATGAACGCCAGCGGGCGGCACTTGCGGTCGGCGGCGAGGTGGACCTTGCTGGTCTGCCCGCCCCTGGAGCGTCCGAGGAGGGCGGCCTTCAGCCGGAGTTTTCGCCGCCGCCGGATGCGTCTTCGTTCTTCCCGTGCGGGATCGCTTTCGGCCTCCTGCCCGCTTTGTTCTTCGAGGCAGCCCCCTTTGATCTGGCCTTCTCCTCCTCAGCGGAGGCTTTCTCCAGGGCGGTGACGACGTCCTCGTCGAGGTGCATCCCAGCCGCGTCGTGGTGGGCCCGGGCAGTGGTGGAGTCGATGCCGACCAGGGACAGGTCCACCTCACCGCGCTTCGCGGCTTTCGCGATCAGCCCCTCCAGCAGCGCCTCGAAGACCCCGGCGTCTCTCCACTGGCGGAAGCGGTTGTGGACGGTCGACCAGGCACCGAACTCCGTCGGCATCTCCCGCCACTGCCCACCCGTCTTGCTGCCGCAGCCGCTCGGGGGTCAGTACCTGCCCTTCGGCGGCACCACCGACGCCGCCACGAGCCTGGTCAACCTCGGTCTGCGCGAGTACGACACGCAGACCGGCCGCTTCGTCAGCCGTGACCCGCAACTGGAGGCGACCGACCCCTCGCAGCTGACGGGCTACGACTACGCCGCCAACGACCCGGTGACCGGCAGCGACCCGACGGGGGCCATTTCGATGCACGTACCCATACCTACTATTCGTCGAACGGGTACTCGTACTGAATCGTCCGCCGCTGTCTGAACTCAGGCCGTAATCCGGGACGGGGGGCGGATGCCTACCGTGACGCGTCCGCCCCTGTTCCTGTCCCTGTCAGAAAGGCACGTTCCTTGTCCTCGACGCTCTACAGAGTGCGCGAACCTTTTCCCGACGCGCGGAGCGCGTTGACGCGGGCGCGCTCGATCATGCGCGACCTGGCCGACTCGAACGGCCTCCCTTGGCCTCGACTGGAACCGGTCACCACACGCGAGCAGTATGTGCACGCAGTGCGCACCTTCAGCGTCGGACGGGTGGGCGGGGAACGGGATCTGCCTGGCCTGAACTCGTACCTGAACGAACTGACATCCCGCGGTATCGCGCTCGATCGTCAGGAGCCGAACCGCTTTTTCGTCGCGGACATCCAGCTCCGCCCCGACCTGGCAGACCTCTGGCCATTGCCCGACGGCCTGACCTTCTTCCTGAACATGACCCCGCCCTTCGGCGGCCCGGACAGCGAGCCGGAAGACGACAGCACTGAGGAGGATCTGAGCCAGATGGTCTCCGTACTCGGACCACTGACCATGAGTGTCAGCTGGGACTGTGGCTGGAGCGGTCTGCCCGAATCCAAGGACTGCGGCGTCCAGCTCTGCCTGAACAGCGTCTGGGCCGGGCAGCACGCCGAGCCGTCCCCCGGTGAGTTCGGCGTCTGGGTCAGCCTCGGTCCACGTGTCGCCTGGACGCCCGAGGGCGAAGCCTGGCGTAGGGACTCGGGACTCGCGCTGGGCGAACCCCAGCAGGGGTGACCCGGACGCCCCGAGCCTCCTGTACCGCGGTGGAGGTGAGACGTGTGCGCCAGCCGCGCGGTGCGGCATCAAGTCGATCCGCGTTCGTCCCTGCCCTGTTCGGAAGGCACATTCCTTGTCATCGACGTTCTACCGAGTGCGCGAACCCTTTCCCGACGCCCTGAGCGCGCTGGCGCGGGCGCGGGCGATCATGCGTGATCTGGCCGACTCGAAGAGCGTCCCCTGGCCCCAACGGGAGCCGGTCACCACGGCCGAGCAGTACGGCGCCGTGCCCTTCCTGGACGAAGAGGCGCGGCGGTGTCGTCACTTTCGATGCGAAGCAGCCGAAGTCCTGGTTTGCAGCAGACCTGCGGCTTCGCCTTGATCTGGCCGACCCCTGGTCGCTGCCCGAGGGCCTGATCCTCACCCTGAACCCGGCCTCTCCCTTCGGCGGTCCCGGTATTGAGCCCATGGACGACTGCACCGAGGGGGAACTGGACGGGATGGTCTCCGTGCTCGGGCTGTCCGGCCCGGGCGACATGGGTCATGGCGTCGACAGGTCTCATAGAGTGTCCGGCGGCAGGTTTACGACCACGAGCGGGGACCAGTTGGGGACCACACGGTGTGCGCGACGGTGCACGAGGGGGCCTTCTCCACGCATCCTGCGTCCTGGTTGAGTCTGCTATATCCAGAAAATTCCTTGGAGGTTCACTCCTGGGGTCAAGGGGTCGCAGGTTCAAATCCTGTCGTCCCGACAGTGATGTCGGATATTTCCGCAAGTCAGGGGCTCTCTTCGGAGAGCCCCTGACGCGTTGGCGGGAGCGGGCTGGGAGCCCTCCTCCGCTCCCAGTCGCCGTTGTCGGCGTCCATTGATGTTGACCGGTCGTCGCCCGATCTGGTCGAGGTGGCCGTGCTCCCCCGGGGGCGGGCCTGCTGCGCCCGGCCCCGGTGATGTCCCCGGGGGCATTCTTGGTCTTGGGGTCCCGGGGCACGGTGAAGGTGCGACTGGTCGGGCTCTGAGAGATGTTGCCGACGAGGGCGACAGCGAGTCGATCAACAAGACCGGAACGACAACAGCGCGCGTTCGTCCGGGTGGGGCCGGGCCAGGGGCCGGCCTTCACAACCATCCGTTGCGCTGGGCCTGCAGGGCCAGTTGGAAGCGGTTCGTGGCGCCCAGCCGGGCCATCAGGATCTGTAGGCGGCGGAACAGTGTGCGGCGGCTGATTCCCAGTTCGCGGGCGATGACGTCGTCGCTCGTGCCGCTGGCCAGGTGCCACAGCAGACGGCGGTCGGCGGGAGGCGGACCGCCTGGGCGGGTCGTGCTGCCGTGGAAGGGCAGAGCGTGCTGCCATGACTGCTCGAACAGCGCGATGAGGGCGGAGAGCAGACCGCATGGCTGTACGACCAGCATGGTGTTGTGCACGTCGGCCTCTTTGATCGACAGTGACACCAGGGCGTACGACTCGTCGATGATCAGGAGCTTGACGGGGACGGACGGCAGCACTCTGGCCTGCTCACCGGCGTTGACGCACGGTTCGATGACTTGTTTGAGGTGGTCCGGGCGTTCCAGCGACTCGCGGGAGTACACGACGCGTTGTGTGACCCCGCGGGCCAGCGTGGCCAGTGCGTCGTCGGTGGCACTGGGCACAGGGGAGTAGGGGGGTGACTCGAACTGCCGGATCTGGTGGCGGGCGCTGGCCCAGGCTTGGCGCATCCTGGGGCCGATGGCGTCACCGGTGACGATCTCGACGAGGTGGTCGTTGTGGGCCGAGAGCCGCTGGCGCCGGAACGAATCGAAGGCGCCCGCGACCGCGATACGGGATTTCTCGACCTCGGCCGCACGGCGCCGGGCGAGGACCTCGAGACCGGCCGCAGGCGCCACCGGCCCCACCACGTCCTCGTCCCTCTCGGCGGCAGGGGCCAGGCCGGCGTCGACGAGCTCGCCGTACGCCGTGGTCAGGCCCGGGCTGTCCAGACCGGCCGCGGCGGCGATGTCGCTCAGTGGCGCAGGGGCCAGCTCCAGCAGGGTGAGATAGACCCGGGACGCCGCCTGACCGATGCCCAGGAGCCGCAGTGCCTCGCCGAGATTCGCGTTCGTCATGAACCGCATTATCGACGGCCGTGGCCGGCCAGGCGTGGCCGATCCGTGCCAGTGGCACCACTGGGCACCATACGTGGGCATCGCGGGATAACGTCGCCGAGCCGTCGGCGCATGGTGGCGCGCGACTTTCAGGAAGGCGGACGCAGTGGCGAAAGGCCGCAAGAACGGTTTGTACTCAGGGATCTCCGAAGAACTGTCCGCATTGATGCGGACGGGGTGGGCGGACACCGAGCGGCGGAAACTGACGCTGGACGAGCAGGCCCCGTACGCGGCCGCGCGCCGGGCCGCGCTCTCCGCGCGCTTCCCGGGCGAACGGCTCGTGATCCCCTCGGGGAACCTCAAGGTCCGTTCGAACGACGACACCTACCCGTTCCGGCCGTACTCGGGCTATGTACACATGACCGGCGACCAGGCCCGGGACGGTGCCCTCGTCCTCGACCCCCGTGCGGACGGGGGTCACGACGCGTACTGCTACCAACTCCCGCGGGACAGCAGGGACAACAACGAGTTCTGGACCGGCCCCACAGCGGAGCTGTGGATGGGCCGGCGCCGCTCCCTCGCCGAGGCGCAGAGCGTGCTCGGCCTGCCGTGCCGGGACGTCCGCACGGCGGCCGGCGAGCTGGCAGCCGCCTCCGGCACACCGACCCGCATCGTCCGCGGTATCGACCCGTCCCTGGAGGCCGCCGTCGCCACCGAGGCGGAGCGCGACGCGGAGCTGGAAGAAGCCCTCAGCGATCTGCGCGTCGTGAAGGACGAGTGGGAGATCAAGGAGATCCGCTCGGCCGTGGACTCCACGGTGCGCGGATTCACGGACGTCGTCAGTGAGCTGTCGCGGGCGATCGCCTCGTCCGAGCGGTGGATCGAGGGCACCTTCTTCCGCCGCGCCCGCCTTGAGGGCAACGCCGTCGGCTACGGCACGATCTGCGCCGCGGGCGAGCACGCCACGATCATGCACTGGACCGACAACGACGGACCGGTGCGCCCCGGGGAGCTGCTCCTGCTCGACGCGGGCGTGGAGTCGCGCACCCTGTATACCGCCGACGTCACGCGCACTCTTCCGATCGACGGCACCTTCACCCCCGTCCAGCGCACGGTCTACGACGCGGTGTACGAGGCCCAGGAGGCGGGCATGGCGGCCGTCAAACCGGGCGCCGCGTATCGGGACTTTCATGAGGCGGCCCAGCGTTCCCTGGCGGCGCGCCTGGTCGAGTGGGGTTTCATCGAAGGGCCTGCCGACCGCGCGTACGAGCTGGGCCTCCAGCGCCGTTTCACCATGGCCGGTACCGGTCACATGCTCGGCCTGGACGTCCATGACTGCGCGCAGGCCCGGACTGAGGAGTACGTCGACGGCGTACTGGAGCCGGGCATGGTGCTCACCGTCGAGCCCGGCCTGTACTTCCAGCCGGACGACCTGACCGTGCCCCAGGAGTGGCGCGGCATCGGCGTACGCATCGAGGACGACCTGCTCGTCACCGCCGATGGTCACGAGAATCTGTCGGCGGGTCTGCCGCGGTCTGCGGATGAGGTCGAGGCGTGGATGGCCCGGTTCGCGGGCTGAGCACATCGAGAACCGTGCCCAGGGCAGGGTCGCCGTCCGGCGACCCTGCCCTGGCATGACCGTGAGTTCGCCGCGTCACGCAAGAGCGAGCGGACGAGTCGGCCTGTGCGAAGGGGCGGCACGGGCGGCGCCCGGTGGTGGGTGTTCCTTGCTCGTGGAACCTGTCTGGCGCCGGGACGCAGCATCGCGCAGGCGGCGGGATCAACGTTGCTTTCCGCGGCCGCCACGGCCGCGGAGAGCACGGGCAGGAGGCGGCTCGATCAGGCCGTGCAGCGGGTCGGCCCTGGGTCGTTGGGATGCTTCTGATGGGGATGTCGTCGGCCCGTCGCGCACGGACGGCGAGGAGCGGCGGCGCCGTCCCGCTGCAGGCCGCTTCAGCCGAACGGCGAAGCGAAGGCCGCCTGTCATCCTCGGCACCAGCAGAGCGTTCGCGGTGTAGCACACACCGGTGCCGATGCCCCCTGTCGGCGCCGCAGGGTCGGCGCCGACAGGCTTGCGTTCAGCGGGCTGTCAGGCGGCGGCCTTGAGAGCGGTGGCGATCTTGATGGCACGCTCGGCCTGTATGCGGGCGGCGGTCCGGGTGGCGTCGCCGACGGGGTTGTTGCCCTGGGCGTCGACGTGAGAGGTGCCGTACGGATTGCCGTCGGTGAACTTGGCGGGATCCGTGAAGCCGGGGCTGACGGTGATGCCGCCGAAGTGGTGGATGGAGTTGTACAGGGCGAGCAGGGTGGACTCCTGGCCCGCGTGGGCCGTGGCGCTGGATACGAAGCCGCTGTAGACCTTGTCGGCGAGCTTGCCCTGGGCCCAGAGGCCGCCGAGTGTGTCGATGAACTGCTTGAGCTGGGAGGAGACGTTCCCGAATCGAGTGGGGGTGCCGAAGAGGACGGCGTCGGCCCACTCGATGTCCTCGGGAGTGGCCTCGGGGATGTCCGCGGTGGCGGCGTGGTGGGCGGCCCAGGCGGGGTTGGAGTCGATGGCCGCCCGGGGGGCGAGTTCGGCGACCTTGAGCAGGCGGACCTCGGCGCCGGCCTTGACGCCGGCGTCGCGGAGTTCCCGGGCGATCTCGGCGATGGTGCCGGTTGACGAGTAGTAGACGACGGCGAGCTTGACGGGGGTGGCCACGGGGGCTCTCCACTTCATGGGGAACTTGGTGCACACGGTCGGAAGTCGACCGGTCGTTTACTATAGTGGACCGGTCGGCTAGTTCAAAAAAGGGTTCTGTGAAAAGGGGTCGGGATGCCGGGCCCTCGCGACCCGTCGCCGGGGCGACCTGGCAGCGCCCCGGGGTTGGCGGCCCATGACTCCCGGGCGATGTCGTCCGGGTCGGCCACGGAGACGAATTCCGTGTAACCGGCGTTCCGCGCCGGCGAACAGGGAACCCCGAGATCGTCCAGGCGCCGCACCCGGTCGTCCAGGGCGGTCCGGTCGGCAACGGCGAGCGAGACCTGGTCGAGCCAGGTGCGGGACGGATCGAACATGTCGCCGCTGCGTCGCGGGGGTTCGTGGACGGCCAGGGTGAGCCCGCTGTCGGTGAGCACCCCAGTGACCCGGGGCCGGGGTCGATCAGGAGGCTGCCGCTACGTCCGGACGGCGTGCGGAGAGCAGTGACAAGCAGTTGTCCCAGAGGGCTTCGAGGTGCCGGGTGTTGTTGTAGAGCTTGGCGAACAGCACCTGGCCCTCGAGCTGGGCGACCACCGACCGGGCGGCCTCCCGGGTGTCCCCCACGGTGACATCCCCGCGCTGCCGGGCTTCGGTGATGACCTTCTCGACCATTTCCACCTGGGCCTGGAAGATCTGCTGCAGGCGTTCGCGGATGGGCTCGGTCTGGTTGCTCAGCTCCAGGGTGAGGTTGCCGAACATGCAGCCGGAGACGGTCCCGCAACTCTGCTGGCCTGCGCGCAGATCGGCCGCGGTCTCCTGGAAGAGCCGACGCAGCCGCAAGAGCGGCTCCGTATCGTTGTGCAGGGCCCGGACCCAGTCACCGCGCTGGACTTCCCAGTGCTCGTCCAGCACGGCCAGGGCAAGGGCCTCCTTGGACTCGAAGAAGTAGTAGAAGCTGCCCTTGGGCACGCCGGCGGCCTTGCAGATCTCAGCCACGCCCAACGCTGAGTAGCCTCGCAGCTCGATGAGCGACTGTGCGGCGGTGAGGATCTTTTCCCTCGCATCACTACTGCGTCCCATGGCTGTGAGTATACGACCGATCGCCTACCAATAATAGACCGGTCGGCTAGTTGTGGTTCCGTCGCACGAAGCGTGGCGGCGTACGGCGGCAGCGTGATGCGGGACCGGCTGTAGAGACGCGGAAGGCCCCGGCTCGGTGGTGTTCACCGGCCGGGGCTCCGCCAGGCCGGGCGGGTCCGCCGCGGCCAGGAGCCCGTATGCGGCGGGCCGGGGGTGCTCAGCGTGATTCGGGCGATGCGAAGGTCACGTCCGCCGTGGTCACGGTGCCCCCGCGGCGTCCGGGCGCCTTCTGCCACGCCCAGTACAGGTTGGTGTGCGCGATCACCTGCTCCGGGGGCGGCGCACCGTACGCGGTGAGGTCCTGCGTGGTGTGGGCGTCGGCCACGAGCGTCGCGTCGTACCCGCGCGCGATGGCTCCGTGGAGGGTCGAACGGACGCATGCGTCGGTCGCGGCGCCCGTGACGACCAGGCGGCCCACCCCGTGCCCGGCGAGCAACGCCTCCAGCTCCGTGTCCTCGAACGAGTCGCCGTACCGCTTGTGGACGAGCGGCTCCGAGTCGTGGCGCTCCAACTCCGGCACGTACTGCCAGCTCTCGCTGTCCGGCACGAGGCCGTCGTCGGAGTGCTGCACCCAGATCACCGGCACGTCCTCCGTGCGGGCCTTGCCGATCAGGGTGTTGATGTTCGCGATCACGCCGTCGCGGTTGTGGGCGTCGGCCACCACCCCGTTCTGGACGTCGATGACGAGCAGCGCGGTGTTCGGCCGGTCCGGCAGGGTTGTCATGGGGACTCCGGATTCCTTTCGAGGTGCCAGGTCGAACCTCACCGTAGAGGGAGGCACTGACAACCCGGCACGAGGCGGCCATCGGCACCTGCATCGCGGCCCTTTGCAGGGCGGCCCCGGAGTGGCCCTGACGCCCGCGGTTCCGGGCGAGGCCGGTCGCCTTGGTGCCGGCTACACGGGAACGGCGGCCGGTTGCGGTTGCGGCTGTGGTTGCGGGTGTGGTCGCGACTCCGGCCGCGGTGCGAAGGCGTGCAGGCGGTGGACCAGGGCCGGCAGGAACGGTGAGACGACCGTCGCCCCGGTCGCCGAGGACAGGGCGATGGCCCAGGCGGCCGGGCCGAGGGGCGTACAGCCGAAGAACTGGCTGAGCACCGGGGTCTGGACGACGGCCGCCAGCGCCACCAGCGAGCCCACGGAGGAGACGACGATCGATCTGCTCCGGCCCCCGGCCAGCAGCGTCTGGCCGAGCTGGGAGCCCACCAGCGCGACCAGGGCGACGGTACGGGCGCGGGTCCCGCGCCCGGTGAACCGCGCGGCGAGCCATCCGGCCGTCGCGCCGAGGGTGGTGGCCACGGCGCGGCACAGGGTCTCCTCGGTCAGCGCCGTACCGAGCGAGACCTCGGGGCCCTCGTGGAGCATGCGGTCGGCGGCCTCGGGAGGCGGCGGGCGCAGCGCCACGGCCATGGCCGGCGCGAGGTCCGTGAACAGGTTCACCAACAGCAGTTGACGGGCCGTCAGCGGAGAGGTGCCGGTGGCGGCCGCACCGAGCAGTGTGAAGGCGATCTCCCCGAGGTTGCCGCCCACCAGGATCGCCAGGGCCTGGCGTACCGAGGCCCACATGGCGCGCCCCTCCACCAGAGCGGCGAGCACCGTCTCCAGCCGGTCGTCGGTGACCACCAGGTCGGCCGCCGCCCGGGCAGCCGGTGTGGCCCGCGTACCGAAGGCGATCCCGATGTCGGCGAGCCGGATGGCGGGCGCGTCGTTGGCGCCGTCGCCGGTCATCGCGACGGTGCGGCCCAGGCGTTGGAAGGCCTGCACGATGCGGACCTTGTGCACCGGAGTGCCCCGGGCGACGACGCCGATGTCGGGCAGCAGCGCGTCGAGAGCGTGGTCGTCGAGGTCGTCGAGTTCGGCGCCCGTCACCACGCGTCTGCCGTCCAGGACGCCCAGTTCGGCGGCCGTCGAGCCGGCGGTGGCCGGGTGGTCGCCGGTGATCATCACGATGTGCACGCCGGCGTCCGCGAGTTGGCGCACCGCGGCTGCGGCGGTCTTGCGCACGCGGTCGGCGAACGCCAGGAACCCGGCGAAGTCGAGCCCCCGCACCGCCTCGTCCGTGAGGTCGCCCTCGGGCGCGTCGCGGAGTTCGGCGACCGCGAGGACGCGGTGGCCCTCGGCCGCCAGTCTCTCCCCGGCGGCGAGGATGTCCGCGCGGCCCTCCGCGTCCAGCGGCCGGCCGCCCCGGGTGGCACAGCGTCCGACGACCTCCTCCGGGGCTCCCTTCACGGACAGGATGCGGCGGCCCTCGGACCGGCACAGGGTGGCGTGGAAGCCGCGGCTGGGCTCGAACGGCAGACCGGACAGGCGCTGCCAGCCGGGGGCGCCCGTCGTCCGGCGCACACCCGCCTCCTTCGCTCCCGCGGTGACCGCGCCGTCGGTGGCGTGTGCGAGCCCGCCCGCGCCGTGCGGACGCGGTGTGGCCCGCAGCGCCACGGCGAGTACGGAGCGCTGCTTGCCGCCGAGCGATTCCAGGGGCCGGCTGTCGCCGTCCGCCGCGACGGAGACGAGGGAGATGCGGCCGTGGGTGAGGGTTCCGGTCTTGTCGAAGCACAGTACGTCGGTACGGCCGGCCGCCTCGATGGTACGGGGATCCCGGACCAGGGCGCCCCGGGCGGAAAGCCTTCTCGCGGAGGCCAGTTGGGCCGCAGACACCAGAAACGGCAGCCCCTCGGGAACGCTCGCCACGGCGAGCCCCACACCGGTGCCGACGGTGTCCCGGGCCGGGCGTCCGCGCAGTGCGCCCGCCGCCATCACCGCCACGGCCGAACCGAGCGCCACCGGCAGGGTGCCGCGGGTGATCCGGGCCAGTCTGCGCTCCACCCCGACGGCGGGGGCGGCGCCCCGGCCGACCGCCGCGGCCCGGCTCGCCTCGGTCGCGGGACCGGTCGCGACCACGACCGCGCGGCCACGGCCCGCCGCGACCGTCGTGCCCTCGTAGACCATCGACGTACGGTCCGCGAGACCCGAGGCCAGTACCGGCGCCACATCCTTGGCCACCGGAAGCGATTCGCCGGTGAGCGCCGACTCGTCGGTCTCCAGGTTGTGCGCCTCCAGCAGGCGCGCGTCGGCCGGCACGACGTCGCCGGCGTTCAGCCGCACCACATCGCCCACGGCCAGGCTCTGCGCGGGGAGGGTGGTGTCCGTGCCGTTGCGCAGCACCTTCGCCATGACGGCCGACTCACGCCGCAGCCGGGCCACCGCCCGGTCGGTCCGGTGTCGCTGGAAACCGCCGAAGAGCCCGGACAGCGCGGTGACGGCCACGATGACGACGGCGTCGAGGACGGCGCCCACGGACGCGGACATGGCCGCGCCGGCACCCAGCACGGGAGTGAGCGGGTTGGCCATCTCGGTCAGATAGGCCCGGCCGAGCGAGGACGTCCGTGCCTCCTCGTCCGGGGCGGTGCCCCGCTCCCGTACCTCTTCCGAGGTCAGCCCGTCGTCCCTGCTCCCGGTCCGCGCGAGCACGGTGGCCGGGTCCATCGCGTACCAGGGGTGCCGGGACGTGTCGGTCAGGGGCAGGGGCCGCCGCAGCAGCCGGGCCGCCGACCAGACACCGGCGGCCGTGCCGAGGGCGGCCGCCGCGTTGAACGCCGTCGTGCTGTGCGTCGCGGCCCGCCGCGACTGCCCGGCCACCGCAGCCGTCGCGCCGACCGCGGCGGACGCCTGCGCGAGCCGCACTCCGCGGTGCGCGCTGTCGCGTGCGCCGCGGCAGGCGTGCACGAGGACGACGGCCGCCGCCGGATCACCCTCCACATACAGGTCGGCGCCCCAGGGCGGGCCGCTGCCGGGGCCGGCCACGCCCACCCCCACGTCGGCGGCCCCCAGCGCGCTCCGGTCGCGGGAGACCAGCAGCACGCCGGTGCCGTCACGCTGGAGGTCCCGTACGGCGTCGAGCACCCGCTCGCCCGCCTCGCGTACCGCGTCGGCCCCCCGCACGGTCGGGTCATGGGCGTACGCGCCCGTGACCGCGACGGTCAGCCCCGCGGCATGGGCGGCGGGCACGAAGGCCCCGGCGGCGTCGTGCATCTGCGGCGCCACGCTGACCACGGCGAGCAGGCGTCGTCCCTGGGCCAGGCCGAGCACGAGCCGTGCGCCGTCGCGCTCCAGCCGCTCCCGGGCCGGCGCTCCCGGGTGTCCGTCCAGCGACAGGCGCTCGACGGGTCCAAGGGTCCACTCCTCCTCCCGGGACAGCCGCTCGGGCGCCGAGCCGTCGAAGAGCCGGTGGGCCCGCGCGGCGAGTTCTCCGGCGGGCGCGTCGACCAGGGGCACCAGATCGGCCAGGACATGGGAACTCGTGGCCAGGACATCCGTGTCGAGGAGCATCGTGCCGATCCGGTCCAGTCGGCGCAGCGCGCGGGGCTCGGCCACCAGGACGCCCTGGTGCGCCAGGCCCCGGCCCAGGGCGCAGGCGAAGGCTTCACGGGCCAGCAGCGGGGCTTTGGGGATCACCGCCAGCGCGCCGCCTGCGGCCTTCCCGGGGCGCCGGGTGACGAGGAGAGATCCGGCGAAGGACGCCGCCGCCACGAGGGGTGTCCGGTCGGCGTAGCGTTCGACGGGGCCGTGCTGCAACGGGGTCTCGCGGGGGAGCGGGGGCGCCGCGCGGTGGGCGCCGGCCGCGGCGCTGCCCGTGAGGCGCGGCTCCGCCGCGGCCCAGGCCTCGCACTCCGCGTTCGCCTCCATCATCCGCAGGGCGTACCGGACGGAGTCCACACAGGTGCCGAGGAGCCCTCCGGAGCCGGCTTGGCCCAGGGCCGTGAGCGCGGCCATGAGCAGTCCGGCGGATTCGGTGCCGACCGCCCGCTCCACCAGGGACCGCAGCCGAGGGTGTGCGTCGACGAGCGGGGCGAATGCCGCGACCGAGGCAGGCAGGGGCGTCCTGCGCACCAGGCCCGTCGCGGCGGCCAGGGGTGCGGCCGCGATGTGCAGTGCCATGGCCACCCCCGCACGCCGGGCCGCCGTGCCGGAGAGCGGGTGGTCGGGCAGAGGGAGATCGACGTCGTGGTCCTCCTCGGTCGACTCGACCGCCTCGGTCAGGGCCTCGACGAGGTCCTCGGCGTCGGACGCGCCCTCGGTGGCGACGACGACGTGCCCGAGCACCGTGTTGGCCACCGCCCAGGTCACTCCGGGCACTTCGGCGAGCCGCCGCTCGGCGTCCTCGGCGAGTCTCTCGGCCCTCGCACGGGGCAGAGCGCCCTCCTGCAACCCCCGTACGGCCACATGCGCGCGCCCGTCGAAGTGCCGTATGCGCCGGCGTCTGTCGTCCCGCAGTACGACGACGGACGACACGACGGTCCGCAGCAGCGTGCCTCCCGGCAGTGCCACCACGCATCACCTGCTCCCGGGCCCGATGGCTGGCTCCGGTTGCACGAGTAGCCACCCAGCGTAGGTTTCAATCCGGCAGGAAGTCTCAGGCTGCACCAAGCGGGTCAAAATGAAATAAAGGGATGTAACGCTCTGAGAGGAGGGCAGCGGGATGTCCAAGACAGTAGGCACCGCACCACAGCGGGACACGTCCCAGAAACCGGCCATGGAAACCCACGCGCATGAGGGTGTCGGCCTGCACCTGCATACGCTCACGCTGCACCCGTCGCTGAAGCTTCCCTACATCACCAGGGACGACGTGACGAGTACGGCGAGGGCGGCGACGTCATGGGTGCCGGGTGTGCCGTCGGCCAAGGACGTCGTGTTCTACGGGGGCCTCGGCGCACTGGCCGTGGCGGGGGCACTCGAATGGCCGATCGCTCTGGCGGTCGGCGGAGCCACCTGGCTGCTGCGCGGCGGCAGGAGGCGGGACGGGGAAGCCGAACCGCAGACCGGGCAGTACGCCGGAGGCTCCGGCGTGACCGGGAGCGGTATGTGAGGCCGTAGACGGGTCACCCGACGGCGCGCGGCGTCGACGGCGCCGTGCCGGGCGCGCGTACATGTCTCGCACACGTACGTTCGCGGCCGGTGCGGCGGGGGTGGTCGGTGCCGCGGCCGTGCGTCAGGCGGCGGCCGGGGCGGCCGTGCGTACACGGCGGCTGTACGCGGCCCACAGCTCCCACGCGAGACGCAGGAGGATCGTCTCGGCCAGCGCGAGACCGATCTTCGCGGCCACGGCAACAAGAATCTCGCCCATGTCGGCTGACTTTCTGTACTCGGTGACGGATGTCCGATATCCGACAGTGCGCCTGTTTCCTCCGTGATGGGTGCCGTCTGGGCGTACATGCGATGTCGCTTCGGTGAACAAACGGGTCGTGCCCGGCCTGTGGTGGGACGAAGTGGCGATCCTGGCCGTGATCAGCACCGACCACTACACCCGTCCGGAGCAACGGTGGTCACGGGGAGCAGGCGCCGGGAGACGCCCGGTGCCCGCCCGCCCGGGTCCTTGCCGGCCGCGTCAGTAGGTGTCGGAGTCGGCGATCAGATGGATCGCCGCCTCCTCGGCCGACGCACCGGCGCCGTCCAGCCCCACGTCGGAGGCGAACAGATCGGACTCGGTGTTCTCATGGCTGCCCTCGTCGGGCGCGAGGAGCCGTCCGGCGCGCTCGCCGCCGACCTCGTCGTCGATGAGTTCACCGTCGGTGTCCCAGGCGTCCCCGAGGTCGTCGCCCTCCGGGAAACCGATGTCCGGCACCTCCTCGGCAAGGCGCTCGTCCAGGCTCTCCCCCCGTTGCTGTTCCGAAGCGGTGACACCGGCGTGCTGCACGCCCCAGGGCCGTTCCGGGGGAGAGTAGCCCTCGTCCAGGGACTCGTCGCCGCCCCCGTAGTCCAGGGTGTCCGACGCGTCCAGCAGCCCGACGTCGTCCTGCACCTCCGAACCGTCCGGCTGGTAGACCTCGTCACCCATCGCTTCGTCGCTCAACTGCGCTCCATCGTCGTTCAGTGGCCACAGGGCCGCGGGTGGCCACCCTTCACCAGGCCACACACCGCACCGCTCCCGTCCCGGCAGCGGTGACAGCTCCCCAGTATCGGCGCCGTCCGCCTCCTCACTCCCGCGACGGCGCACATCGTGCACTCCTGGGACAGCGGTGGGCGCGCTGTGGTGGATCGGCGGAGCTTGCGGGGCGCAGAAGAGAGTGCGGCGCACGGAGCCTCCGCCAACTTGAAATCACAGGTCAAGGAGCTGGTATGACCGGGGCGGAACGAGGGCGCTGTCCGGGCAGTCCGCCAGCGGGCCGTCCTGATCACCCGTCGGTGCGTGTCCAACGGTTTGGTGCGTCACGAAAACCGTGAGCCGTCGGTCGGCCGATGGGCGGGGCGGATCAGTTGCGCGTGCCGGCCGGTGGGCCGACGACGGTGGTGAGCTGGAGTTTGGTCTCGTCCTCACTGCCCGACGCGGCGGTCATGATGACAATCTTGAGCTCCGTGTCGCCGTCGGTCAGGACATCGCAGTCCACCGTGACCGGGCCCACCGACGGGTGATCGACCCTCTTGTGGACCTCGCGGTTCGCGATCACCTCTCCCGTCGCCCACAGCTCGGCGAACCTCTCGTTGCCTGCGTTCAGGTCGCGGACCAGCGCGGCCAGGCGGCTGTCCCGGGGGAAGCGGCCGGTGGCGCGGCGCAGATCGGAGACGAGGGCGGCGTCGGCGGTGTCGGGGTCCGTCTCGGTGACCGGCCACAGCGCGAGGGGGGTGTGATCGACGTCCACCGGGAACCTGTCGCGGGCGAAGTTGCGCATCCGCGGCGGCGAGGCCAAGGGGTCTCCCAGCAGGGCGGCCCACCCGTGGTTCCACCACACCAGTTGCCAGTCCGCCGCGAACACGGCCACCGGTACGTCTCCGAGGCGGACGAGTACCCGTTGCATACCGGGCGGGAGATGGTCGCAGATCGTGCCGTCCGCCGGCGGCACGATCTGGGCCAGCCGGTAGAGGTGGTCCCGCTCGGCGGTGGACAGTTGGAGAGCGCGCGCCAGGGACGCCACCACCGACGCCGAGGGTGTCGTGGCCCGCCCCTGCTCCAGGCGCACGACGTAGTCGACCGACACTCCGGCCAGGTCGGCCAGTTCCTCGCGCCGCAGCCCGACAGCCCGGCGCTTGCGGACGACCGGCAGCCCGGCGGCTGACGGGGGCAGCCGGTTCCGCCACGTGCGGATCATCGCGCCCAGTCCAGCTCCGGGGGGTGTCGTCGTCATGCTCTCCATCCTCCCGCGTCCCCGATCACATGCGGGGGCGCGAGGGTGGTACTGGTCTTCCCACCGTCGAAGCGTCCCTGGTCCGGCTCCCTCGTCAAGGCAACTATCGAAGGCATGACGATCACTTTCATCACCGGAGCCAACAAGGGCATCGGCCGCGAGACCGCCCGCCGCCTCATCGCGTGCGGTCACACCGTTCTCCTGGGAGCCCGCGACCGTGAGCGGGGTGAGGAGGCAGCCGCCGCGCTGGGCGCACGCTTCGTCCCCGTCGACGTGACCGACGGCGCGTCCGTGGCCGCCGCCGCCGCGGACGTCGCCGAGCACGAGGGCAGGATCGATGTCCTGATCAACAACGCGGGGGTCCAGGGTCCCTTCGGTGATCCCGGCGACCTCACCGCCGCCGACGCCCGCGCCGTCCTCGACGTCAACGTCATCGGCGTGGTCCGCACCACCACCGCGTTCCTGCCGCTGCTGCGCCGTTCGGACGACCCCGTGATCATCAACGTCAGCAGCGGCATGGGCTCCCTCGCCTTCACCCATGACCCCGGCCGGTCCGAGTCGCACGTCGTCGTGCCGCTGTACGCCTCCTCGAAGGCGGCGCTGACGATGTTGACCACGCAGTACGCCAAAGGGCTCAAGGGCATTCGCGTCAACGCCGCCGACCCCGGCTACACAGCGACCGACATAAACGGTCACAGCGGCTCCCAGACCGTCACCGAGGGCACGGACGCGATCGTCGCCCTCGCCACCGAGGGGCCCGGTGCCGGCACCGGACGCTTCATCGACCGCCATGGCGAGATCGCCTGGTGCTGAGACCGGCGGTGCCGGGTCACCGGCCCTGAAGAACAGAACGGGCAGAACATCGAGACCGGTCCCGGACAGGAGAACCGCTGCCGCTACTGGCGTCGGCGGAACCTCCGGCCGAGGTGATCAGGACGTACGAGCCGGGGCCCTGCGCGTCGAGACGGTAGCCGCCGTCGGGCGACGCCAGCCCTTTGACCTGTGCCTTCAAGTTGGCGGAGGCTCACGGGGGTGCACCGCCGGCTGCCGGTGCGCCCACGCGATGCACCAGAACTGCACGACCCTGTGCTCAGCGTGCAGAATTCACCGTTCGTATCCCGTAGTCCGTTGTCGGGACCCTGTGCTTGCCCGATGATGTGGGCCATGAGCGAAGCCGATGAAGCCGATGCACACGAGGACCACCACCATCACGGCGTGCGCGGTCTTGTCGAACGGATGGGTGAGCACCACCGGGAGGCCGTCCAGCGCCGCGAGGACGAGGAGCTGGCACGGGCGGCGGAGAGCGCCGGGTTCGATCTGGGCGCCGACATAGCCCTCCCCACGCCGGGTGGCGCCGCGGTCGGCTATGACGTGGAAGCCGATGTCGGGCTGGACAACGAGCCGCCGGAGCTGCGCCGGTAGGCGACCGGATGACCCGGCTCCCGTAGGTCCGGACGACCCAGTTTCCGTAAGAGGGACGGGGCCGCCCTCTTCACTTGACGGCTCCCTTGGCGGCGCCGGCGGCGACGTAGCGCTGTGCGATGACGATCAGTACGGCCGCCGGGAGGGACGCCAGCACGGCGGTGGCCATGGTGGCGTTCCATTGGTTGGTGTGGGCGCCGATGTACTGGTAGACGCCCAGGGTGATCGGCCGCACGGTGTCCGTGGTGGTCAGCGTGAGGGCGAAGAGGAAGTCGCTCCAGGCGAAGAGGTAGGTGAAGAGGGCGGCGGTGATCATCGCGTTGCGGCTCACCGGGAGTACCACGGAGCGGAAGGTGCGCAGCCGCCCGGCGCCGTCCAGGCGCGCGGCCTCGATGATCTCGCGGGGAATGCCCTGCATGAACGAGCGCAGGATGAGGATCGCGAAGGGGACACCAGAGGTGGAGTCGGCGAGGATCAGTCCGGCGTAGGAGTTCAGGAGTCCCAGCTCGTTGTAGGCGCCGTAGAGCACGGTGGCCACGACGATGCCCGGCACCATCTGGGTGACGAGGATTCCGAAGAGGTACAGGTTGACTCCCCGGATGGGGAAGTGGGCCAGTGCGTAGGCCGCTGGGGCCGCGAGGCCGAGGCTGAGCAGCACGCTGCCGAGGGACACGACGAGGCTGGTGACCAGGTTACGTCCCTGATCGCGCAGCGCGGTGGCATAACCGCCGAAGTCCGGGTGGAAGGGGAACCAGCCTGCCCGCAGTGCGTTCCCTGTCGGCTGCAGGGAGGCGTTCACCATCCAGTAGACGGGGAAGAGCATCACCGCGAGCAGGACGATCCCGGCGATCGTGGACCAAAGACCCCGGCGGGGTGCGCGTTTCACGGCATCGCCTCGGAGATGTTCCGGGCACGACGGCCCACCCGCAGGTAGACGAGGGCGAAGGCGAGCGCGACGACGACGAGCAGGTTGTCCATCGCGGCACCGCGCCCGAACTCGAACTGCTGGAAGGACAGCTCGTAGGCCCGGGTGGCGATGGTCTGGGTGGCGTCGGCCGGTCCTCCGCCCGTCACGATGAGGATGATGTCCAGCACCTTGACCGTGTAGACCAGGTCCAGCAGCAGTACGACGCCGGCCACGGGCCGCAGCAGTGGCCAGGTGACATGGCGGAACGAGGCCACCGGACCGGCACCGTCCAGCTTCGCCGCCTCGTACAGATGTGGGGGGATGTCCTGCAGGCTGCTGTAAAGGATCGCGGTGTTGAAGGGGATGCCGACCCAGACGTTGACGAGGATCACCGACGCGAGTGCCTGCGAGGTGCCGGTGAGCCAGGGGACGCCGGACGGCAGGAGGTGGAGATGCCGCAGCGCGTTGTTGACGACCCCCGAGTCGGTGTCGAGCATCCACCTCCACGTCGTGCCGGAGGCGACCAGCGGCAGCAGCCACGGCAGCAACAGCAGCGACCGCAGTACGCCGCCGAGCGGGAATCTGCGCTGGAAGAACACGGCAAAGGACAGGCCGAGCACGAACTGCCCGCAGAGCGACCCGGCGGTGAACACGACCGTGGTCAACAGGGTTGTGGGGAACTGGTTGGACGACAGGATCTTCGAGTAGTTCTGCAGCCCCACGAACGGCGCGGCACCGGTGTAGAACGTCGTGGTCGTGTACTGCTGCAGGCTCATCACGAGGTTCTTGACGACCGGGTAGCCGAAGAACAGCAGCAGATAGGTCCCGGCGGGCACGAGGAACATCCAGCGGGCGAGGGGCTCCGGGAAACGTGCCCGGGGTACGGTCCGGCCCCCGCCGGACGCGTCCTCGGCGCCCTCCTCGTTGTTCTCCGCACCGGCGGCGGCCGTCCTCGCGGCGACGGCGCCGGCCTTCCGCCCGATGCTCTTGCGGCGGGTCGGGGGCAGGTCAGGAGCCGGTCGCGATCTGCTGCGCACGTTCGAGCGCCTCCTGTGGTGTCTGCTCACCGGTCAGCGCGGACTGGATCGCGGTGTAAATGCCGGTCGCCGCCTCGGGCCACTTGACGCCGAGCCGGTCGGTACGGGCCCGGGCGTTCGCGACGCTGTGGACGAAGGCGGTCATCGACGGGACCTGCTCGGTGTACTGGGCGGCCACCGTGGAGCGGGACGGCACAGTGAGGTACTGCTTGGCCAGGGCGAGCATGTTCGTGGAGTCGTTGAGGCAGGCGAGGACCCGGGCGGCCTTCTCCTGCTTTTCCTTGGAGCTGTTCTGCGGAACCGTCCACACCTCACCGCCGAGCGGGGTGACGGGGGTCTGCCCCGCCCGGGGGACGGGAATGGGAGCTACCCCCCAGTGCAGGTTCTTGGTCTGGTCCATGGCGTGGATCCGCCAGGGCCCGTTGATCATCATGGCCGTCTTGCCGGCGACGAACTGATCGTGGAGGTCGGACTGCGTCCAGTTCAGCACCGACTTCGACATGGATCCGCTCTTGACCAGGTCGACCCACAGCTGAAGCGCCTGCGCGGCCTGCGGGGTGTCCAGTCGCCTCTCGTCCCCTCCGTTGGACCACAGGAACGGCATGAACTGCCAACTGCCCTCGAAGGTGGGATTCGCATCGACCGCCATGCCGTAGCGCCCCGGGCGGGTCAGCTTCTTCGCCGCCGTCTTCAGCTCGTCCCAGGTCTTCGGCACGGCGACCCCGGCCTCGGCAAGCATGTCCTTGTTGTAGAAGAGGGCGACCGTGCTGACGGTGGGGGCCAGCCCGTACAGCTTTCCCTGGTAGGTGCCCGCCGACACGATGCCCTGGGCGAATCCGCTGGAGTCGATTCCGTAGCGGTCCAGCGGGGTGAGCGCGCCGCTCTGGGCGATCTGCTGCAGGTCGGGGTTGTCCAGCATCAACAGGTCGGGAAGGGTTCGCGACGACGCCTGCTGCAGGACCTTGGGTATGAGCGAGGACCCCGGAACGCTGGTGTGCTCGACCTTGACTCCGACGGTCTTGCCGCAGGCGGTCAGCCGCTCGCTCCACTGGGCGTGCTCGGTCTCGTCGGTGTAGTAGTCGAGGGCGGTGATGGAGGTGACCTTGTCTGCGGCCGATCCCGGGCTGGATCCGTTACCGCACCCGGTGGCAGCCACTGCCAGGACGGCTCCTGTGCTCAAGAAGGCGGCGATCCGCCGCGCTGACGGTCTGGCCGATGCGATCATGGTGGAGCCTTTGCCGAGTGACGTCTGGGAGCGGAGTGCCGTGTCGGGAAAGGCGGGATCCAGGACGTCCCATGGCGACTCGCCCGGGGTGTGCCTGCCGGTGAAGGGCGGGCTTCCGGGCCGTCGTCGAAACGGTGCATACCTGCGTCTGCCGACTTCGGCGCAGGATATCCGACCCGGTCAACCGGTCGGCGTCGGGCATTCGAAGACGGGCGGCCACACTTCGGAACGTGGGCGTCCACACCTCGGAACGCGGGTGTCCACAGATCGGAAGGCGAGCATCCGTAATGGAAAGCGGGCATTCGCAAAATGAAGCGGGTATTCGCAACGGGAAGCAGGCATGCGCAACGGGAAACGGGCATCCGCAATCGGAAGGAGGGCCTTCACGGATCGGATGGCCGGGGTCCACGGACCGCGAGGCCGGCTTCCGCGCGTCGGAAACGGGCATCCCCGGATCGGGAGACAGGCTTCACCGGTGAGCGGCGGGAGGGCCGGGCTCGGGGCGGGCGCAGTGCCCGGAGGGACTCCGCGGTCGCCTCCCTCATCGGCTCAGAAGGCCGGTCGAAGCCCCGAGCCGTGGCTGTCATCGCAGACATTGCCCTGTTCTGCGGCTTCCCGGATCATCGCCGCCACGGCGTCGGGCCGTGACAACACCGCGGCATGCGAAGCGTCCATGAAGTGTTCGGTGGCGGCCATGCGCTGCGCCATGAAGCGCTGAGCGGTGGGGTTGAGCATGCGGTCGGCCGTCGCGATGGCATACCAGGACGGCTTGCCGGCCCAGGCCGGCGGGCCCGCTCTGCCGGTCAGCGCCCGCCAGGCGATCGGGCGCTGCGCCAGCGACCGCACCTGCGTGACGTGGGCCGGCAGATCGGCCCCGTACACCTGCGAGAACTGTTCCTCGCGGATGTACAGCTCGCCTTCGTCGCCGGCGGCGAACCGGGTGGCGACGGCCGCGTCGGACCCCGGCATCAGGGGGAAGCGGTAGGCGATGTCGAGGGCGCACTCCCCGGCGTCGAGGCCGAACGCCGCGACATAGCACAGCGCCACGACGTTGTCGGCGTCGGTGGCGGCCTCCGTGATGACCGCGCCGGCGTAGCCGTGGCCGACCAGTACGACCGGGACGTCGAGATGCCGCACCACACTCCTGAGGTAAGCGGCGTCCTGCGCCAGCCCGCGCAGCGGATTCGCAGGAGCGCGGACCGGTAACCCGGCGGCGTGCAGGAGACCGATCACCCCGGCCCAGCACGAGGCGTCGGCGAACGCTCCGTGCACGAGCACGATGGTCGGCGGATGGGGGGTGGACGTGTGCATGGTCCGTGACCTCCGACTGAGTTCGATGCCCCAGCCAAGCGCACTCACGTCACGCGGGCATCGCGTGAACGTACCAACCGGTCGGCTCGGTCGTCGGGCAAGGCCATGACCAGCTTGGCGAGCTGAACCCGGGAGTTCACCGACAGCTTGCGGAAGACGGAGGTCAGGTGCGTGTTGACAGTGTGCGGGGAGACGACGAGCAGGTCGGCGGCCGACCGGTTGGTGTGGCCCTCGGCGATGACGCGCGCGACCTTCTTCTCCGAGGCAGTGAGTGCCTCCCAGCCCATGACCGGGCGCTCCACCGCCGCTGCCCGGCGGCTTCCGGCGGCCTCCAGGTCGCGCTGGACGCGTGCCGCGGCGGCGTGCGCGCCGGCCTCGGTGAACGCGCCATGGGCCTGCGCCAGGGCGGTCACCGCCTGGGACTTTCGGCCCGCCGCCAGGAGCGCCTGTCCGAGGTCGGCCTGGGCGGTGGCTCTGACCAGCGGGCGAGGGCCGGCCCCGAGCAGGGTGACGGCGTGTTCCAGCAAGGTGAGATCGTTGCGCACGAGCCCGAGGGCCTGCGCCGCGATGCCCGCGGCGGTGGGCACGGTCGGGTTGCGTGCGGCGTGGGCTTCGGCCTGTGCGGCCAGGTCCTCGGCCAGCTCGTGGTCCGCGCCGCGCAGAGCCATGCGTATCGCGGTGTCGACCCAGTTGCGCAACAGCCGCCAGCGCATGAAGGGACCTTCGTCCTGGACGCGCCGAATCCTGTCGACGGCGAGCCCGATCTCGCCGTCGGCCTCGGCGTGGACCGCCTCCAGGAAGCGCACCGCGGCCGTGTTGCCGGGGTTCGGTTTGGCGGTCAGCCGTGCGCGCGCCTCGGTCAGATGCTGCAGCGCCGCCTCGCGATCGCCGCGATGCAGGGCGATCCGGGAGCGGATCACCCGAGCGTTCACCTGTTGGACGGGTACGTGTACGTCGTCCTCCAGGCGCTCCATCGTCACGAAGTCCGCTTCGGCGTCGTCTAGTCTGCCCAGGCCCAGATGGTGCTGGCCCTGCCCCCACAGCAGCATGGCCTGGCGAAACGTTCCTGCTTTGTCCGTCGCCTGCAGAATCAGTCGTTCGCTCGTCTCGAAGTCGTCCAGGTGCTGGTGCGCGACGATCTCCTCGGGGAGGAAAGCGGGATCGACGGCGCTGAGCGCGGCGAAACGATCCAGTGCGATGGCGTTCTCACCCGCGTTGAGCGCGATCTCGCCGAGCCCGCACAGGGCCAGCACATGCGCCTCCAGGTCACCGATCGCGGTCGCGGCACGCAGCGCGGTCTCGCCGGCGTCACGCGCCGCGACCAGATCCTGGCCCCGGGACAGGGCGAGCGCACGCAAGGCGGCCAGCCTCGCCTCGATCTCCGGGGCGGCGCCCCCGGTGGCGAGGGCCGTCTCGGCCCGGCGGCGCAGCTGCTCGGCGAGATCCATGTTCCACAGCGTCCCGCCGAGGGCGGCCTGCAGCCGGCCGAACACGTCCAGCGGGGGGCGGCCGGCCAGCAGTCGGTCACCGATCGCCAGCGCCTCCCGGTTCCGGCCGGCCCGGGTCAGACAGATGATCGCCTGCTCGCCCACCGCGTACCTCAACGGTCGCGCGGACGGCACCAGTTCCAGGGCGCGCGTCAGCAGGTCGGCCGCGAGCCCCGGTGTGACCGGCAGTACGTCGTCGGCGGCCTGCCGCAGCAGGGCCACGGCCTCCTCGTCCCCGGGCAGGGCGCCCCTGAGGATGTGCGGTACCGCGTCGATCGGCTGGTGCCCTGCGGAGACGAGGTGGCCTGCGGCCTCTCGGTGCAGAGCTTTCCGGGCCGACGGCGGGATGTCGACGTAGACGGCCTGGCGCAGCAGATCGTGCCGGAAGACCAGATCATCGCCGTCGTCGTCGAGGAGTCCGGCGCGCACCGACTCCTCGAGCGCCTCGATCAGCGTGGCGGGCGCCCGCCCGCAGAGCGCGGCGGCGGCGTGGAAGCCGAATCTGCGTCCCAGCACCGCTCCCATCTGGAGGAAGCGCAGGGTGTCCGGCTGCAAGGACTTGAGTCTGCCGCGCACCCCCACCACGAGCCCCGGAGGCACGGGATCGCCCGAGGCATCGGGGGTCCGCAGCCCCCCGAGCATCTCGACCGCCAGGAACGGGTTCCCGCCGGCTCCGCCGAGGAGGTCCCGTACCCGATCGTCGACGGCCGCCCCCAGGGTGTCGTCGGCGAGCTGGTGGATGGCCGTGCCGGACAGCGGCCCCAGGGACACGGTGCTCGCCGGGAGTTCACCCGTCGCGGCAGCAACGATCTCCTCCGCCGGAGCGGCGGGCTCCTGTCGCGTGGTGATCATCCACAGCACCGGCGAGCATCGTAGGCGCGTGGGAAGCTGCTTCAGGGCGAACCGGCTCAGCGGGTCGGCCCACTGCACGTCGTCCAGCGCGATCAGCACCGGCGTAGTGCCCGCCCTGGCCTCGATCGCCTCCGCCAGGCGCTCCACCAGCCAGATCCGCTGATCGTGATGGCGTGCGAGAGCGACGAAGGCATCACCGGACAGCAGTGGCTGGTCACCGTGCAGGACGCAGGCCGCGATCGACGAGAGCGGCACGATGTGATGCAGCTCATCGGTCTTGCCGAGGCCCACTGAGTATCCCGCCGCCCTGGCCCTGTCGGCGGCCTCGGTGAGCAGTGTGGTCTTGCCGATGCCGGGCTCCCCCCGGATCAGCGCCAGTGAGCCGCTCCCGGCGCGGGCCACCGAGGCGATCAGTGTCTGGAGCTCTTCGAGCTCGGCCTCCCGCCCGCGCAGGCCGCGTCGAGACAGCGATCCGCCCGACACCGCCACGTACGTCCCTTCCTGTCCGCACCCGCCAGCCGGTCCCGGTCCGTGCCGGCCGTGACCGTGCGCGTCGGCGTTGCCTGCGGAGCCGGAGGCGGCTCAGGCAGGCGCGGACGATGCATCGGGTGTCACTATCTCAAGATCCGCTGCTCAAGCAAACCCGTTTGCAGGGGGAGTGATGGGGGCCACGCCGGTGGCGGACGCCCTGGCAGGGCTGGGCGGCGAAGCGCCGGGGACGATCGGTGCTCCGCCGCCGGTGCCCCGGCAGGCGACGTTTGGCCGACGAACGTCGCTTGCCCGGGTACTTGGTCGTGATGTAGGGGCGAGGTGGCCGGGGCCGGGCTGGGCGCTGCCGGGATCGGACCGGAAAGCGTCGGAGGCGGGTGTCCGTGCCGGGCCCGGGTACCCGGCGAGATCAAGAGCTGGGCCGGGAACTTCCTGGTGCCTGCCGGGGCACCAGTGTCGCGGCAGGCAACGTTTGCCCGTCAAGGAGCGGCGTCATGGGGGTCCCCCCTGCTCGAGCGAAGCCGAGAGCTTGGGGGAGCGTGCCGGGCGTCGCGACGGGGCGAACGTTGCCTGTCGGGGCACTAGAGGCATCCTGCCGTCGCCACGGCCTCTTCGGTGAGGTGGGTTCGGTGCCGGACGGCGGGCGGGGTGACATGACGGTAGCGCGGCGCCCCCGCGCCCTCCGGCCCGCCGGACGAGGCCTTGGGCAGCAGACGCGTAGGAGGCCCCGGTATCACCACGGAGTCCCGCCACTCGGTGGGGGACATCCCGTAGACGGCCCGGAACGCCCGGCTGAAGTGGGCGGCGCTGGTGAATCCCCACCGGCGGGCCACCGCGGCGATGGTCCGGCCTGCCGATCCGTGGTGGGCCAGCTCCCGCCGGCACTCCTGGAGCCGACGGCGCTGGATCCACCGGCTGACGGTCATGTCCTGCGCCTGGAAGAGCTTGTGCAGATAGCGCACGGAGATCTGGTGGGCGCGGGCTATGGCCTCCGGTGTGAGGTCCGGTTCGCCGAGGTGTTGGTTGATGAATGCCTGGATGCGCAGGACCAGTTCGTCGGCTGCGGTCGGAATGGCGTCCAAGTCCTGGCGAAGCTGTTCCTCGGCCAGAGCGGTGAGGAAGTCGACGACGTTGTGGGCCAGCGCCTCACCGGTACGCGGCGGGTACGTTGCCGCAGTGTCCACCACCCTGTTCAGAAAGGGCGACAGCAGTGAGCCCAGCGTGGTGTCGGGGCGGATGGGGACCGCCACGATCCGCCGCAGGTCCGGCTCGCGCAGGCCGAGGAGCCGGCGCGGCAGCACAACGGACTTCGTCTGGAACGGACGGGGGAATTCCATCTGCATCGGGCGTGCCATGTCGCAGAAGACGATCTCCCCGGGGCCCAGGACGGCCACCCGGCCGTCCTGCTCGACCCGGGCGGTTCCCCTGGCCAGGAGCTTGACGAGGAAGTGGTCGTCGCCGTCCCGCGCGATCAGCCGCGAAGTCCGCCACACCCGCAGCGGATTGCTCTCCACGGTGGCGACCCGCAGCCGGCCCAGCGGGGACGTCCGGACGGCTCCCGAACAGGCCTGGTCCAGGACGGCGATGTCGAGGGCGCCGAACGTCCGGGACAACGTGTCGCGCCAGTACTTCGTTCTCCGGTGGGTGGGCACGGAATCGGTGGTGCAGAGCGTGCCTGAGAGCTGCCCGGTCTTCGGTATCGCTGGATCCGCCGACATGATCTCCGCCCTTCGGCCGGTGTGCTGTCCCTGAGCACCGTGCCAGCGAGCCGGGGTCCGGCACATCGCGTGAATACGCTAGATGACGTGAGTCCGCGTGATGAGGGGTGCGGGACCACGACAGAGGGAGACTTCGCCTACGCACGATGCCCTGACCAGCCGTATCAGTCAAGAAGGCATCGGGCCGGGCCCTTGTCCGAGCGGTCGGTCCGGACGGCCGCCGGCGGGGACGCACCCGTCTCATCCAGAGGTCGCGGACCGTGGGGACAGACCCCTGGGGCGCAGCACGGCGTAGCCGATGCCGAGGCCCACCGCCAACGGCCACTCGACGGCGCCCACGACCGCCAGCGCGCCGAGACCGGCGTACAGGGGCAGGCCGCGTCGGGCGGTCAGTGCGCGTCGGGCGGTGGCCACGGGGACCGCGGCGGCGTCGACCGCCCGGGTGGCCGCCTCACCGAGCCCCGGGAGAGTGAGGGTGATCGTACGCGCGCCGGTCCCGGTGGTGGCCTTTCGCTTCGGCGACTCCCCGGCCCCTTCGGCCGCGGGCGGCCGCGACGTGTGCGTCCCTGACCGCTTCCGCGTGCCCGATGCCTTCCGTGTCCCCGGTGGTTTCCGCGTGCCCGATGCCTTTCGTGTCTCCGGCGGTTCTTGTGTGCCCGGTGCTGTCCGTGTCTCCGGCGGTTCTTGTGTGCCCGGTGCTGTCCGTGTCTCCGGCGGTTCTTGCGTCCCCGCCCCCTCCCGCGTCCGCGATGTCGTCTGCGTCTCCGACGCCTGCTCGGCTTCCGGCGTTTTTGAGGCCGGGCGTGACGGCTTCGGCGTGGTCTTCGGGCGCTTCTCGCCAATCCTCGGCGTGGTCACGGCTCACATCCGTTCCTGGGGTCCTGAACGTCGCCCCCCGGGAGGCTCAAGCTACCCCGGGGTCCAGGGGCCTGCGAGCCGGGAATCCGTTCGGACCAGCAGGGCGGGCGGGCGGGTCCGGGGTGGCACATGCTGATCGAGAACGGACGAAGGACGAGGGACTGACCTGCTGCGGAGGTATGAGGCGGATGTCGTTGTTGTCCGGAGTGCTTCCGCCGCTGCCGGCGCCACTGACCCGAAACCTGAAGGGCGGGGTGGCCGCCGGGGTGCACAAGGCCGTGGGCGGGGCCGCCCTGCTGCTCGGCATGGACAAGCGGGATGTCTGGTCCCGCCCGGGGCGCTGCCATATCGATGTGCGGGGGGTACGGGGCCCGCGCGGCATGTGGGTCGGCCGGCTCGTGGAGCGCGCGCTCGAGGAGCACCCCGGCGTACTGTGGGCGCGGGTGAACGCTCCCGCGGAGCGGGTGGTCGTGGAACTGGCCTCGCCGCCACCGTCCCGTCAGGAACTGATCCGGATCATCGCCCACGCGGAGGCCCACGGGGCCGCCGGCACCGCGGATGAGGGCGGGTTCGACGGATGGTGCCCCGAGCCGCACCATCCGTGCGAGGCACCGCACACACGGCCCGCTTTTCCGGTCCTCGCGGCGGACATCGCGGGGCTCATGCTCACGGTGGCCACGCGCCTGTCGCCGTGGACCCCACTGCCCGCGGAGGTGGGGGCTCTTGCCACGGCCGTCCAGTGCCACCCCCTTCTGCGCCGGCTGGCGGCGTCGGTCCTCGGCGAGCGGGAGCGCCCGGAATCAGTACTTCCGGCACTCAACGCGCTGGTCCAGGGCGTGGCCACGCGCGGCGGGGGGCTCGTCCTCGACGCCGCGCAGCGTCTGGCGCAGTGGCGGGAGGCGAACGCGGCCCTTCAGGCGTGGGCGGAGGCGGAGCCGCGACTGGTACGGGGACCGGAGGACGCGAAGGCCGAGCCGACCCTCACCCAACGTCCCCAGGTGCACCAGGATGTGACGGCGCGCTATGCCGAGCGGGTCATGGGGGCGGGCGCGGCCGTCGGCGCCCTCGCGACCCCCGCCGTGGGGCCGAGGCGCGCACTCGCGGTGGCGTTGTCCAGCATGCCGAAGGCGCCGGAGGCCGGGCGGGAGGGCTTCGCCACCAGTCTGGGCCGATTCCTCGCGCTGCGGGGCGTCGTGGCCATGGACCGCGGCGCGCTGCGCCGCCTGGGCCAGGTGGACACCGTGCTCCTGGACGTGAACGCACTGCGCAGCGGCCGCTGCGAACTGACCGATCTGGAGCTGCTCGACGGCGCCGAGCCCGCGCAGGTCTCCGATCGGCTGTTCTCCCTGTTCGACCCGGCCGCACCCGGGCGCCTCCACCGCGACGGCGACGGCTGGGTGCTCGGTCCTCTGGAGGACCTGGAACTGACGGACGGCACCGGCCGCGGGGCCGCGGACCGGCTGCGGCACCGCGGCGGCGAACAGGTGCTGGGCCTGGCCCACGGGCGCCGACTGGTGGCCGTGGCGGGGGCCGCGACGCAGACGCTGCCCGGCGCGCAGGCCCTGGCCGCCGCGGCCCGCCGTTCCGGGATTCGCGTGATCCTCGCCGGTGACCAGCCGTATCCGGAACTCGGCTTCGTCGACGCGATGGTGCCGACGGGGAGCCGACTGGTGGCGTCCGTACGCGGGTTGCAGGCGGACGGCGCCGTGGTGCTGCTCGTGTCGGGCAACCGCCGCGCGCTGGGAGCGTCCGACTGCGGCATCGGAGTGCACCGGGAGGGAGAGCCCCCGGCCTGGGGCGCACACCTGCTGGTCGGCACCGACCTGGACTCGGTCGCGCTGATCCTCACCGGTGTCGGCGTGGCCCGCCAAGTCGACCGGGACAGCGCGGTGCTGGCCGCGAGCGGCAGCGGCATCGGCGTGGTCGCGGCGATGCGGGCAACGGCCGCCGAGGCGTGCTCGCGCGGACAGGCGGCGTGCAACACCGCCGGGGGGATCGCCTTCGGGCTGGGCGTCTGGCGCGCCCGGCAACTGTGCTCGCGTCCGGTCACCCCGTCCGTGGAGACCGTGCCCTGGCACCTGATGCCGCCTACGCGGGCCCTGGAACGGCTGCGTACGAGCATCGACGGACTGTCCGCGGCGGAGGCCGAGGCACGGGCCAAGGGACCGTCACGGGCAGGCGTGCCGCCGCGGACCACCCTGCCGTCGGCGTTCGTCGAGGAGTTGGCCAACCCGCTGACGCCCGTGCTGGCCGGCGGGGCGGCCCTGGCCGCCTCCGTGGGTTCCCGGGCGGACGCCCTGCTGGTCGCGCTCATCACCGCCACGTCGGCACTGGTGGGCGGCGCTCAGCGGGTGCGGACCGAACGCGCCCTCGCCGAGCTGACCGCCCGCTCCGCCGTGGGTGCCCGGGTACGGCGTGGAGGCGCCGATCGGCTGGTCACCGCGGAGGACCTGGTGCCGGGAGACGTCGTACTGCTCCGGCCGGAGGACGTGGTGCCCGCCGACTGCCGGCTGCTTCAGGCCCAGGGCCTGGAGGTCGACGAGTCATCGCTGACCGGCGAGTCCCTGCCCGTCGCCAAGGACCCCGCCCCCGTGGTCGCCGCACATCTCACCGACCGCCTCTCGATGCTCTACGAGGGCACCACCGTCTCCGCCGGAGAGGCGGTGGCGGTGGTCGTGGCCACCGGGGCGGCCACCGAGGTCGGGCGGACCATGGCCACCGCCCGGGAGGCCGCACCGGTCACCGGCGTCGAGGCACGGCTGTCGTCCCTCACCAAAGCCAGCCTGCCCGTGGCGACGATCTCCGCGGCGGCGGTGGCCGGGGCCGGGCTGCTGCACGGACGCCCGCCCGCCGAGAGCCTGGCCTCGGCGGTGAACCTGGCCGTCGCCTCGGTCCCCGAGGGGTTGCCGTTCCTCGTCAACGCCGCCCAACTGGCCTCCGCGCGCCGCCTGGCCGAACACGGCGCGCTCGTGCGCAACCCCCGCACCATCGAGGCGCTCGGCCGGGCGGATGTACTGTGCTTCGACAAGACCGGCACCCTCACCGAGGGCAATCTTCAGCTCGCCGCCGTCGGCGACGGAGATCGCACGCTCCCCGTCGACCGGCTCGGCCCACGGCACAAGTCGGTCCTGGCGGCCGCCCTCCGCGCCACCCCCGCCGCCCGCCAGTCGGAGCCGATGGCTCACCAGACCGACCGGGCGGTGGACGCGGGGGCCCGCCGGGTGCGGGTGTCGGTCGGCCGCGGCGCGCCCCGCTGGCGGCGCACCGGAACGCTGCCCTTCGACCCGTCCCGCGCCTACCACGCCACCACGGGCAGCACCGCCGGCCGCCTTCTGCTCAGCATCAAGGGCGCCCCCGAGACCGTGCTGGACCGCTGCCTGTACCGCCGCCTGAACGGGGTGCGGACCGTGCTCGACGACGCCGGGTACAAGGCGCTCACCCGGGCCACCGAGCAACTGGCCGGAGCCGGCCGTCGCGTCCTCGCGGTCGCCGAACGCACCATGGAGCCGGGGGAGGAGCTGACCGACGAGGCGGTGCGCGATCTGGTCTTCGTAGGATTCGTCGTGCTGGCCGACCCGGTGCGCCCCGGGGCGGCGCCGGCCACCACCCGGCTGCGGGCGGCCGGGGTGCACACCGTCCTGCTCACCGGGGACCACGCCGCCACCGCCGAGGCCATCGCGGCCTCGGTCACCGGCGACCCCGACCAAACCGTGTGCACGGGACCGGAGTTGGACCAGCTCGACGACGACACCCTGGACGCCCTGCTGCCGACGGTGGACGTGATCGCCCGGTGCACCCCGCACCACAAGGTCCGCATCGTCGAGGCGTTCCAGCGTCTGGGCCGAGTCGTGGCGATGACCGGCGACGGGGCCAACGACGCCCCCGCCATCCGGCTCGCCGACGTCGGAATCGCCCTGGGACGGCGCGGCACCCCCGCCGCCACGGCCGCCGCCGATCTGGTCATCGGTGACGACCGCCTGGAGACGATCGTCACCGCCCTGACCGAGGGCCGGGCGATGTGGACCTCGGTCAGGACCGCGCTGGCCATCCTGATCGGCGGCAACCTCGGCGAGGTCACCTTCAGCGTGCTCGCCTCCGCGCTCTCCGGCAGCTCACCGCTGCGTGCCCGTCAGATCATGCTGGTCAACCTGCTCACCGACCTCGCCCCCGCCCTCGCCATCGCCGTACGCACCCCGGCCGAGGGCACCGGGGAACAGCTCCTGGAGGAAGGCCCCCACCAGTCGCTGGGCACCGCGCTCACGCAGGAGATGCTCCAGCGCGGGCTCACCACCGCCCTCGGTTCAGGGCTCGCCTGGACGGCCGCCCGCTTCACCGGCACCCAACGCCGCGCCGGAACGGTGGCACTGGCCGCGGTGGTCGGCACCCAGCTCGCACAGACCCTCGCCAGCGGCGGTGCCGACCGTCACGTGCTCGCCGCCACCATCGGCTCGGCAGCGGTGCTCGTCGCCATCATCCAGACCCCGGGCATCAGCCAGTTCTTCGGATCCACCCCGCTGGGCCCCGTCGGATGGGGGATCGCTCTGACCGCCATCACCACGGCCACGCTCCTCCACGGACGACTGGAGCCCCTCGCCGGTCGCCTGGCCCGCACGGGCTGGCTGCCCTCCTCGGCGGAGCAGGCCGGCGAAGCCGGCACATCAGCGCTGCCGTCGTCGGCCGCTGCCGCGCTCGCCGCGGCCCCGATGTCCTGGCTGAGCGGGGTGCTGTCCCGCTTCGGCCTGCCCACACCGGGCATCGGCCGGCCGGCTCCTTCCTGAGAGGCCGGCCACCGGGCGGACCCGGCCCAAAACCCTCACCCCGATGCCGAGTCCCCGGGCGGCACGGTCTCCGACTCCCGGGTGAGACGGCCCGTGTCCAGGCGCAGCCGCCAGGTGTTCCGGCGATGGGCGGACGCGAGGGCGGCCTCGAGCGGCGACGGCGGCACCGCCAGGACGGGGCAGGCGGCGTGCGCGAGGCAGTACCGGCTGACCGACGGCCGGAGCGCGCGGTGCCAACGGGAGCGGTGTCCGGCGCCGACGACCAGCACATCGTCCTCCCGGTCCGCGATCTCCACCAACGCCGGACCGGGGGCGCCCCGGGCGATGAGCGCCCGCATCGGCACCCCCGGGCCCTGAGCGCCGAACACGCCATGGAGCGCCTCAAGCAGCCTCTCCCGCGCCAGGCGCTCCCACTCCCCGGCCATGAAGGACGCCGCCGGGGGCCGGGCGGCCAGATCCCCGCCGGGCGGCTCCCAGGCCAGCACCGGCCACAGCTCCGCACCACGGCGCCGGGCTTCGTCGGCGGCCCGGCGCAGGGCGGCGACACTGCCCAGCGAACCGTTCAGGCCGACCACGACACGGCCGGCCCAGGGAGCGTCGGACTCGGACATCACACACCGTTCCTCACACGCCGACGGGGTGGCCCCCGGGCGGTTCCCGGGTGCTCGCCCCTCGTCGGCGATGCTCGTCGATACCGCTTCCATCTCACGCCCGGCCCGGGCCCCGGAACAGCCCACGCGCCCTTTCCTGACGCCCTTCTGACGGTCTTGCCCAGACCCCTGGCCAGGAGTGTCAGCAACGCGTCAGCGTCGCCCCGGTCGCCGTCAGCATCCCGTCAGGAGAGGTCCGGCATCCGGGGTGCCCGGGCGTAGCGTCATCGGCGAGCCACGGTCCGCCCCGCCAGGTGAGGGGCGTCTCGCACACCCGGCAGGACCACCCGGCTCATCCGGCGAACCAGCCGCCAGTCCTTGCACCACCGCGGATCCTCCGGGAGGCATCCCATGGCAGAACCCCTGTACGACGAAGACCCCGAGCCCTGCGATCGGTTCCCGGCCGGACCTCTGTACGTCCCGGTCCGGTCGGGCCCGTCCCGGTGCACGGCTCGGCTCTTCTGTACCCCCCTCGGCGAGCGTACGGCTGTCGGCTTCACCTCCGAGCGCAGGCTGATCGCCACGCTCGGGCCCGAGCAGACGTGGATCAGGCTCGCCGAACCCGCACTGCGCGCGCTGACCGCCCCGCTCGGGGTCACCACCGTCACGGTGGACCCCCAGTTCACCGCCCCCGCGCCGACCCGCGGCGAGCGTCTGCCCCGCATCCGGAAGCACCCCGGCGCACACCGTGAACGTACGCACACCTGGGATCCGCAGGCCGTCGGCGTGCTCCGGGTCACCGGCGCCGCGGCCTTCGTCTCGGCGCTGTCGCTCTGGCTCGGCTGAGAGGGAGAACCCGATGACCACCCTTCACGAAACCGCGCTCACCACCACCGCCCACGAGCTGTCGGTGTGGCCGGCGTCCACCGCCGAGCCCCGCCCCGGTGACCTCGCCGTCGGCGGCGTGGCGCTCGCCGAGGTGGCCGACCGCTTCGGCACCCCCGTCTACGTTCTCGACGAGGCCGAGGTCCGTGAACGCTGCCGCACCTACCGGCATGCCTTCCCCGACACCGAAGTCCTCTACGCGGCCAAGGCGTTCCTGTGCCGGGCCATGGCCCACTGGATGGACGAGGAGGGCCTGGGCCTGGACGTCTGCTCGGCCGGCGAGCTGGAACTCGCGGTCACCACCGGTTTCCCGCCCGAGCGGATCGTGCTGCACGGCAACGCCAAGTCACCGCACGACCTGGAGACGGCTCTGCGGCTGGGGGTGGGCCGGATCGTCATCGACAGCCCGTCGGAGATCGCACGGCTGGCCGCCGCGGTCGGACCCGACGGCCATCAGAAGGTCATGGTCCGGGTGGTGCCCGGCATCCACGCGGGCGGCCACGAGAAGATCCGCACCGGCACCGAGGACCAGAAGTTTGGTCTGTCGATCTCCGACGGCTACGCCCAGCACGCCATCGCCCGGATCCTGGACCAGCCGCAGCTCGAACTCACCGGCCTGCACTGCCACTTGGGCTCACAGATCACCAGCGTCAAACCGTATCTGCAGGCCGTACGCCGGCTGGTGGGCCTCATGGCCCGGCTGCACGGGCAGCACGGCCTCGTCCTGCCCGAACTCGATCTGGGCGGCGGCCACGGCATCGCCTACCGGCCCGGCGAGCAGGCCCTGGACCTGACCACCCTGGCGCGCAAGGTCCGGGCCGAGCTGAACGAGGCGTGCGCGTCGGCCGGGCTCGCGGTGCCCCGCCTGATCATCGAACCGGGCAGGGCCATCGCGGGACCGGCGGGCGTCGCCCTGTACCGCGTCCTCGCGGTCAAGCGCACCGGCGGTCACACGTTCGTGGCCATCGACGGCGGCATGAGCGACAACCCGCGACCCGCCCTGTACGGAGTGCGCTACGCCCCCCGCCTGGTGGGCCGGCGCGGCAGCGCCCGCCTGCACCCGGCGACCGTCGTGGGCCGGCACTGCGAAGCCGGTGACGTACTGGCCACGGATGTGGACCTCCCCGACGACATACATCCCGGGGACCTGCTCGCCGTGCCCGTCGCCGGTGCCTACCACCTGTCCATGGCCTCCGGCTACAACCTGGTCGGCCGCCCGCCCGTCGTCGCCGTGCGCGACGGCCACGCCCGGCTGCTCGTCCGCCGGGAGTCCCTGGACGACATCCGCAGCCGCGACGTCGGCCTGTAGTACCGCCGCACCCTCCCCAAGCCCACCTCCGGGCGAGCCTTGGCCCAGCCCTCGCCCGGAGGTGGCCCAACCCGAGACCGGCCGCCGGCTGGGCGTACACCGTCTCCGATGGACCGGCGACGCCTCGCACGACCCGTATCCACGCCGCCCGTTCCGCTCCGCCGACGGCACGACGCAGGCGCGCCGACGAGGGACCGGCGGCGGGCGGGAGCCGGCCGGCCTGCCTCAGGTCTCCTGCCCCCCGAAGGTGTCCAGAATGCGTTCGGCGGCCCGGGTGGCCGTCACTTCGCCGTTCCTGACCTGCCGTTCCAGGGTGGGCGCGAGGGCGCGGACGGCCGGGTCGGCGTGCAGACGGCCCAGCAGTCCGTCGCGGACCATGGTCCAGGTCCAGTCGACCTGCTGGTCGCGGCGCCGGGCGGCGAGGCGTCCGGTGGAGTCCAGCAGCGTGCGGTGCTGCTCCAGCCGCTCCCAGGCGGTGTCGAGGCCCGTCGACTCGCGAGCGCTGCAACTGAGCACGGGCGGCGTCCAGAAGGCGTCCTTGCCGTGCATCAGCCGCAACGCGCCTGCCAGTTCACGCGCGGCGGCGCGCGCGTCGCGTTCGTGCGGGCCGTCCGCCTTGTTGACGGCGATCACGTCGGCCAGCTCCAGGACGCCCTTCTTGATGCCCTGCAACTGGTCCCCGGTGCGCGCCAGGGTCAGCAGCAGGAAGGAGTCGACCATGTTCGCGACGGCCGTCTCGGACTGGCCGACACCGACCGTCTCCACCAGGACCACGTCGTAGCCGGCGGCCTCCATCACCACGATCGACTCGCGGGTCGCCTTGGCGACCCCGCCGAGCGTGCCGGCGGTGGGGGAGGGGCGGACGAAGGCCGCCGGGTCGACGGCCAGCCGCTCCATCCGGGTCTTGTCGCCGAGGATCGAGCCGCCGGTCCGGCTGGAGGACGGGTCGACGGCGAGCACGGCCACCCGGTGCCCGAGGCCGGTCAGCAGGGTGCCGAAGGCGTCGATGAACGTCGACTTGCCCACCCCCGGCACCCCGCTGACCCCGATCCGCCGGGCTCTCCCGCTGTGCGGCAGCAGCTCGGTCAGCAACTCCTGGGCCAGCGCCCGGTGCTGCGGACGGGTCGACTCGACCAGGGAGATCGCGCGGGCGATCACCGCCCGCTTGCCGTCGAGGACGCCCTTGACGTACGTGTCGAGGTCGATGGCCATGGACTCACGGCCTCACAGGTCGCCGTGTCCGAGGCCGGCCGCCAGCCGCGTCACCAGGTCGTGGGCCGCGTCCGGGATCACCGTGCCGGGCGGGAACACCGCCGCCGCGCCCATCTCACTCAGCGTCGGCACGTCCTGAGGCGGAATCACCCCGCCGACGACGATCATGATGTCCTCGCGGCCTTCCTCGGCGAGTGCCTCGCGCAGCGCCGGTACGAGGGTGAGGTGCCCGGCGGCCAGGGACGACACCCCGACGATGTGCACATCCGCCTCGACGGCCTGCCGCGCCACCTCGGCCGGGGTCTGGAACAGCGGGCCGACGTCCACATCGAAGCCGAGGTCGGCGAAGGCTGTCGCGATCACCTTCTGCCCTCGGTCGTGGCCGTCCTGGCCCATCTTGGCGACCAGGATGCGCGGCCGGCGGCCCTCGGCCTCGGCGAAGGCGTCGACGAGGGCCCGGGTGCGGTCCACGTTCGGCGACTCGCCTGCTTCGTTGCGGTACACACCGGAGATCGTACGGATCTGGCTCGCGTGCCGTCCGTACACCTTCTCCAGGGCGTACGAGATCTCCCCGACGGTCGCCTTCGCGCGGGCCGCGCGCACCGCCAGCTCCAGCAGGTTCCCCCCGCCGTCGGCCGCCCGTGTGAGCGTGTCCAGCGCGTCCTGGCAGGCGGTCTCGTCCCGCTCCTCGCGCAGCCGCCGCAGCTTGGCGATCTGCTGACTGCGCACCGAGGAGTTGTCGACCTTGAGCACCTCGATCTGCTCGTCGGAGTCCACCCGGTACTTGTTCACCCCGATCACCGGCTGCCGCCCGGAGTCGATGCGGGCCTGGGCGCGGGCCGCTGCCTCCTCCACGCGCAGCTTGGGGATGCCCGCGTCGATGGCCTGCGCCATGCCGCCCGCCTGCTCGACCTCCCGGATGTGCTGCCAGGCCCGGCGGGCGAGGTCGTAGGTCAGCCGCTCCACATACGCGCTGCCACCCCACGGGTCGATCACGCGCGTCGTGCCGGACTCCTGCTGGATCAGCAACTGGGTGTTGCGGGCGATGCGGGCGGAGAAGTCGGTGGGCAGCGCGAGCGCCTCGTCGAGGGCGTTGGTGTGCAGCGACTGGGTGTGGCCCTGGGTGGCCGCCATCGCCTCCACGCAGGTGCGCGTGACGTTGTTGAACACGTCCTGGGCGGTCAGGGACCAGCCGGAGGTCTGCGCATGGGTGCGCAGCGACAGCGACTTGGCGTTCTTCGGGTCGAACCCCCGGACCAGCTTGGCCCACAGCAGCCGGGCCGCACGCAGCTTGGCGACCTCCATGAAGAAGTTCATGCCGATCGCCCAGAAGAAGGAGAGCCGGGGCGCGAAGGCGTCCACGTCCAGGCCCGCGTCCCGGCCGGCCCGGATGTACTCCACGCCGTCGGCGAGGGTGTAGGCCAGCTCCAGGTCGGCCGTCGCGCCCGCCTCCTGGATGTGGTAGCCGGAGATGGAGATGGAGTTGTAGCGGGGCATCCGCTGCGAGGTGAAGGCGAAGATGTCGGAGATGATCCGCATCGACGGCTTCGGCGGATAGATGTAGGTGTTGCGGACCATGAACTCCTTGAGGATGTCGTTCTGGATGGTCCCGGCCAACTTCTCGGGCGGCACGCCCTGTTCCTCCGCCGCCACGATGTACAGCGCGAGCACCGGCAGCACGGCGCCGTTCATCGTCATCGACACCGTCATCCGGTCCAGCGGGATGCCGTCGAACAACTGCCGCATGTCGTAGATCGAGTCGATCGCCACGCCCGCCATGCCGACGTCGCCGGTCACCCGCGGGTGGTCGCTGTCGTAGCCGCGGTGTGTGGGCAGGTCGAAGGCGACCGACAGGCCCTTCTGACCGGCCGCCAGATTGCGGCGGTAGAAGGCGTTGGACTCCTCGGCCGTGGAGAAACCCGCGTACTGCCGGATCGTCCAGGGCTGGTTGACGTACATCGTCGGGTACGGGCCCCGCAGATACGGGGCGATGCCCGGGAAGGTGTCCAGGAAGTCCAGGCCCTCGAGATCCTGCCCGGTGTAGAGCGGCTTGACCGTGATGCCCTCGGGGGTCTCCCAGCGCAGGCCGGCACCGTCGGTGGCCTTCTTGACGGCCGTACGCCACTCGTCGGAGCCGGTGCCGGCGACCGGGGTCCCCAGCTCGATCGCCGAGAAGTCGGGGATGGACATCAGGACACTCCCATGCGGTCGAGCGTGGCGGAGAGCACGGCCACGGCGTCGCAGCCGGCGAAGACATAGGTGTCGGCACCCGCGTACGAGCCCGGACGCCCCGCGAGGAACACGTGCTGCGCGCCCGCCGCCCGCAGCTCCTCGGCGGCGGACTCGGCCCGCTCCTCGTACACCGTGTCACTGGAGCACAGGCATGCCTCCCGCGCCCCGCTCTCCTCGAAGGTGCCCTCGGAGACGGGCTCGATGCCACCCGCCTGGAAGAGGTTGGCGGCGAAGGTGAGCCGGGCGGTGTGGGCGGCGGCCGGGCCGAGCGCGGCCAGGAAGACGCGGGGCCGGGCGCCGGTCGCGGCGAGGTGGGCGTCGGAGCGGGCGCGCAGCGCCTCGAACGCCTCGTCCCGCCGTACCCGGGGCAGCCCGCCGGACGGCGGCTCGGGAGCGGGAGCGCGGACGACCGGTTCCTCGGCCAGGTGCGGGAACTCGCTGACGCCGGTCACGGGCTCACGCCGCTGGGCGAGCTTTGCGCTGCGCACGGACCAGGTCGCGGCCAGCCGCTCGCCGACCAGGCCGGAGCGCAGAGCCGCCGCCTGCCCGCCGGACCGCTCGATCTCCTGGAAGTACGCCCAAGCGGCGTGCGCGAGGTCGTCCGTCAGCCGCTCCACGTACCAGGAGCCGGCCGCCGGGTCGATCACCCGGGACAGATGCGACTCCTCGATGAGGATGGTGGAGGTGTTGCGGGCGATGCGGCGCGCGAAGGCGTCCGGGAGACCGAGCGCGTGGTCGAAGGGCAGCACGGTCACGGCGTCGGCGCCACCCACCCCGGCGGCCAGGGTCGCGACCGTGGTGCGCAGCATGTTCACCCAAGGGTCGCGGCGCGTCATCATCACCGGCGAGGTCACGGCGTGCTGGAGCTGCGCGCCTGCCTGCGGCGCCCCGCAGACCTCGGCCACCCGGGCGAACAGCCGCCGCGCCGCGCGCAGCTTGGCGATCGTCAGGAACTGGTCGGCGGTCGCGGCATACCGGAACTCCAGTTGGGCGCAGGCCTGTTCGATGCTCAACCCCGCCCCTGTCAGCTCACGCAGATAGGCGACCCCCGTCGCCAGGGAGCAGGCCAGCTCCTGCGCCGCCGAACCCCCTGCCTCGTGGTACGGCAGCGCGTCCACGGTCAGCGCCCGCAGCCCCGGATACCGCGCGGCGCACAGCCGGGCCAGCTCGGCCACGGGCGCGGTGTCGTACGACTCCCCGGTGCGGGCCTCATGGCCCAGCGGGTCGGCGCCCAGGTTGCCGCGTGCCGCGTCCGCGGCGACGCCCCGGTCCTCGTAGAGCCGCAGCAGCCGCCGTGCGGCGGGCTCGGTCTCGGCGCCCGCGTCCAGGACGACGGGCGCCAGGTCGAGATAGACGCCGGCGAGAGCGCGGTCGAGCGACGGGACGGGGATGCCGGCGGACTCGCCGACGGCCAGCCACAGGGAGGTGACGCCGTTCTCCAGGTCGGTCAGGACCGCGCCGTCGTCCGCGGCCGTGTGCCGCTGACGCACGTCCCAGCCGCCGGGCGCGTTCCCCTCGGGCCGGCCGCCGCGCACGAAGGGCGCGAAGCCGGGCAGGCCGGGGTCGGGTGCGTGGTCGCGCCGGGTGTACAGGGGCCGGGTGCGCAGCCCGTCCTCCAGCGCGGTGGACAGGGCGTGCTCTGCCTCGGCGTCCGGGACTTCCTTGCCCGACTTGCGCAGCACACCTGCCACCAGGTGGTGCCACTGCTCAAGGGTCGCGTCAGGGAACTCGGCCGCCAGGGAGAGTCCTTCGTCAGGCAGGACGGTCATGCTCGGATGTTAGGGCAGGTCGGCAGAAGAGCAGCAGAGGGCACGGTTGTGACCTTGTTCTCGTTGAACATCCGACGGGGATCTCATGGAGTGTCCGACGGGGTTCTCCTCGCGCGGGTGATGGGGGTCGGAGGATGATTGACAAGCGCCCGCCGGAGTTCCGCCACCGCTCACCCCGAGGTCACCGGATCGTCCGCCCGGCGCGGAGAGAACGATCACGCCAGGCGGACGCGGTCTTGGCCCCGCTCCCGACACGCGATACGGTCTCTCCGATATTGACGACGGTACGACGGAAGCCGGTGGGAATCCGGCACGGTCGCGCCACTGTGTGCGAGACGCCCCCAAGGCGCCTCGTGAGTCAGACCCGTGGCCGTCGTCCTGTGCACCACCGAGATGGGACGCGAACTCCCAGAGGAGGTCCTGCCATGGTGCAGACCGTCGCCCAGCCGACAGCCGCCACCCCCGCCGTTCCCGCCAAGCTGCCGCTGAACGCGATTGCTCCCTGGGCGGTTTTCTTCGGCATCCTCATGCTCATCCTGCTGTACTTCGTCGGCGCCGAGCAGGGCGCCACCTCCGTGTTCAGCGGCACGGACGTCCACGAGTGGGTGCACGACGGCCGTCATCTGCTCGGCTTTCCCTGCCACTGACGCAAGGGGCGCCGCACACCCATGAACTCCGCAACCGTGCGCAACCTTCTGGTGCGGGGCATGCTCGGCGGCCTGGCCGCCGGCGTGCTCGCCCTGATCGTGGCCTACCTCCTCGGCGAGCCGAACGTCGACAGCGCGATCAGCTTCGAGGCGGCCCACTCCCACGAGCACGAGAGGGAAGTCGTCTCCCGCTCGCTGCAGTCCACCGCCGGTCTCGCCACCGGCGTCCTGGTCTACGGAGTCGCGTTCGGCGGCATCGCCGCGCTCGCCTTCTGCTTCGCGCTCGGCCGGGTCGGCCGCTTCTCCCCGCGGGCGACCGCGCTGCTGCTGTCGGGCTGCGCGCTGCTGGCCGTGTATGTCGTACCGTTTTTGAAGTACCCGGCCAACCCGCCGTCGGTCGGCAACCCCGACACCATCGGCAAGCGGACCACCCTGTACTTCCTGATGATGCTGCTCAGCGTGCTCCTGGCGATCGCCGCCACCATCCTGGGCAAGCGACTCGCACCGAGACTGGGCACCTGGTACGCCACCGTCGCCGCGATGGCCGGCTTCGCCGTCGTGATCGGCCTGGCGTACGCGTTCCTCCCGGCGGTCAACGAGGTCCCGAGGGACTTCCCGGCCACCCTGCTGTGGCGGTTCCGCCTCTCCGCCCTGGCCATCCAGGCCGTCCTGTGGGGCGGATTTGGCCTGACCTTCGGCGAGTTGGCCGAGCGCCGGCTGAATCCGAAGTCCACACCGGCCGCCAGGGACCAGGCGGTCGCCGCCCCGAACTGACAGGACCCGAGACACGAGAGGGACCGCGGAACCATCCGGGGGCCTTCTCGTCCTCCGGGCATCGACGGATCGGATCACACGCAGGGCACAGCGGAGCGCCCGGCGTCGCGTCCCACCGGCGAAGCGACGAAGGGGGCTACGCGAACCGGCTGCCTGCGCTGCGCGATGGCGACCCTGCTGCGTCGTCACCGGGACCGAACTGCCCGCCGCGGTGCTCGCCCGCACCCTCGACATCGCCGACGCCGTCAAATGGCAGCGAGCCGCCGCCGGAGAATGGGCCGCCTACGCAGCCGATCTCTGTGTCGACGGCATCGCGGTCGACACAGGCCCCGCTGAAATGTGCTTTTCGGAACGTACCTACACCTGCACCGCGTGCGCAGTGGTGTCCCCCAGGGGCAAGAACTCCGCCCGCGTGATGCTGGTCCGGGCTGGTCTCAACCCGGCTGGTGCTGATGGCGGAAGACCTCCGGGAGCGCTGCTCCCGAAGGCAG
>NZ_JBSFXK010000057.1:0-47388 GCF_053595355.1 Streptomyces sp. NPDC002513 | reverse complement strand
CCGCCCGCCCGGGGGGCCCGGGTGCGCCCCCCCCGCCCCGCGGCCCCGGGGGGGGGGCCGGGGGGCCCGCCCGGGGGCGCCCCTCCGCCCGCGGCCGCGGCACCTGGGCCGTGCCGCTCCACGCCGGTGCGCTGCCCGGCCTGTTCGGACGTGCGGTGACCCTACGGCACTACGGCACACCGTCACCGCACTGCGCTCCCACCGGGCCGGCTGAGCCCCGGCAGCGGCCCCGGTCCCGGCCGACCCCGTCGAGGTTGCCGTGCTCGTTCGCCACGGCGGGGAAACACGACGACACCGCCCCCGGGTGCCGGCCCGCGGTCCGTGCGTGACCAACCGACGGCTGGGTACGTTGCCCACGGCATGGACAACAACGACCCCCTCGGCCTCGACGACCTCGAGTCCGCTCCCGTCGAGCAGACGATGGAGCGGCTGGCACTGATGAGCCGCGAGGAGGCGGATGACCTGCTACGACTGCTGGCGACGGTCGCCGCAGAGGGCGGCCCGCTGTCCGCGGAAGCGGAACGGCTCGCGCGGGACATCGCGGCCCGCATCCCTTCGGAGAACTGACCGCCGCCCCCGGCGGGGCGATGACGGCGGAACGCATGTCGATCACCTCGAACAGCCGGTGCGGTGTGACCGTGGGCCCCGCATCCGGCGCGCGCCGGTAGGTCCCGGGACCGGCCGGCAGAGGCGCGACGCCGCGCAGGGCGCCCGACATCGGGAAGTCCTGGCACGGGCGGCATCGGTCCGGCCCCAGCGCGACCGGAACAGGCGGTATGCGTCCGGCGTTACGGTGACGGCGGTACAGGAACGATCAAGGCGGTCGGCATGCACGGCGAGTACAAGGTCCCCGGGGGCAAGCTGGTGGTGGTCGATCTCGACGACCACGACGGCGTCCTGCGCGACGTGCGCGTCGCTGGAGACTTCTTCCTCGAACCCGATGAGGCCCTGCTCGCCATCGACCGGGCCCTCGAAGGTGCCCCGGCCACCACGGAGGCCTCCGAACTCGCCGAGCGCATCCGAGAGGGCCTGCCCGAGGGCGCCGTCATGTACGGTCTGACCCCCGAAGGCATCGCGACAGCCGTCCGCCGCGCGCTCGCCCAGGCCACCGACTGGACCGACTACGACTGGCAGCTCATCCACGAGGGGCCCCAGCCGCCCGCCTTGCACATGGCGCTGGACGAGGTCGTCACGGCGGAGGTCGCCGCCGGGCACCGGCCGCCCACCCTGCGGGTATGGGAGTGGGGCGGCCCGGCCGTCGTCATCGGCAGCTTCCAGTCCCTGGGCAACGAGGTGGACGCCGAGGCCGCGCAACGGCACGGGATCACCGTGGTACGGCGTATCTCGGGGGGAGGCGCCATGTTCGTGGAGCCCGGAAACACCATCACCTACTCGCTGTCCGTGCCCGCCTCCCTCGTGTCCGGACTGTCCTTCGCCGATGCCTACGCCTACCTCGACGACTGGGTGCTGGGCGCTCTGGACGACATGGGCATCAAGGCCTGGTACCAGCCCCTCAACGACATCGCCACCGAGGCCGGCAAGATCGCCGGTGCGGCCCAGAAGCGCATGGTCGGCCCTGATGGCGGCCCTGGGGCCGTCCTCCATCATGTGACGATGTCCTACGACATCGACGCCGACAAGATGCTCGAAGTGCTCCGCATCGGCAAGGAGAAGATGTCCGACAAGGGGACCAAGAGCGCCAAGAAGCGCGTCGACCCGCTGAGGCGGCAGACCGGGCTGTCCCGGGAAGCCGTCATCGACCGCATGGTCCGCTCGTTCCAGGCCCGTTACGGCCTCACCACGGGCCACATCACCCCGCAGGAGCTTCAGCGGGCCGAGGAGCTGGCCGCCACGAAGTTCTCCGCCCCGGAGTGGACCGCGCGCGTGCCGTAGCGGTTCGCGGTCCGTCCGCGCGACCAGGCCGCGTCAGTTCCACAGCGGATAGGTGACCACACGCGCGAATCCGTCCGGCCTCGAGCCGGTGTAGACGAGGCTCATCTGCGTGTAGTGCTGCAGCTGCGGATCCTTCTTCCACGGCTGCGGATGGCCGAGCCGCACGGTGACCGGATACGAGTGGAACGTGCCCGCCGCGCAGTACGGCTTGCAGTCGTTGACCACGTTGATGCCGCTGGCCGTCGCCGAACCCTGGTCCCAGTGCGACCAGCGGAGCGAGGCGAGGCGGCTGTTGCCGTCACCGCAGGCGATCATGAAGTCGGCGGGTCGCACCTGCGCGTGCCAGACGCAGTCGACGATCACGGGACGATCGGGCTGCCGCTCGGGGATGTGTCCGGCCGGTGGGGCGGCGGAGGCCGTTCCCATGGCTGCTGCGAGCAGGGCGACGGCACTCAGGGTGACCGCCGTCTTCACCGTGTGGATCCGCATGTTCACTCCCGGCCGTCCGTGCAGGCGCCTGTGTACCGACGCTACGACCGCGACCGGGTAATGCACCACTCGTACGCGCCGGTCGGCGGTCACCAGAGCTTGTCGATCTCTCCCGGATACAGCTCGATGCGGCTGTCGTGGAACGACATCCGGCTCTGCCGGGCCCTCGCCGAGAAGAAGTCGCCCAGGGTGACCTTGTCGAAGCCGGGCCGGTCACTGGGAAACGGGTCGCGCGGTGTCCCGCCGATCAGCACCGCACCGGGCAGCAGTTGCCAGCCCGCACGCTCGTAGAACGCCTGGAGCGGGCGGTCGCAGGTGAACAGCCCGAGATCCAGGTGCCGGGCGATCATCGTCTCCCGCGCCGCGGCGACCAGGCGCCGGCCGTGTCCGAGGCCACGGCTGTCCTGCCGCGTCACCACCGTGCTCAATCCGCCGGCGGCGTAGCGCGCGCCCGCATGGGATATCTCCTTGGAGAGGATGTCCAGAGCGGCGAGCACCGTCCCCCGGTCCACGAGCAGCATCGACCAGGGACGCAGCAGGGGATCGTGGGCCGGGGCACCGGCAGGGGCGACCGGGCCCTCAGCGGACGGCCAGGCCTGCTCCTGGAGGTCGCGCACCTGCGTGCGCAGTTCGACCGGGGTGGCCTCTTCGGGAAACGACAGGATCTGCACGCGCTGATTCTGTTCCCCCGCCACGGGAGCGCAAGCGGTTTTCCGGCGCCCGGCGCCGGGGACGTTTGCCGCGGGACCCGTCGCCTGGTGTGGGGGGAGCCTGCGGGCACCCCGTCGTCCGGCGGCGCCCGGGTGCCTTTCCCATCAGGTTGGTCGAGAAGGGCTCTGACGCCCGGCTTCTGATTTCCGCTCACACCGCACTTCTCGACATGCGTGGTACGTACCCGGAGACACCGAGGGTGACGGCACTCGCAGTCTGAGTGATGAAATTCAAGGTATACCGGGTCGTCAAACGACCTGACGGAATTCACCCATTCGGACCATTCACTCTGACTTGTCGAACATTCACCTACGGCTTCCGTATCCTTTGACGAGGCGCCGGAGGACGCCGCTGAAGCAGGTTTGAGGGAGGAGCGGGACGCTCGGTCTTGTCGAGTTCGGGTCAGAATCCTCCGTCGGGCCGCCCGAAGCGCCGAAATGCGGTGGTGCTGCTGTGGGGTGCAGATGTGAGCCTCCATCCGAGTGCTTGTCACTCGGCCCGCGGCGTGGCGAGCCCAGGAATACCGGCCCGTTGAGCGATAGTGTCGAGTTGTCGAGATCGATTCCGAGTGGCCGCCTGATCGTGATCGACTGACACTGAAGCGCACGCTTTCGTGATCAGACAACAGAAGCGCACGACCCAGTGGCTTCCGGGATTTACCGGGTTCGGCCCCTGCGGGGTGCCAGGGCATGGGCCTGACCATCGCGAGGCGATGGTTAGCGATATATCCGCAAGGAGTTAGCATGGGAGAGAAGTCTGCCGAGGTGTTGATACCCGGCCCGGACGAACCTCCGACGGCCAGGCGAAACAGCGCAGGCCCGCCAACCATGGATACCGAGAGGAAACTCGCCGAAGTACTGGCTGATGTCGTGTGCGTCGAACGCGTTTCGGCCGACAGCCACTTCTTCGAAGATCTCGGTGCCAACTCTTTGGTGATGGCTCAATTCTGCGCGCGCGTCAGGAAGCGGTCGGATCTGCCTTCGGTGTCCATGAAGGACATCTATCGGAACCCCACGATCCGGCACCTGGCAGCGGCACTCGCGGACGCCGTCCCGCCTCATGTCGACGGGCAGCCCCTGACGGTACGGTCGGTGCAACCGGCGGTGTCCGCTCCGGAGGCTCCCGTGAAACGGGCGAGCACGTCCGCCTATGTTCTGTGCGGAATGCTCCAGTTGCTGGCTTTCCTGGGATACTCCTTCGTCACCGGACTCGTCGCCGCCCGAGGCTACGACTGGGTCTCCGACGGAGCGGGGCCGGCCGTCATCTATGCCCGGTCGCTGCTGTTCGGCGGGATCGCCTTCACCGCCGTGTGCGTGTTTCCGATCGCGGCCAAGTGGATCCTCGTGGGCCGTTGGAAGGCGGGCGAGTTCCCCATCTGGGGCCTGACCTACCTGCGGTTCTGGATCGTCAAGGCGTTGCTCCATGCCAATCCGATGATTTTCCTAGCCGGAAACCCGCTGTATGTGCTGTACCTGCGGGCCCTCGGCGCCCGGATCGGCAAGGGAGTCACGATCCTCTCCCGCTCGGTCCCGGTCTGCACCGACCTGCTCACGGTCGGCGAGGGCACCGTCATCCGCAAGGACGCGTTCTTCCTCTGCTACCGAGCGCATGCGGGGCGTATCCAGACCGGGCGGGTGACCCTCGGCCGTGATGTGTTCGTCGGTGAGAAGACCGTGCTCGACATCGACACCTCGATGGGTGACAGGGCCCAGCTCGGCCACGCGTCCTCTCTGTACCGCGGACAGTCCATCCCGGACGGCGAGCGCCGGCACGGGTCCCCGGCACAACCCACGGATACCGACTTCGTACGGATCGAACCGGCCAAGTGCGGCACGCTGCGCCGGGCCTGGTTCGGCATCGCCACCCTGCTCCAGCTCTTCCTGCTGTACATCCCGCTGGGCGTCGGCGGAATGTACATGGTGTTCAGCTGGGTCCCCGCGCTCGAGGACCGCCTGAATCCGGAGGACGTCGACTCCTTCCCGGAACTTCTGACGGACTCGCTGTTCATCTCCCTCGTCGTGTTCTTCGGCCTCGTCGTCGGCGGACTCGCCCTGGTGTGCACCCTTCCCCGCCTGCTGAACCTGGCCCTCAAGCCCGACAAGGTCTATCCGCTCTGCAGCTTCCGGTACGCGGCGCAACGGGGCATCGCCCTCATGACGAACATCAGGTTCTTCACCTGGCTCTTCGGCGACAGCTCCTACATCGTGTACTACCTGCGAGCCCTCGGATACGACCTGACGCAGGTGGAGCAGACCGGGTCCAACTTCGGCACCGAAGTGGTGCACGAAACCCCTTACCTGGTCTCCGTCGGCAGGGGCACGATGGTGGCCGACGGTCTCTCCATCGTCAACGCGGACTTCTCGAGCACGTCCTTCCGGGTGTCCCGGGCGACGATCGGGCCGCACAACTTCCTCGGCAACAACATCGCCTATCCCGCGGGCGCCAAGACGGGCGAGAACTGCCTGCTGGCCACCAAGGTGAACATTCCGCTCGACGGCGAGGTACGCGAGGGCGTCGGACTGCTCGGCTCGACGAGCTTCGAGATTCCCCGCACGGTCGAGCGCGACTCACGGTTCGACCACCTCAGGACGGGCGACGAACTGCACAGTCACCTCTCTCGGAAGAATCGTTACAACCTGCGCTCCATGGGCCTGCTCCTCAGCATCCGGTGGCTGCACGCCTTCGTCCTCACGGCGCTCGGTCTCGCCACCCTCAACCTGTACGGAGCGCTCGGGTACATCGTCATCGCCTGCTATCTGTCGTTCAGCCTCGGATTCACCGCCGTGTACTTCGCCCTGGTGGAGCGCTGGATCGCGCGATTCCGTCCGCTGAGCCCCCAGCTGTGCTCCATCTACGACCCGTACTTCTGGTGGCACGAGCGCCTGTGGAAGGTGCCGGACCGCCATGTGATGGTCTTCAACGGCACCCCCTTCAAGAACCTGATCTGGCGGTTGATGGGCGTGCGCATCGGCCGCAGGGTCTTCGACGACGGCCTCTATGTGACGGAGCGGACGCTCACCGCGATCGGGGACGACTGCACCCTCAACGTCGCAAGCAAGATCCAGTGCCACTCCCAGGAGGACGGCACCTTCAAGTCCGACCGCACCACGCTCGGTGCCGGCTGCACCCTCGGGGTCGCCGCACATGTCCACTACGGCGTGACCGTGGGCGACGGCGCCGAGCTGGCACCGGACTCCTTCCTCATGAAGGGCGAGGAAGTCCCCTCGTACGCACGGTGGGGTGGCAACCCCGCCGCAGAGAATCCGGACGCTCCCGGCTGGCCCTTCGGCGTCGGTCAGGCCGCGACGACAGTGACGTCCCCGGCACCCGGTGCCGCGCCGACGGTGAGTTGAGAAAGGCCTGCGATGGAAGCGCAGCTGAACGCGGACCGGGAGTTCTGGAGCCGTGTGCTGGCCGCCGGTGGCAGCACCGTGATCCCCCGGTGGGCGCCGGAGCGGGCCGAAGGAGTCGCCGCGTACGAGACGGTGGTCCCGGACGAGACGGCCAAGGCGGTGCACGCGCTGGCGGGAGAGCTGGGGGTGCCGGTCAGCTCGGTCGTGCTGGCCGCGCACGCCAAGGTACTGGCCGCGCTGTCGGGCGAGCAGGACGTGGTCACGGGCTATGCCGCCGGACCGGACGACGACCCGCTGCCCTGTCGGCTGACCGTCGCTCCCCCCACCTGGCGCGGCCTGGTCGCGAGCGTCCACCGAGAGGCGGCCGAACTGCTCGCGCACCAGGAGTTCCCGGTGCGGGAACTGCGCAGGGAACTGGGCGTGGCCGGTCCGTCGTACGAGGTCGTTCTCGACCCCGAGGGGACCGGTCACGCACTCGCCGACGAGACGGTGCTGGCGGTGGACTGGGACGACCGGGGCGAGCGGACGCTGCTGCGGCTGCGCTATCGCACGGAGGCACTGGACGCCGAGTGCGCCGCCCGGATCGGCGGCTACCACGTCACCGCGCTGAGGCTTGTGACCGCCGACGCGGATGCCGAGCACGTACGCCAGAGTCTGCTGTCGGCCGAGGAAGTGCGGCAGCAGCTCGAAGGGCTGGCCGGGCCCGCGCGAACGCTGCCGGAACAGCGTGCGCACGAACTGTTCGAGCAGCGGGTACGGGCCCATCCCGAGGCCGTGGCCGCCGTGCACGGCGACCGCTCATGGACCTACGGGGAACTCAACGCCCGCGCGAACCGGCTGGCCCGGGCGCTGCTGGCCCGAGGACTCGGCGGCGAGGACGTCGTCGGCGTGGTCACCGAGCGCAACCTCGACTGGCTGGCCGCGGTGCTGGCGGTGTTCAAGGCCGGAGGCGTGTACCTGCCCATCGAGCCCCACTTCCCGGCCGGGCGCATCGAGGCGACACTGTCGCGCGCCGGGTGCCGGCTGGTGCTGACCGAGTCCGGCAGCACCCACACCCTCGACAAGGCCCTGGCGCTGCTGCCCCACATCGAAAGGCTGCCGGTCGAGACGGCGTACGCGGAACAGCACGCCGACACCGATGTCGCGGTCAAGGTCACCCCCGACCAACTCGCCTACATCTACTTCACCTCCGGCTCCACCGGCGAGCCGAAGGGCGCCATGTGCGAGCACGCGGGCATGCTCAACCACCTCTTCGCCAAGATCGACGACCTGGGCATCGGCGAGGGGCGCGTGGTGGCGCAGACGGCCCCGCAGTGCTTCGACATCTCGCTGTGGCAGTTGCTCGCCGCGCTGCTGGTCGGCGGGCGGACCCTGCTGGTCCCGCAGGACGTGATCGTGGACGTCGAGCAGTACGTAGACACGCTGGCCCGCGGCAGGACCGGGGTCGTGCAGGTCGTGCCCTCCTATCTGGAGGTGGTGGTCTCCTATCTGGAGCAGCACCCCCGCGAACTGCCGGACCTGATGTGTGTGTCCGTGACCGGCGAGGCGCTCAAGCGGGAGCTGGTCCAGCGCTGGTTCACGATCCAGCCGGGGATCAAGCTGGTCAACGCCTACGGGCTGACCGAGACCTCCGACGACACCAACCACGAGGTCATGGAGCGGGCACCGGAACGGGTCCTGCTGGGGCGCGCCGTCAACAACGTGCGGGTCTACGTCGTCGACGAGCGGCTGTCCCTGGTGCCGCTGGGCGCCCCGGGCGTGATCGCGTTCTCCGGGGTGTGCGTGGGCCGCGGATACGTCAACGACCCCGAACGGACCCGTGAGGCGTACCGCGACGACCCGTACCGGCCGGGGGAGCGGCTCTATCTGGGCGGCGACTGGGGACGCTGGCACCCGGGCGGCAAACTGGAGTTCCTGGGGCGCCGCGACAACCAGGTCAAGATCCGTGGCTTCCGCATCGAGATCGGTGAGATCGAGAACAACCTGCTCAAAGTGCCCGGGGTCCGCGACGGTGCGGTCGTCGTCGCCGAGCTGGCAGGCCGTAGCGCCCACCTGATCGCGTTCTACACCGGCCGGTGCCAGCCCGCGGACGCGCTGCGCCAGGCGCTGAACGCCGTGCTGCCCGCCTACATGGTCCCCTCGGCCTTCCACTGGCAGCAGAGCCTGCCGCTGACCGCCAACGGCAAGATCGACCGGAAGGCCCTGACCACGCTGGCCCAGCGGACCGCCTCGGCCGCGGAGTCCGGCGCCGCCGGGGAGGAGTTCCAGACCCCACGCACCTCCTCCGAGCGGAAACTGGCAGCCGCCTGGGCCGAGCTGCTGGGCGTCCCCCAGGACCACGTCAGCCGGCAGGACCACTTCTTCGACCGCGGCGGCACCTCGCTGTCGGCGGTGAAACTCACCATCGCCCTGGGCCGGGCGGTGTCCCTCAAGGACATCACCCGCCACCCGGTGCTCGCCGACCTCGCCGCGCTGCTCGACGGCGCGACCCAGCGGCGCCCCGAGCTGCTTCAGCCGCTGTCCGTGCCCGAGGGCGCGCCGGAGCACGCCCTGGTGTGCTTCCCCTACGCGGGCGGCAACGCGGTCAACTTCCAGCCGATGGCCGGCGCCCTGGCGGGTAGCGGGACCGCGGTCTACGCCGTCGACCTGCCCGGACACGACCTCGCGGCCAGGAACGAGCCGTTCGCGCCGATCGCGCGGGTGGTGGAGCAGGCCAGCGCCGAGATCGTCGCACGCGGTCTGACCAGGGTCATGCTCTGGGGGCACTCCTCGGGCGCCGCCCCGGCGCTGGAGACGGCGAGGAAGCTGCGCGAGGCCGGGCTGGAGGTCTCGCGGGTGTTCCTCGGCGCCCAGTTGCTGGGCAGCGCCACCGACCGGCGCTCGGCCATCGCCGAGCTGACCAAGCGGAGCAACGCCGACATCGCCGCGCGGCTGACCGCCGACAGCGGCTACACCGAACTGGGAGAACTCAACGCACAGCACGCAGAGCACGTCGGTGCCGCCTACCGGCACGACTGTGTGTCCGCGCACCGCTACTTCGCCGAGGCCCTGGAAAGCCCGCCGACGGTGAAGCTGGCCGCGCCGGTCACCGTGGTCGTCGCCGCCGACGACCCGAACACACCCGGGGCCCCCGACCGGTACCACGACTGGCAGCTCCTGGCCGAGCGCGTGGACCTGCACGAACTCGCCGACGGCGGCCACTACTTCCCGCGCACCCGGCCGGCCGAAGCAGCACGGGCCGTCCTGGGCGCAGCCGAATTGCTGACTTCCTCCTGAGTTTCCCGAGGCGCGATAGAAAGGAATCCGAGATGTCGTCCTCATCCCCGGCATCACTGCTCGAGGTGGAGCTACTGCCGGACAAGCCCCCGGTCCTGCACGTCGACGCACCGGGTGATGCGGCCGGCTGGGCGGCCGCGCACCGCGACGCGCTGCGCGGGCAGGTCACCGAGCACGGGGCGCTCCTCGTCCGGGGCCTGGGAGTACGGGAGACCGACCAGGTCGCCGCCGTCTTCGCGGGACTCGCCGATGGCCTGATGACCGAGCGCGAGGCCTTCGCCCCCCGGGAGCGCCACGGCCCGGGGCTGTACTCCTCCGCGGCCTGGCCGGACAACCAGCCGATGTGCATGCACCATGAGCTGAGCTACACCCTGGAGGCTCCCGGCCTGATGCTGTTCGCGTGCCTGCGCGCGCCCGGCGAGGGCGGCGCGACCGCCGTCGCCGACGCGGAGCGCGTGCTCCAGGCGCTGCCCACCACGCTGAGCGAACGCTTCGAACGCGAGGGCTGGCTGCTCACCCGCAGCTACAACGACGAGATCGGGGCGTCCCTGGAGGAGTCGTTCGGCACGGACGACCACGCTGCCGTCGAGCGGTACTGCCGTGACCACGCCATCGACTTCGCCTGGCAGCCCGACGGGTCGCTGCGGACGCGCCAGCGCCGTGACGCCGTGGTGCGGCACCCGCGCACGGGCCGGCGCTGCTGGTTCAACCAGATCGCCTTCCTCAACGAATGGACGCTGGCCCCGGATGTGCGCGAGTACCTGGTCGACGAATACGGCGCGGACGGTCTGCCGTTCAACACCTGCTTCGGCGACGGCAGCCCCATCGGCGAGGACGTCGTCGAGCTGATCAACACCACCTACGAGGAGCACACCCGGCGCGAGCCCTGGCAGCCGGGGGACGTGATGCTCGTGGACAACATCCGCACCGCACACAGTCGCGAGCCCTTCACCGGAGACCGCCAGGTGCTGGTCGCCATGGCCGAACCGCAGCGACCCTCCGAGAGCCGCCCGACTCCGGAGGTGAGTCCGCGATGACGACTCTGCCGTCCCCCGCCACCCAGCCTGCCCCGCCACCCCGGTTCCCCGCGCCGACCTTCGCGGTGATCTCCGGTGCGCAGGTACAGCAAACACTCGAGGGGCGCGAGAGACAGATCGTGGAACTGGTCGAGACCACCTACCGGCTGCACGGCGCAGGGGACTCGGTCAACCCACCCTCGTACTTCCTGCGCTTCCCCGACCGTCCGACGGCCCGGATCATCGCCCTGCCGGCCTCCATCGGCGGGTCCGTGCGGGTCGACGGCCTGAAATGGATCTCCAGCTTCCCCGGCAATGTGTCCGCCGGGCTGCCCAGGGCCTCCGCGGTCCTGATCCTGAACGACCCCGACACCGGTTACCCGCTGGCCTGTCTGGAAAGCTCCATCATCAGCGCCACCAGAACCGCCGCGTCCGCCGCGCTGGCGGCGGACTGGCTCAGCCGCACCCGGACCCGCCCCACCCGGGTCGGATTCTTCGGTGCGGGCCTGATCGCCCGCTACATCCACTCGTTCCTCATCGGCACCGGCTGGACGTTCGACACGATCGGGGTGCACGACCTGTCCGCCGACAGCACCGCCGGCTTCTGCAGCTATCTGCGGCAGTCCCCCTCCACCGGCCAGGTCACCGTCCACGACAGTGCCGAGGACCTGATCCGCTCCAGCGACCTGGTGATCTTCGCCACCGTCGCCGGCGCACCCCATGTCACCGACCCGGCATGGTTCAGCCACAACCCGCTGGTCCTGCACGTCTCCCTGCGCGACCTCGACCCCCAGGTCCTGCTCGCCTCGGCGAACTACGTCGACGACGTCGAGCACTGCCTGAAAGCCGATACATCCCCTCACCTCGTGGAGCAGGCCACCGGCAACCGCGACTTCCTGGACGGCACCCTCAACGACGTCATGACCGGGCGGGCGACCCCGCCGGCCGACCGGCCGGTGGTCTTCTCGCCCTTCGGGCTCGGCGTCCTGGACCTCGCCGTCGGCAAGTACGTCTACGACGAAGCCGCCCGGGCCGGACACCTCCATCTCATCGACGACTTCTTCCACGAACTGCGCCGGTATGGCTGACGAAGCCTTCCCTCAGCCCTGGCACCAGGAGGCCACCGTGCCCGTCATAACCGCTCCTCACGCCTTCAACGAAAGCCAGCTGTACGTCGACCTCGAGCCGATCTTCGGGCGTTCTCTGTACCTGAAGTGCGAGGGCTTCAACTTCGCGGGCTCGATCAAACTGAAGGCTGCGATCGAGATGGTGGAGACCGCCGAACGGGAGGGAGTCCTGAAGCCGGACTCGATCCTCGTCGAGTCCTCGTCCGGAAACCTGGGCGTGGCGCTCAGCATGATCGCCGCCAGCAAGGGCTACCAGTTCCTGTGCGTCACGGACTCCCGTTGCAACCTGTCGGCCCGACTCCTGATGGAGGCACTGGGCAGCCAGGTACACATCGTCGCCGACCTGGACGCCAACGGAGGCTTCCTCGGCGCACGAATCGACTACGTACGCGAGCTGTGCGCGTCCGACGACCGGTATGTGTGGCTCGGCCAGTACACCAACCCGGGCAACTGGCGGGCGCACTACCGCACCACGGCACCGGAGATCGCCAGGCAGTTCCCGGAGCTGGACGTGCTGTTCATCGGGGCCGGCACCACCGGGACCCTGATGGGGTGTGCGCGCTACTTCCGCCAGTGGCACAAGCCGGTGCGGATCGTCGCCGTGGACAGCGTCGGCTCGGTGGCCTTCGGCGGCAAGCCGGGCCGCCGGATGATCCCCGGTCTGGGCATGAGCATGCGCCCGCCGCTGCTGGACGAGTCCCTTGTGGACGAGGTGATCCGGGTCGAGGAGGCGGACACCATCCGTGCCTGCCACCGACTGGCCCGCCGCGGGTTCCTGTTCGGCGGCTCCACCGGGACGGTGGTCAGCGGCGCGATGGACTGGCTGTCCCGCCATGACACGCGCGGAGTGACCGCGGTGGGCATCGCCCCGGACCTCGGCGAGCGCTACCTCGACACCATCTATCAGACCAACTGGCTGGAGGCGCTGTACGGCGACCGGATCCTCCTCGACTCCGAAGAGATCACGAAGGATCCCCGGGGAGGCGAGCCCACGTCACGGGCGTCGCGCCGGCGCCCGGAGGCCTAGCTAGCCGGGCCCCGGCGCGCCGTACCCGAGCGTGGGCGCCTCGCGGGACTCCCGCGCACCGGTTGCCGTCGTCGGCGGCTCACCGGCGGGCCGGCGTCCGGGGCGGGAGGTCACGGGGAGGGCGGGTTGTGCCGTCCCTGTGCTTCCTTCGAGAGGGCGCCGGCGGCGGGCGGCCCGTCCTGCGGTGTGCGGTGCGGCGCGGGAGCGTGCCCGCCGCGCAGCGCCGAGGCGAGCGCGGAGACCAGGGCCATGCCCGCGGCCACGGCGAAGACGATGGCCAGCCCGTGGTGGAACGGCTCGGCGACCAGCCGCGGGAAGAAGCTGTGACCGGTCAGGGCGGCACGCTGGGCCGCCGAGAGATGCGCGAGCGTCCCGCCGGAGGCGAGCAGATGCTCGACGGGGTTGTTGCCGAGGAAGGTGGCGAACAGCGTACTGACCGGCGGCAGTGACGCCGCGTGCTCGGCCGCGCCGGCCGGGACGCCGTGCGCCGTGAGCCCGTTGCGCAATGCTGTGGGCAGCGACGAGGCCAGCCCGGAGACCATCAGCGAGAAGAACACGCCGATGGACAGGGCGGTGCCCGAGTTCTGGAAGGTCGAGCGCATGCCCGAGGCGACGCCCCGGTACTCCGGCGGCACGCTGCCCATGATCGACGATGTGTTCGGCGAGGAGAACATGCCCTGGCCCAGCCCGTTGAGCAGCAGCAGCGCCGCGAACGGCCCGTAGTCGAAATCGACCGGCAGGGTGAGCAGGCCGAGGAAGGAGCCTGCCACGACGACCAGACCCGCCGTGGAGAACACCCGGGCGCCGAACCGGTCCGAGAGATAGCCGGACAGGGGACCGGCGATCAGGAACCCCAGCGTCAGCGGCAGCATGAAGATGCCCGCCCACAGCGGGGTGTCCTCGAACGCGTAGCCGTGCAGGGGCAGCCATATGCCCTGCAGCCAGATGATCAGCATGAACTGCAGCCCTCCGCGCGCGATCGCGGTCAGCAGGGCGGCCAGATTGCCCGCGGCGAACGCCCGCACCTTGAACAGGGCCAGCTTGAACATGGGCTCGGCGACGCGCGTCTCCGCGTAGCAGAAGAGCAGCAGCAGGGCGCCGCCGCCGATCAGCCCGCCGAGCACCCAGGGGTTGCCCCAGCCGGTGGCGCTGGAACCGTAGGGCTGGATGCCGTAGGTGATGCCGGCGAGCAGGATTCCCGCGCCCGCCGCGAAGGTGATGTTGCCCAGCCAGTCGATGCGGCCGCGGTGGCCCGCCGCGGTCTCGCGCAGGCTCAGATACGACCAGATCGTCCCGGTGACGCTGACCGGCACGCTCACCCAGAACACGGCCCGCCAGTCCACGGTGGCGAGCAGGCCGCCGGCCAGGAGGCCGAGGAACTGTCCGGCGAGCGCGGTGATCTGGTTGACGCCGAGGGCCATGCCGCGTTGCCGGGCGGGAAAGGCGTCGGTGAGGATGGCGGCCGAGTTGGCGGTCAGCATGGAGCCCCCGAACGCCTGCACGATGCGCCACAGGATCAGCCACAGGGCTCCCGCGCCCGCCCGGAACGGGTCCAGGGACAACGCGATGGACGCACCGGCGAAGATGAGGAAGCCGAGGTTGTAGATCCTGACCCGGCCGTACATGTCGCCGAGCCGGCCGAGGACGACGACGAGCACGGCCGACACGAGCAGATAGCCCAGGATCATCCAGAGCAGATAGCCGATGTTGCCGGGTGCCAGCGGGTCCAGACCGATCCCGCGGAAGATCGCGGGCAGCGAGATGATCACGATGGAGGCGTCCATCGTCGCGATCAGTACACCGAGTGTGGTGTTGGACAGGGCGACCCACTTGTAGCCCGGGCCCGCGGGCAGGTCCCGCCGACGCGCGGAGCGTGGAGTGCGGACGGCAGACGGGCCGCCGCCCCTCGCTCGGTTCCTGGGCCGGCCGCCGGGGCCCGGGGCGCCCGCGTTCACAGCCGTTCCGCCAGTCGGTCGAGCAGGAGCAGGGCCGATGCGAGCGTCTCCCGCTCCTGGGCCGTGAACTCGTCGAGGGCCGCCGAGAGCCGGTGGACGGACTCGGAGTGCCGCTCCGCGAGCATCGCCCGTCCCTCCTCGGTGATCGCCACGACGGCCCGTCGCCCGTCCGCCGCGTCGGGGGTACGACGGACCAGTCCGCGCTGTTCGAGCCCGGCCAGCGTGCTGGCCATCGCCTGCGGCCGTACGCGCTCCAGGTCCGCGAGGGCCCCCGGGGAACCGGGGCCGTCAGCCGCGAGCCGGGCGAGCACCGACACTTCGGAGAGCGTCACATCGCCGACGGCATGCGCCTGGCGCAGCCGCCGGGACATCCGGCTCACGGCCAGTCGCAGGCCGGAGGCGAGGCGCACGGTGTCCGCCTCGACGGTGTTGCGATCGAGCCCTGCGTCTTCGTCTGCCTTCATAGGTAATAACACTAGGTTTATCAGCCTGGGCTGTTCAATCAAATGTTAGTAATCATCGAGTCGTCGCCGCTGACGCGATACACGTGGAGCCGCAGGGCCGCGACGGCGAAGGTGAGGACGTCCGCCTCGCCTCGTTTGTCCGGCCCTGCCAGGGTTACCCGCCCGGGTGATGCTGACGGCCGATATGGAGACATGAGGAGAGGAGGGCGCAGTGATGAGCAACGCGACGACGGAACGCGAGGAGGCGGCCCGGCTTCCCGAGGGAGACGTGGTCCGCATCCTGCTGGAGCAGCACGCCCGGATCCGAGACCTGTTCGACGAGGTCAAGCACGCGCGGCAGGAGCAGAAGAGGCAGATCTTCGACGAGCTGAGGGCCCTGCTGGTGGTCCACGAGAGCGCGGAGGAGATGATCCTGCGCCCCATGGCGAAGAGGACCGCCGGAGCGGCCGAGGCCCAGGCCCGCAACCACGAGGAGCTGGAAGCCAACAAGGTCCTCGTCCAGATGGAGAAGATAGCCGTCGGCAGCCCCGAGTTCGACGCCGGGATCGCCGCCTTCGAGCGGTCCGTGATCGACCACGCCGAGCGCGAGGAGCAGGAGGAGTTCCCCGCCGTGCGTCAGGGCTGCGACGAGCACCAGCTCAAGGGCATGGGCACCCTGCTCCAGGTGGCGGAGAAGATGGCACCGACCCATCCGCACCCGACCGCGGCGGGATCGACCACGGCCCTGTGGCTGACCGGGCCCTTCGTCTCCATGATCGACCGGGTGAAGGACGCCCTCACCCGATCCCGGGGCGGTACCTGACACGGCGGTGCCAGGTACGGGGAGCCCGAAGGCCGTGGAAGCGGTACGGAACCCCGCACCGCACCGCGCGCACGGCCGGTGTCGCCGGGATCGGCTGGGCTTCGACGGCTGGTCTGCCGAGGTCCCATGGGATGGCTGCGCAGAGCCCTGCCATGCCGGGCCGCTCACCTGCCGTCCCGCCTGGGCCGCGTGCGCGGCCCTGTCGGCGTGGCCGCCGCTGGGCGTACGCACCTGTGGCGGCGCCTGCCACCACGAGGCTTACGGGACGAAGGACGTGCGTCCCCTCACCCGGCGCCGCGGTCCGTTACGCGGGCGAGGACCTGGGCTCCCCGCCCCGGTCGAGCCCCCCGTACGGTTCAGGTTCGGCTCGTCCCCCCGCAGGCCCTGCGCTGTGCGCGTCACCACCACGGTGGACATGGGACACGGGAACGGGCCCGCCGCGCCTGGCCGTGAACACGGCGTGACGCACGTTTGAGTCGTGCTCGGAGGTGTCCTGCGGGAAGGTGGAAGTGTGACAGCAGGCGCCACGGAACTCGCCCGAGAGTGCGAGCGGCTGCGGGTGGAGAATCGGCAACTGAAGCGTGCCGTGACCTCGCACGCCCTGGTCGACCAGGCGATCGGCGCCGTGGTCGTTCTGGGGCGGATCCCGCAGGACCAGGCCTGGGGAGTCCTGCGGGACGTCTCCCAGCGCACCAACACCAAGCTGAGGCTCGTCGCCGAACACGTCCTCAAGTTCGCCCAGGGCGGTGACCTGCCGCAGCCGGAGCTGGACGAATTCAGGCGGGCCCTGGACCGCAACAGGATCGGCTCCGACACAGATCCCTGAGACCCGTACCGCGGCCACCACCCGGTATCCCGCCCGCCGCCGTCCCCGGCTTGTCGAACGGGCGGCCGCGGGCACTGGGAGATGATGGGGTGTCCTGGACAGCCAGGTCGCGGCGGACGGGATCGGCGAGCGGACCGAGCCTTGCCATGCCCGCTGATCGTGGAGGAATTGGTCACCAGACGAACTGGTGTTGGTTGGCCCGATCCAACGGAGCGAAGACTCTCTTTCGCTCTCGAATTGCTGCACCTCACTGGGCAGTGTGGGTGTCATTCCATGCCTTCGCTCACTTCGGGCTGACGGGCTTGTGTACGGGGATGCGCTGGAACGTTCTGGCGAGGGTGGGTGCGTGTGGGTGGGGATTGCTGCGCGGGTAGACATAAGAGAGGACGGCTGGAGGGGCGTCGGCGAGGGGGACGTAGAGGATGTCGGGATCAGGGTTCGCGGCGGCCACGGAGGAGGGCAGGACGCCGACACCGCGGCGGGCGGCGACGGCATGGAGATATTCCTCCAGGTTGGTGGCTTCGGCGCCGATCTCGGGGGTGGAAGTGCGCGGCCAGTCGTCGGGGGTGAGCGTGCCGCTGGTGGTGTTCAGCACGATGCAGCGGCGGCCGAGGTCGCGCCAGGTGACGGTGGATTTCACGGCCAAGGTGGAGCGTCGGGAGACGGCCGCGACGCGTGGCTCGCGGAGGATCGGGATTGCGGTCAGGCGGGGGTCGTCGTCGGCATTCCAGATCAGGGCGGCATCGACGGTGCCTTCGCGCAGGCCGGCGGTGCGGGTGTCGGACCGTACCGGCTGTACGAGGAGCTGGTGCTCCTCCTCCATAGAGGCGATGGCCTTCCGCCCCAGGCTCAAGGGGAAGCCCCAGGAGTAGCCCAGGCGGAAGTCCGTCGCGGGTGCGGCGGGCTCCAGAGCAGCTTCGAGCTGTGGGAGTAGGACACTCAATTCGGCCCGGAGCCGGTGGCCTTCGGGAGTCAGGTGAGGGTGGCGGGTACTGCGGTCCAGCAGACGGTAGCCCAACGTGTCCTCAAGACGGCGCAGTTGCCGACTCAAGGTAGGTTGCGTGATGCCGAGGCGGTCTGCCGCCCGGGTGAAGTGCCGTTCATCGGCCAGGGTCAGGAAGCACCTGAGGTGGTGGATGCCGATATCCATTTTCGTCAGGTTAGTCACTTGGTCAGCGAGGCCGACGACCCGGGTGCCGTCCCGCTCGCGGTTCCTGTGTGCCGATGGGCTGCGCGGCGGACGATCGTAAGGTGCAGGACGAGGGCCAACAAGGCCAGGGCAGCGGTGCAGTAAGGAAGCGCCGCCGGGGCGAGCCCTGCTGCGAGGACGGTGCCGCCGAGCGCGGAGCCGATGGCGGAACCGAGGTACACGGACGAACTGTTGAGGGCGACCGCGACGGGCGCCTGCTCCGGCTGGGCAGCGATCAGTTGGTGCTGCTGGGGTACTTGCAGGGCCCAGCCTGCGGCACCCCAGATCACCAATGGCACCGCCAGTGCCCAGGGGGCGCCGGCGGCGAGCGGCAGTAGCAGGTGCGAGGCGGTCAGAAGCGCCAGGACGCAGCCGACGATCGCGAAGGGGCGGCGCGTGCGGTCGACGATGCGGCCTATGAGCAGGCTGCCGATGACGCCGCCCGCGCCCCATGCCCACATGGGCCCGACTGTCCACGATGTGTTGGCCGCGTCTGTGAGGAACGGTGCGAGATACGTGTACAGGCCGAGGCTTGCGATGCCGCCGAGCAGGGAGACAACGGCGATGCCTGCGACGCGGCCGTCGGCCAGGATGCGGATCCGCTCGCGCAGCGCGGGAGGCGGCGCCGCTGCGGTGGTCGGCAGCAAGGTCATGCCGACCAGGGCGAACAGGCCGAGTGCGGTGATGAGCCAGAGAGTGTCCCGCCAGCCGGTGCGTTCGGCGAGCAGCACACCGAGGGGGACGCCGACGATGGTGCCGATGCTCATTCCGCCCATGATCAGCGCCAGGCTGCGTCCCCGACGCTCCGCTCCGGACAGGCCCGCGGCGGTGGCGGCAGCCATCGGTGAGTAGAGGCCCGCGCCTATCCCGGCCAGGGCCCGTGCCACCAGCAGCACAGGCAAGGCGGTAGCCAGCGCGGTGAGCGCGTTGCCGATGGTGAAGACAGTCAGGGCGCAGGCGAGGACGGCCTTGGCGGAACGTCCGGCGAGGACGGTCGCGAAGACGGGGGCGGCCACGGCGTAGCAGAGCGTGAAAACGGTCACCATCTGCCCGGCGGACGACTCCGCCACATGGAGATCACCTGCAACCTGCGGTAGGAGTCCGGCCATGACGTAGGCGTCAAGGCCGAGCGCGAACGCGCCGAACGCGAGCAGGAGCACGAACCTGCCGCGAGACCCGGCAGTGAGGGTGTCGCTCATCCCAGACGCTCCCAGTCCGTGTCGGAGGCGACAGTTCGGCCGTCGGGGAAGTAGCAGGCCGGTCCTGTGACGCGGGCGTGCTCTTCGATGGTGTTGAGCAGCTGTTGCAGTTCCACCGATTCGGTCAGCCCGGCGAAGGCGACCTGAGGAACCTCGCCGCGCTGGACGAAGCGCAGGACGTCGGCGACCAATCGGCGCAACTTGACGATGGTCCGCAGCCGGTCGGGGACCTGCTGATGACGGGGGTCGACCTCGTGCAACACCTCCTCACCGTCGACGCCCCGGCGCCAGATGCGAAGGTAGTCCGCGTCCCAGGTCGGGGTGTCGTAGACGGCTTGCGGGTAGGCGCCCGCCTGACGATTGATGTCAACGAACTCGCGGTACTGCCCGCTGCTGCGCAGCTCGTGCAGTTTTGCGGACAGGAATTCCTCGTACACGACGTGCTTCCCCTTCTGGTGTCGACGCTCGAAGGCGCCGGTGATCCGAATGACGGGAAGCAGTACACAGAGATGCGTGTACCTGTCACCAATGCGGAGCGTGCATGTAAAATTCCGCCGCGAAATGAAGCAAGGTCACAGGGGGTGCATCCGCCTCATGCGACGTTGGTCACAGACCTCAACTCGCCCGAAACCTCCGTCCGGGTGCTGAGCGCGGAACGAGGTCAGCTGAAAGACGGGTGTGCAGTAGCGCAACGGCACATCCAGTGCCATGAGCTTGCCCGCCGCGCTGTTCGGCGAGGGCGCCGCCGCAGCCCGCCAGGCGTTCGACATGCCAGAGTTCGCCGAACCGGCCGCCGCCGTCGAACAGTTCGACTTCCCCACATGCGAGGTGCCCGCCGGAAGCACCTGCCGCACCCGCGGCGGCACTCGACGATCCGTCGCGGCTGCTGCGCGACGACGCCGGCCAGGCCTGCCGCTGTCGTCGCGGTAAGCATGCGATCGGGACGCGATCGATTCCTGGCGGAGGTCTCCATGGGGCCCGCGCCACCGGGGCAACTCGGCCGGCACGGCCGCGCGCGCAAGCCGGAGCGGCCTGGCCGCAAACGGTTCCGGCGCGCCGTTCACCCTGGCAGGCGTACAGCGCCACTCCTTCGGACCGGACCGGCGGGCCACTCGGCCGCGCACACCCAACACTCGCTGAGGAAGAACCCCTCGGAAGGAGGACAACCATGAGCGCCACCCGACGCTCTCGCTGCCTGCGCAAGCCCCTGTCGGCCCTGACCGCCCTGGCCACCACCGCAGCCCTCGCCGTCGCCGTCCCGGCCCTGGCCACCCCGGCTGCCGCCGCCTCCAAGGCAACCTGCGGCGACCCCCGGCAGAACCTGGAGCCGACCGCCCAGGCCTTCCTCGACAAGCTCGCCGCGGCGGGCGGCCCGCCGATCCAGGACCTGTCGCCTGCCGCCGCCCGCAAGGCGCTCCTGGACCTCCAGGCCGCCTACCCGGTCGCCAAGCTTCCCGCCGACATCACCGAACGCACCATCCCCGGCGGTCCCACCGGCTCGGTCTCCCTCCGCATCGTCCGGCCGCAGGGCATGACCGGGAAGCTGCCCGCGGTGATGTACTTCCACGGCGGCGGCTGGGTCCTCGGTGACGCCTCCACCCACGACCGGCTGGTCCGGCAGATAGCCGACGGCGCCAAGGCAGCGGTGATCTTCGTCAACTACACCCCCTCACCCGAGGCCAGGTACGCGACCGCCAACGAGGAGGCCTACGCGGCCACCCAGTGGGTCGCCCAGCACGGCGACGAGATCAACGTCGACGGCTCCCGGCTGGCCGTGGCCGGTGACAGCGTCGGCGGCAACATGACCGCCGCCGTCACCCTGATGGCCAAGCAGCGCGGCGGTCCCAGGCTGGCCCAGCAGGTGCTGTTCTACCCCGTCACCGACGCCGACTTCGCCACCCCGTCCTACCAGCGCTTCGCCACCGGCTGCTGGCTGACCGCCGCGGGCATGAAGTGGTTCTGGAACCAGTACGCCCCCGACACCATGGTCCGCACCCAGCCCACCGCCTCCCCGCTGCGCGCCACCGCCGCTCAGTTGCAGGGCCTGCCCAAGGCGCTGGTGATCACTGACAGCGATGTGCTGTACAACGAGGGCCGCGACTACGCCGCCAAGCTGCACGCAGCCGGCGTTCCGGTCACCCACGTCCACTACGCGCACATGATCCACGACTTCGTGATGCTCAACGGGCTCGCCGACAGCCACGCCGCCAAGTCCGCGGTGGCCGAGGCCACCGAGGCCCTGCGTCAGGCCCTGCACGGCTGACGTGGGCTGCGCCGTCGCCTCGGACCGATACGACGGCCCCGACCGATCACCCCGCCCGACCGCTCGGCTCCCCCGAGGCGGCCGGGCGGTGCCCGCTGCGATGCGGGCGGCCGCCGGTCGACCGGGCTCGACGGCGCGGGTCGGCCGCACGGGGGCGCCCTCACTCGGGGCGTGGCGGCCGTCGTCCGGCGTGGGCCTCGTGGAGGTGGCGGCCCAGCAGGGCGCCGCCGAAGACGACGAAGCCGACCCCGATGAGCCAGGACTGGACGATGAGGACGGCGCCCACCGTGCCGTAGGTGACGGCGTTGTTCACGATGAGCGGCGAGAAGACCTGGTAGGAGAACCAGCGCAGGCCGACCAGGCCCAGCATGGTGGCCGTCGCCCCGGGCAGCAGCGCCCGCCAGGACACCCGGCTGCCCAGCAGGAAGTGCTGGCCCCACCAGAAGAACAGCAGGCCGAACGCGACGGTGAGGGTGATGCGGACGAAGGACTGGACCAGACCGCTCCCCAGGATCGCGCCGCTCTGCACCTCGGCGAACAGATAGGCCGTCAGGGCCGCGAGCCATACGGCGCGGCGCCACACGGTGTGCCAGCGACCCGCGGGCAGATCCCACACCCTCTCGTAGCCCGTCTGGACACTTGACGCGAAGGTGAGTCCGAACAGAGCCAGTGCGACGACGCTGAAGGCGCTGGTCGCGCTGAGTACTTTGCGGGGCGCAGAGAACAGGTGGTCGACGGCGTTCGCGGGCTGCCCCGTCAGGCTCATGCCGTCGGTCACCCAGGAGGCGAAGCCGCGCTGCTGGAAGGGGGCCGCGGCGGCGACGACGATCAGCAGCGGTGCGAGGGTGACGAGAGCCAGCGCGGCGAAGCCCATGGAGCGGTGCATCAGTTCCATCTCGCGGCCATGCTGCCAGAGCCGTCCGGCGGGCGAGTTGTGCCAGCGGGTGTGCCAGCGTGTGTGCCGTCCGCGGTGCTGGGGCCGTTCGTGCGGGGGCGGGCCTGAAGAACCCGTCATGCGTCCCCCGTTCCCAAGCCACCGACAGCTGAAACTTCCTGGTCCCGCTGACCACCCCTGGCGGTGCGGGGACGAGCTCGGTCTCCGGCCGTCCGGCGGCACGGCCGTCGCTGGTGCTCGCGGGCGCCGCCGAGGCGGGGCCACGCCGCGGCGTGCGGCGTGTCGTGCTGGTGCGCTACACTCGATCTAGTGAACGGCGCTGAACTACGGTGCCTTCCCAATGCGTTGGTGGTCCAAGGAAAGACGCCCCGCTTCCTGCGGGGAAATGCAGGTGCAAGGCCTGCCCGGCGCTCGACGGAACCCCGTCTTCGGTACTCCGAAGGCGGGGTTCTCTCTGTGTACGGAAGCCAGGGGGTCGAGCGGTCGTCGGAGGGCCGGCCGGCGTCAGCGGCTGTCGCGCCGAGCGACCCGCAAGGGCAGCGCGTTGGGGCGGATCTGCACATGCTCGACGGCACAGACACGGTGCCCGGGGGCTTACACACCTGTGCTGACCCTGTTTTACGGACGCGTACTGCGGAAACGGCCCGCAGTTCACGGCGGTCGTCAGGCAACGCCTGTGAGGGCAGCGTGGCGCCAGGGAGAACCTCCGGACCTGACGTGTGCGCGGCCGCCGACGCGGCGGCCCGGTGGTGCCTCGTTCCCCGCAGGAGAGAGGAGCCGTCGCGTGCTGCGCAGGGCTCCGCGGCCCGGCCGGCGCCCGCGCGCATACACGGGAGCAGGACGGAGACGGCCGCCGCCTCCAACCGGTGTTCACGGAAGGCGGCCTGGTAGGCGCCCAAGCCGGTCGGCCGGCTGTCCCCGCGCGCCGTTCGCCGATCGCTACTGACCCGCTCCCGCCACCGGTGCGGCGGCCCGCAGTCCCATACCCGGTGCGCCGGAGCCGACTTGGCTGTCCGTGGACGGGCCGTGGCCGGACCAGGACTGATGGCTCTGCAGTCCGGTCAGATGGGCCGGCGCCGGGGCCGGGCCGTAGGTACGGGTCGACCGGCCGCCACGGGCGGTTGCCTCGGCCAGGGCCAGGGCGAGCTGTTCGAGGCGGTTCTCCAGTGTCCGCAGCAACTCCTCGTCCCGCTGGCGCAGCGCTCCGAGCAGGTCCATGGCCGCCTCGTCACCGGCGAGCGCCGCGATGCTCTCACCGGCTCGGCAGGTCGCCAGGGACTGTGCGGCGGCAGCGTACTCGCACTCCGTGATCCTCAGCATCTGGCGGTCGGTGGCCGGACGGCCGCCGAGCAGGACGCCGTCCGCGATCATCGCGCCGGCCTCCAGCGGGATGCGGGCGGCGCGGACGGCGACCGACGCGAGGGTCCGGACGATGGCGGTCGCGTCGCTCAGCAGCCGGCGGGGCCGCAGGGCGCGGACACGGTCGTCGATGCGGTCGATGTACTCCCGTACGTCGGCGAGAAGGTGTTCCAGTGTGTGGCGGTGCGGATGTGCGGGAGTGACAGCCAAATCCGCCCGCAGCATGTGGATGAGAGCGGCGTGGGTCTTCCGGGCGTCCTGCAGCACCGGAATGAGCGCGTCCGTCGTCACTGCCATTGCGCGTGCTCCCTTGTCTGGGGTCGTGGGACGGCGGGAGGGGCGGACCTGCCTGTGGAGCGGATGTCCGCGTGGGCCGGCCCCGTGATCAGCGTGTGCGAACCGGCTCGAGATCGCGCGGTGGCCTCGTCCATCCCGGGCGCGGCCGATGGTGGCTCCCTGCGGTGAGAGCCGCCCGGGCGGGACGTCCGACGCCAAGACACCTGGCTAGTCCGTCCGGGTGTGCCGTACGCCATGCGGCGGCGTACCCCGCGGCGCGTGCACGGGTGCGGTGAGCGCCCGGAGTTGAGCCGAGGGCGTTCCGAGGGCCGGTTCAGCGCGTCTGTGCCGCCTCGTCGGACCGCTGTGGCATCCGGGCCCAGGGCCGTTTTCGAGACGGGCCGGAACGTCGGCCCGGGGCCGATCGTCGGCCGCGTCGCCGGGCCGACGGGGGGCGGCGGGCCGCTCCACGAGGGCGTTGTCAGTGGTCGCCACTAAGTTCAGCCGTGTCCCGCCGATCCGGCGTGGACGTCCCCTGGGCGCAAAGGAGATGGTGCGTTGTCGGATTGGGAGAAGTCGAGCACGGCACGGGTCACGTCACCCGCGCGGCCGCGGAAGCTGGCCAAGGTGCCGTTCGTCGAGCTGGCCGACGGACGTCTGCAGGGAGTGGTGTCCAGCGGCTCGGACATCGAGCGGGTGTACGTCTCGTCGGTCGCGGCCGGGACCTACGCGTTCGCCTGCAGCACCAACAACAACCGCCCCTGCGGCGGCGCGCGGGGCACGTTCTGCAACCACATCCGGGCCCTGATCAACGAGGCGGTGCTCCAGTACGGGGCCGAGCGTGTCGCCCGCTACCTGCGCGTGGAGGTCGCGGACGCGGAACGGAACGCGGCGACCATCGCCTCGGTCATGAGCGGCACCCGTCCCCCGCAGGCGGACTCCAAGGCGGCCGCCGCCGTCTTCAGCCGGTTCCTGCGCCATCTGGCCTATCTGGAACTGGTTCCGAGCACCGTACCGATGCCCGAGATGCAGTGGTTCCCGCCGACCAGGTCCGGGGTGATGGAGGTGCCCCCGCGAGCGCAGGAAGGGCACGTGGGAGAGCGCGCCGCCATGCTTGCCGAACCGATCGCCGGACTGGACGAGGCCCTGACGGCCGTCGACGCCTTCGACCGGGCTCTCGTCGGCGGACTGCTCCGTCCGCACCCCGGCCAGACCGCGGGCCTCGAGGAACTCGCCCATGCCGTCACGGGGACACCGCTGGCCTCCAGAACCGCCGAGGCGGCTCAGAAGGCGGCTGCCGGAGCCGCGGGCGAGGACCACTTCGTCGCCCTCGCCGCCGCCCGCACCGCACTGCTCGGGGCCGTGCACGACGCGCTCATGACGCGTGTCGAGGAGACGACCGGCCGGGGGCGCGGCGAGGCGGCGGCGGTCCTGGAGTCCGGTGCGCAGCCGGCGGCGAACCTGCTGGCCGCCGCCCGCTCCTGGCTGTCCGATCTGGCGCGCGCCGGATGGCAGGGCATCGACCACGACACGGTCTTCGGGGCGGCGCAGATCGTCTCCGCGATGCTTCCGGACCCGGCCCTGCGCCGCCTGGGGACACTCCTCGACGGCTTCGCCGCCGAACTCGCCGCCTGCTGCCCCGGCGCCTCCCTCGAACGGATACCCGTACGCCGCTGGGGCGACCTGTGGTCGCGTGCGATGCTCCTGACGCTGCCCCAGGCCGTCGGCACGCCCACGGCCGGCACGGTCACCGGACGCCTGCTGCCCCTCGGCATCGATGTGCAGGAACACGCGACCGCCGCACAGGCCCAGGTCCACGCGGTCTTCGAGCCCGCCGACGGCACCGCGCCCCGCCTGGTGCGTGCCAGTGTCTCGGTGCCGAAGCCGGACACGGTCCTCGGAGCCGGCGTCTGGCAGCTGATGCGACCGCATATGTCGCTGCTGACCGTCGTCGGTGAAGGCCGCTCCATGGACCTCGCGGACATGCCGATCACCGCCGAAGGCGACCTGATCTGGAGTGACGAGCACGGGCGTCCGGGGGAGCCCGCGGACGCCTTCGCCACCGCCCGCGTCGCACTGCCCACGGCGACCGCCGCGCCGACGGCACCGCTGGACCGGCACCCGGTCCGTCTCGCCGTCCCCGTACTGCTGGAGGGCTACACCGTCCACCGGGACGACGACGCGCTCACGTTCGAGGTCGCCGGTCAACGCGTCGCCGTCGATGCCGACCGTGCGCCGGATGCCGGGCCGCTCGGTCCCGAGGCCGTGGCGGCGTCGAGCGCCTGCATCGGCCTGCTGCGCTGGGACGCCGGCGCGTTCAGGGTGCAGCCGCTCGCCGTCGAGACGACCGTGCGCAAGAAGGCGGTGGCGGTGCACGCCGGGGCGTGGGCGGGCGGTACGGCCGAGAAGGCCGGCGTCAAGGCCGAGAAGGCCGCCACCGACGCCGTTGCCGCGCTGCGGGAGCGCGCGGGGAGGCTGCTGCGGAAATGACCGAGCAAACAACTGAGCAGACGACTGAGCAGACGACTGAGCAGGCGACCGGTCGCACGACCGGGCAGGCGATCGGACCAACGAGCCACGAGAGCCGTCGTCAGGTCCTGTACTGGCGGCTTCTCGCCCGTCTCTTCGACCATGAGGAGCAGGCGACGCTCGAATCCGCGAGTCTCGCCGTCGTCGAGGACATCGGCCTGCCGCCCGCGCTGCAGGACCCCGGGACCTCCGTGGACTCGATCGTGCAGCGCCATCCGGAGCTGGCCGCCGAGTTCGAGGGACTCATGGTGCCCGAGCCCGACGACGAGGGCGCTCGCGACCACGCGGCCGAGGTGCGGCGTGCGGCGCTGGTGTCGAAGGTACTGCTCAACGTCTTCGCCTCCGGCTCCGGCACCGTCACCGCCGCCCAACTGTCGCGCTGGCAGTCCGACGCGGGCTGGCTGGAGCGCGCACTCGGCTGCAAGCCGGGCGACCTGCGCGGCGGCCGTCACACGGGAGGAGGCGCCGCAGGCCGGGGCGTCAGCCCGACCGGCTCCGGGGGCCGTGGTGTGACGCCCGACCTCAGCCGGCTGATCCCGGCGATCGGCCCGGAACTCGGCTCCATCGAGGCCGAGCTGGTCAAGCGGATGCATCTGCGCGAGGTTCTCGCGGACCCGCAGCTCGCCGCCCGGCTGACCCCGAGCATGTCGCTGATCGAGCAGCTGCTGCGCGACAAGAACAACCTCTCCGGCGTCGCCCTGGCCAACGCCAAGGCCCTGATCCGCCGCTTCGTCGACGAGGTCGCGGAGGTTCTGCGCACCCAGGTGGAGAAGGCCACGGTCGGTGCCCTGGACCGTTCGGTGCCGCCCAAGCGCGTCTTCCGCAACCTGGACCTGGACCGCACGATCTGGAAGAACCTCACCAACTGGAGTCCTGAGGAGGAGCGGCTCTACGTCGACCGCCTCTACTATCGCCACACCACCCGCAAGACGACGCCCCGGCGGCTGATCGTGGTGGTGGACCAGTCGGGCTCCATGGTCGACTCGATGGTCAACTGCACCATCCTGGCGTCGATCTTCGCCGGGCTGCCGAAGGTGGACGTACACCTCATCGCGTACGACACCCAGGCGCTCGACCTCACACCGTGGGTGCACGACCCCTTCGAGACGCTGCTGCGCACCAACCTGGGCGGCGGTACCGACGGGACGGTCGCCATGGCACTGGCCCAGCCCAAGGTCGCCGAGCCCCGCAACACCGTGGTCGTCTGGATATCCGACTTCTACGAATGGCACACCGAGCAACTGTTCGAGAGTATGTCCGCCCTGTACCGCTCCGGGGTCAGGTTCATCCCGGTCGGCTCGGTGACCAGCTCGGGCCGCGGCAGCGTCAACCCCTGGTTCCGAGAGCGCTTCAAGGACCTCGGCACACCGGTGATCTCCGGCCACATCCGCAAGCTCGTCCAGGAACTCAAGACGTTTCTCGCCTAGCCAGCCGCCAGGGCACGGCCCATGCGCTCGGTTATCTGTTCCCTCATCCCTTCCGTCGTTCGCTAGCTAGTCATTCACCGTGAAAGGCCCTGACATGTCCGACCTGTTGCGCGCCCCCGCCGAGATCAAGTACGCCGAGGAACTGGACTGGCTGGAGTCCGTCGACGACGGCCCCAAGCCCTTCGCCTGGCGTCTGTCCCCGAAGATGGTCCGCCTGTTCATCCTGGGCTCCGAGCGCGCCGACGGTCTCGACCGGGAGATACGGCAGAAGTGGTTCGGTGACCGCAGCTTCGTCGAGCGCTCCATCGTCACCCTGGCCTCCGACCGCGGCCTGCTGCTCATCGGCGACCCCGGCACCGGCAAGAGCTGGCTGGCCGAACTGCTGTCCGCGGCGATCTGCCGCAACTCCACCCTGGTGGTGCAGGGCACGGCCGGCACCACCGAGGACCACATCAAGTACTCCTGGAACGTGTCCATGGTGATCGCCAAGGGCCAGTCGCGGGAGTCGATGATCCCCTCGCCGGTCATGACCGCGATGGAGACCGGTGCGATCGGCCGCTTCGAGGAACTCACCCGCTCCACCAGCGACGTTCAGGACGCACTGATCTCGATCCTGTCGGAGAAGTACATCTCGGTCCCCGAGCTGGACAGCGACAACATCGTCTTCGCCAAGCCCGGCTTCTCCGTCATCGCCACCGCCAACAGCCGCGACCGGGGGGTCAACGACCTGTCCTCCGCGCTCAAGCGCCGCTTCAACTTCGTACGCATCCCCGTGGTGACGAACAAGAAGAGCGAGGCGGAGATCGTCCGCTTCCGCACCGAGGAGCTGCTGCGCCGTCACAGCATCGAGCTGGACGTGCCGCCGACGCTGCTCGACGTGCTGCTGCAGAGCTTCGCCGACCTGCGCGCCTCGGCCGCGGCGGCCGCCGGCGAGGACGAGAGGCTGGAGTCCGCGCTGTCCACGGCCGAACAGATCGGTGTACTCGAGGACGCCATCCTGCACAGCAACTTCTTCGGCGAGCGCGCACTGACCGCCCGTACGCTCGCCTCCTCGCTCGTGGGATCGCTGGCCCGCCGCGAGCCGGAGGACCTGGCCATCCTCAACAAGTACCTGCACGGAGTCGTCGAGCCGCGCAGCAAGGAAGAAGGCGGCTCCTGGCCGGAGTTCCTCGAGGGCGGCCGCGACGCGATGGCCACCCTGTCATGAGCGGCGCGGGGGAGGGGACGTTCGACGCCCTGCGTACGCAACTGCGGCAGGCCGCGTCGGCGTTCGCGGACGGACCGGACGCCCTGGAGGGCATCCTGCTCGGCATCGTCGACGACGTCGACCGAGCGGTGCAAGAACCACTGGAGATCTTCCCGGTCTGCCATCACTCGCCGGCCTCGGCGACCGCCATGGCGCGGCGACTGCGGGAGAAGCAGCCGAAGGTGGTGTACCTGGAGCTGTGCGAGGACATGGCACCGCTGCTGACCGAACTGCGCAACTGCCGGCTCCCGGTCGCGGTGCAGGCGTTCGCGACGGAGGTGGACGGCTTCCCGGCCGACTGGGCCCCGCTGTCGGTGGTCGCGCCGATCACAGAGGCATCGGCCGAGTACCAGGCGATCGCCTACGCGCTGGACACACCGGGTGTCGAGCTGGTGCTCGTCGACCGCTCCTCGGACCATGTGTTCCAGTGGGAGCCGCGCGACGCGGCACCGGCGGAGCCGGCCGACAAGGACGCGCCGCCGGCCGAGGAGGAGGCCGCGCTGCACGGTGACGCGGTCGGTGTGGAGATCGGCGATCTCCGGCCGCGCTTTGCCGAGCTGGAGGAACACCTGCTGCGCCACGGCCGGGTGAGGCACTGGTCGGAATGGTGGCACCAGTACGTCGAGCTGCCGCTCGGCGACAGCGACTACGACACCTACCGGCAGGTCATGCTCCTGATCGGCAGCCTGTTCCGGCGACTCGGTCCCGGGGACCCGCGGCGGGCGCGCGTGGACGAGGACCGCGAGCGCTACATGTGGACGAGGATGCGTCGGCACCTGGCCGCGACCGGGACCGACCCGGGGGACTGCCTCTATGTGTGCGGCGCGTTCCACGCGGCCAGCCGTGTCGCGGAGTTCGGCGTCCACGGCGCCGACACCTTCGAGATCAGCCCGCCCAGCGCCACCAAGTGGCAGCACGGTCTGATCCCGTCCAGCCACGCGGCGATCGAGGCGCAGTTCGGTCTCGCCGGCGGCTCGGTGTCCATCGCCGCCACGGTGTGGAACACGAACCTCAGGCGCACAGGGGTACGGCCGTTCCGCCTGGACGGACAGGCGGGCGCGAAGAAGACCGCGGCGGCCAGGAAGACCACGGCGACCGCGACGAGCGCGGCAGCAGGGAAGACCGCGGCAGCGGTCGTCCCCTTCGATCCGACAGCCGTGTCCCCGGACAAGCTGTCCGGCTTCCTCCAGCGCCCGCCGGTGCTCGACCGGCTGGACGAGGCCGAACTGCTCGGCTGGTCGGTGGAGATCGTGCGCGCCGCACGCCGCAACGGCTACCTCGCCTCCACCGCCGACGCCATCGCGGTGTTCGAGACATCGATCCTGCTGGCCGGCATGCGCGACCGGGCCAGGCCCACGCCGTACGACTTCCAGGACGCGGCGGTCACCTGCATCGAGAAGGACGTCGTGCCGGGCAGGCGCGACGTGCGCCGCCTGGTGGAGATCATGATGGGCGGCGACCGGACCGGCCAGGTCGGCTATGACGCCCTGCCGCCCCTGGCCCGCGACGTGCACGACCGGCTCGCTCCGCTCAACATGAAGCTGGGGCAGCGCGGAGTGCAGCGGGCACTGCTGGACATCGCCTCCCGGCCGGAACTGCGGCAGTGCTCCGATGTGCTGTGGATGCTGCGTCGGCTGATGCCCCAGGGTGCCGCACGGCCGATCATGGGCGAGCGGCGGCTCGGCGAGCGGCCCATCCAGGAGTCCTGGGACCTGGCGCTCGGCACCCACCAGCGGGCGCTCATCGAACTCGGCTACGAGGGCGTCAGCATCGAGCAGGTCCTGGAACAGCGTCTGCGGCGCAAGGCCTACGGTCCCCACGCCACCGCGGCGACCGTGCTGGAGACCGTGGAGGACGCGACGCTGTACCTGCGCAGCCGTCGCCTCGCCGACGAGCTGGGCACCCGCGCCCTCGAGGTCCTGTCGAGCGAACGCGGCGTCGACGGCGCGCCGGAGGTGCTGCGCCGGGTACGGCGGTTGCTGGCCTACTACCGGACCAGCGAGCCGGTGCTCCCACCATGGGTCGAGTCTTTCGTCAAGGCCGGCTACGCCCACTACTGCACCCTGCTGCCCACGGCGTTCACCGATGACGACGCGACCGTCCGCCAGGTCGCGGCGACGATGGGCTTCCTGTTCGGCATGGAGAGCCTGGCGCTGTCCCTGGGCTGCGACCGGACCCAGCTGGAGTTGGCGGTCGCGCAGTCCCGTCCGCAGGAGCCGTCGAAGACGGCCCTGTTGTGGGCGGCCCAGGTACAGCTCGGCCGCCTCTCCCGGGCGGACGTGCGGGCCCGGTGCGACGAACTGCTGGACAACCCGCTGGTCGTCCCCGCGTATCCGCGGTATCTCAGCGGACTGCTGCACGCGCTGGAGCCGGTCCCGCAGCTGGCCGACTTCGTCGTGGAGGCCGTGTCGAACGCGTTCGCGCGGTTGCCGGACCCGGTGCTACTGCCCTGGCTGCCGACCTTGATCTCCACGTTGCGGTCCGACGGTGCCGAGCTGGCTCCCCTGCTGATCCGGGAAGCCGGGCGGATCTTCCCCGGTCGGCTTCCGGCGCTGGACGCGTGGGTCCCGCCGTGGCGGGTCCAGCAGGTCCCGCACGTGGTTCCGTCGGCGGGGCGCGTCGGGGGCGGCCGGGGCGTCGCCCTGCTCGCGGCCCACCCGGCCACGTGCGACGCGGTGGCGGGAGTGCTGGGCTGCGACGAACCCTGGGAGCCCGCGGAGCCGGGACCGTCCGGCTCGGAACTGCTCGTCCGCCACCCCGATACGGCGGTCGCGCTGGAGGAGGCGCTGGCCGTCTCCTTCTGAGGGCTGCGGGGCGGTGGCCTCGGCGGAGGTGCCCGCGCCTCCTGGTCCGCCGAGACCGCGCGGCGGACCGGGGACGGCGGATCACGGGCGTCCGCAGGAATAGCGACCTCGCAGACGAACGTTTATTCGGTTGGAGGTGAGGTGCCGTGAGTATCTCGCGGACGTTCCCGCACCGGCTCCGGCTGGTCCGGTGCGCGCAGGGAACAGGTCGGCCGGTCCACTGCCGTACCTGGTTGCTGCCTCACCGCCCCGAGGCCGCGGGGCGGGCCCGCCGTCGCGCCCGGAGCTTCCTGGAGCGCCGGCGGATGGACCAGCCCACCATCGACCAGGTACTGCTGCTGGTGTCGGAACTGGTCACCAACGCCGTGGAGCATGCCCGGCCGCCGATCATGCTGCATCTGCGGGTCGGACCGCGGCGGATACGAGTCGAGGTCACCGACGGCGGACCGGCCCGCAGCCAGGCAGCGTGGACGGCGAGTTGCGGCCCGGACGAGCACGGCCGCGGCCTGTGCGTCATCGATGAGATCGCCACCGCCCACGGCGACAGCCGTGGACATCACCGCACCCTGCACTGGGCGGACCTGACCACCGCCGCCTGACCGGTACCGCCCCCGGGCCGCTCGCCCCCCCGACCGGCAGGCGGGCCGGGCCCGCAGTCCTGTCAGTGGCTGCGCAGGTTCGCGCCGAGTACCTCCTGCGCGGTCTCCAGCGCGATGGCGCGGTCCTCGGGAACCAGTCCGATGCGGGTGCGGCGGTCCAGGAGGTCTGCCGCATCGAGTGCACCCTCATGGCGTACGGCCCACAGCAGTTCGGCGCGGGTGACCGGGTGGCCGTCCAGGACCGGCTCGGCCAGCCGGGGGTCGCCCGTGGCCAGGGCGTGCACGGCCGGTGCCTCGGTGCCGTAGCGGCGGATCAGCCGGCCCGGCGCGCGGAGGGCGCCGAGCACAGGGGGCGGCGCGGCGCCGACCAGCGGGAGGCCGGCGGTGGGGGAGGGCCCCGCGGTCAGACGGTGCGCGGCGATCGCGGCGTCGACGGCGTCCTCGGCCATGCGCCGATAGGTGGTGAGCTTGCCGCCGACCACGGTGACCACGCCCTCCGGGGAGGTGAGGACGGCGTGTCTGCGGGAGATGTCGGCGGTGCTCGGCGTCGCGCCGGAGCCCCCGGCCGGCGTGGTGTCGAGCAGGGGCCGCAGCCCGGCGAACGCGCCTACGACATCGTCCCGGTGGACCGGGATGTCCAGAGCGGAGCCGAGGACGTCGAGCAGGAAGCCGATGTCGGTCTCGGGTACGGAGGGCACCTCCGGGACATCGTCCACGGGTTCGTCGGTGAGCCCGACGTAGACCCGGCCGTCACCCTGGGGCAGGACGAGGACGAAGCGGTTCGTCTCGCCGGGGATCGGGATGTGCAGACCGGTGGGCAGGAAGCCGAGGTGATCGGCGCGCAGCACGAGGTGGGTGCCGCGCGAGGGCCTGATCCGGACCCCGTCCACCAGGCCGCCCGCCCATACGCCGGACGCGTTGATCACCGCGCGGGCGCGGATCTCGCCCTCGCGGCCGGTGAGTTCGTCGCGCACCCGGGCCCCGGACGAGGTGAGTTCCAGCGCCCGTACGCGAGTCAGGATCCGAGCGCCCCGCCCCGCGGCCGTGCGCGCGATCGCGGTGACCAGACGGGCGTCGTCACTCACGCGGCCGTCCCAGGACAGCAGCCCGCCGCGGAGCCCCGTGGCGCGCAGCGCGGGAGCCAGGTGGCGCGTGTTCGCCGCGGAGAGCCTGCGGGGCGCGGGCAGGGTCGCGCGGGCCGTGCGTGCGGCCAGGCGCAGCGAGTCGCCGGCCCGGAAGCCGGCCCAGGCCAGGGCGGCCTGACCGCGGGAGACCAGCGGGGTGAGCGGCAGCACGAACGGCTGTGCGCGCACCAGGTGGGGGGCGGTGTGCTCCATCAGGATGCCCCGTTCGCGTGCGCTTTCGTGGGCGACGTCGAATTGTGCGGAGGCGAGGTAGCGCAGTCCGCCGTGAATGAGCTTGGAACTCCAGCGGGAGGTGCCGAAGGCCAGGTCATGGGCGTCGATGGCGGCAACGGTCAGGCCGCGGGCGGCGGCGTCCAGGGCGACACCCGCGCCGGTCGCGCCGAGACCGACGACCAGGACGTCCACGGGCGGGCCGTCGAGGCTCTCGTCCAGTTCTCGCAGACGGCGGGCGGCGGTCAGGGACGTGCCCGGAGCGGGCTGCCCCGAGGAGGCCGGGCTGCTGCTGGAGCTCATGGTGTGAGGGTCCTCTCGAGGATGGTCCGCAGTTCTCCGTAGAAGGCCTCGGTGCCCAACTCGGTGTCGTCCTCCTCGGTCATGGTGCGCAGCGACAGGGTGAAGGACTGGGCGACCAGAAGCAGGGATCTGGCCTGCCGCTGGGGGTGGCCGGGGCGTACCGACCCGTCCGCGTGGCCCTCCGCGAGGCTGTCGGCGAGCAGTTCGAGGAGGGCGTCCTGGCTCGCTCCGCGCCGGTCGAGCACGTAGGGGAGGAGGAGTTCGGGATCCACGTCGATGATCTTGCGGAAGAGCGGATGGCGGCGGAAGGCGTCCACGCCCTTCACGAGCCCTTCCACGATCTGGGTGCGTGCGTCCGTCCCCTGGCGCCGCTCGGGCATCGCGCCGGTGGCCGCCTCGATCCACTCACGGGTCATCAGGTCGCCGACCAGCGAGCGCACATCGGGCCAGCGGCGGTACAGCGTCATCCGCGAGACGCCCGCACGGCGGGCCACGTCGGTCAGGGTGGTGCGCCGGACTCCGACGGCCAGGACGCAGTCCCGGACGGCGTCGAGCACTGGATCGCTGTCCGAAGCGTTGTGACGAATAGGCGTCATGTGTCACAGTGTAACGCCCTGCGGCTGTGCAGGGGAGGACGGCTCTGTTCGCGACGACCGGTAAGGACAAGCACCATGGACATGCTGTGGAGCGGCTGGGGCGACCCGGCCGGGGCCGCGCCGTTGCCCGACACGGTGATCGGGCTGCTGCGCGACATGCTCGGGGTGAAGCCGCGCGGCGCCGGGCCGGTCGCCCTGGAAGAGATCACCGTCCCCGAGTCGCCTCTGCGCCCCTCAGCGCACCGGGCCCTGCTCGCCGTCGTCGGCGACGAGGAGCACGTGCGCACCGACGCCGAGTCCCGCATCCGGCACACCCGCGGCAAGTCCACCCCGGACCTGCTCCACATCCGCGAGGGCGACGTGAGCGATCTCCCCGCGGCCGTGGTGCTCCCCGCCGGCCACGACGAGGTCCTCGCCGTACTGCGCGTCTGCGCCGACCACGACCTGGCCCTCGTCCCGTTCGGCGGCGGCACCTCCGTCGTGGGCGGCCTCACCCCCGAGCGGCGACGCCCCTTCGTAGCCCTGGACCTACGCCGTATGAACGGCCTGCTCGACCTCGATCCGGTCTCCCGCACCGCCACCCTGCAACCCGGCCTGCGGGCCCCGCACGCCGAAGCGCTCCTGGAGGACCACGGCTTCACCCTCGGCCACTTCCCCCAGTCCTACGAGTGGGCCACCATCGGCGGATTCGCCGCCACACGCTCCAGCGGACAGGCGTCCGCCGGCTACGGCCGCTTCGACGAGATGGTGCTCGGACTCACCCTCGCCACCCCTGCGGGCATCCTGGAGGTGGGCCGCGCCCCGCGTTCGGCCGCCGGACCCGACCTGCGTCAGCTCGTCCTCGGCTCCGAGGGAGCGTTCGGCGTCATCACGTCGGTGACCGTACGGATCCGTCCCATCCCGCGCACCCGCGTCTACGAAGGATGGCGCTTCGACTCCTTCGAAAAGGGCGCCGCCGCCCTGCGCCGCCTGGCCCAGGACGGGCCGCGGCCGACCGTGCTGCGCCTGTCGGACGAGACCGAGACGCTCATCGGCCTGGCCCAGCCCGACGCCATCGGCTCCGGCGGCCTGCCGCAGGCCGCCGGATGCCTGGCGATCACCGGCTACGAAGGCACCGAGGAGGACACCACCCACCGCCGGGAACTGGCCGCGGCCGTTCTGCGCGACTGCGGCGGCACCTGCCTGGGCCAGGAGCCGGGAGAACGCTGGGCCCACGGCCGGTACTCGGCGCCCTATCTGCGCGACGCGCTGCTGGACGCCGGGGCGTTCGCCGAGACGCTGGAGACCGCCGCCTTCTGGTCCCGGCTGCCCGGGCTGTACGCCTCCGTCCGCGACGCGCTCACCACCACGCTCACCGACGCGGGCACGCCGCCCCTGGTGATGTGCCATGTCTCCCACGTCTACGAGAACGGCGCCTCTCTCTACTTCACCGTGGTCTCCGCGCAGGGCGATGATCCCGTGGCACACTGGACGCCCGCCAAACACGCCGCCAACGAGGCGATCCTGGCGGCGGGCGGCACGATCAGCCACCACCACGGCGTGGGCACCGACCACCGCGACTGGTACGTCCGGGAGGCCGGGCCCCTCGGCATCTGCGTCCTTCAGGCCGTCAAACAGCGACTGGACCCCACCGGTCTGCTCAACCCCGGTGTCCTGCTGCCCACCGACTGATCCCCCACCATCCCGACCGCTTCGTCCACGACCCGTCAGGCGCCCTCGGAGGCACATCGATGCGACAGTTCACCGCCATCGTCAACCCCACAGCCGGCGGATCCGCCGGGGTCGCGGTGCTGCTCCGGGTAGCCCGACTGCTGCGGGAGGCCGGGGCCGAGCTTCAGACCGAGTACAGCCGCAGCCTGCCCCACGCCCAGGAACTCGCCCGGCAGGCCGGAGCCCGCCGGCGGGTCGTCCTGGCCGTCGGCGGTGACGGAATCGTCGGGGGCATCGGCGGGGCCCTCAGCGGCACCGACACGCTCTTCGGCCTGGTCCCGGCCGGCCGAGGCAACGACTTCGCCCGCGCGCTCGGCCTGCCCACCGAACCGGACGCACTGGCCCGGGTTCTGCTCCACCACGCCCCCCGCTCCGTCGACACCATCGAAGTGGAGTCCGCCCACGGCCGCACCGTCGCCCTCGGCAGCGTGTACGCGGGCGTCGACGCGCTCGCCAACCGCCACGCCAACCGCTCCACCCTCCTGAGGGGCGCCGCCTCCTACTACGCGGGCGGACTGCGGGCCGTCGCCACCTGGCGCCCGGCCGCCTACCGGGTCACCGTCGACGGCGAGGAACGGACGCACCGCGGCTACACCGTCGTCGCCGCCAACTCCGCCTACTACGGCTCCGGCCGCATCATCGCCCCCGACGCCCGCGTCGACGACGGACTGCTCGACGTGGTGATGATCCGCGAGGCGCCGCGCCGGCTCTTCTTCACCCTGATGAACGAGCTGAAGTCGGGGGCGCACGTCCACCGGCGGGAGGTGCGGATCGTGCGGGGCGCAGAGGTCCGCATCGAGGCGGACCGGGGTGTTCCCTACGGCGCCGACGGCGAGGTCGATGCGGACCTCCCCGTCACGGCCCGGGTACTGCCCGGAGCGCTTGCCGTGCTGTGCTAGCGGAAGCGGCCGCATCGACAATCCCCGACGGCGTGCCGGCACCTGCCTGCTTCCCCGCCGCGCCTCCCTCGCTCACCGGCCAACAGCTCCGTCCATGGACGCCGTCCTGCCGTGAAGCGAACCCCTGCTCCGCCCTGAGATGCGGAACCACGGGTGTGCACATAGTGTCTGAATCGCATCTCGGTGGGGGACGGCACCGGGCGCCGCGTCGTCGTGCGCAGTGCCCGTTCGGCATGGGAGGCCGTCGACCATGCGCACCACCACCATCCGCCGCCGGGGCCCGGTCGGGCCGCCTCTCGTACGGCGGTGGCGACAGGCAGCGGACCGGCATCTCACCCCGGTGCAGCGTTCGCTGCTGGTCACATGGTTGTCCTTCGGGGTCACCTTCGCCACCGTGCGGGTCATCACCCATGGCATCCGGGGCGGATGGCTGCCCTGGGGAAACCTCTCCGCGGGCGGCGAGCACCTGCACCACTACAACTTCGGGATCGCCACGCTCGCCGGTCTGGGACTGATCGCGGTACGCGGGGACGAGCGGGCCGTCGGACATCCCGCGGTGGCGGCCGCCTACGGCTGCGGGACCGCGCTGATCTGCGACGAGTTCGCCCTGCTGCTGGACCTGCAGGACGTCTACTGGGCCAAGCAGGGCCGGCTCAGTGTCGATGTCTCCCTCGGCGTGCTGTCGGGGCTCGGCGCGTATCTGACGGCCAGGCCCTTCTGGCACGAGATCGGCCGCGTCACGGGCCACCACATCGCATCCGTGGCCAAGGGCGGTGTCCGGGCGGACGGCTGAGGGCGCCTGAACCGTATCGCAGACGTCGCCTGCCTGACCCGGGCGTAGTCCGCCGCTGGCGCGGAGCCGTTGCGTGAGGCACGAGGAGGATGGCATGAGCCAGAGCGAGCGCCCCACGAATTCCGGACAGCGGCAACCCGGGGAAGACACCGCCACGCCGTACGACCCGCCATCGGCGCACCCGCCGGCACCCGGCACCACGGAGCCGCACCACCCGCACCGCCCGACCACCGGCCGCTGCGCGGCGGACGGGCCACCGGAGCGACGGGACCGGCAGGCATCCCCGCCCGCCGGTCATGAGGACGACGGAGTGCCAGAGGCATCCGCGATATCCGCCGAGCGGCGTCGCCGGTGGCCGCCGGTCACCGGCCGCGCACCGCAATGGCGCAAGGTACGGCTGCGGATATCCCAAGCCGATCCCTGGTCGGTGATGACGACGAGCCTGCTGGTGTCGGCGGGCCTGGGCCTGTGCACGATCGTGGCCGCGGCGGTGGTGACGATCATGCTGAGCGTGCTGGGCCAGGAACCGGTGGCGTCGCTGGGCTGGGAGACCACCCTCGGCCTCGTCATCGTCATCGTGGCGGCGGAGGTGGCCCTGACCACCGCGCTGGCGACGCTGGTCGCCTTCCTCTTCAACTGGTCGTCGGGTGTCGTCGGCGGGGTCGAGATGACACTGGCCGACGAGCCCCCGGCTCAGCGGCAAACGGAAGCCGACGCCGCGCCCGACGAGGACGGCCGTCGGCATCAGGCGTAGCTCACTCGCCGGTTTCCGTCGGCTCGTCAGGATCGGCCGGGGCCTGCCTCGCCCTCATGGACGAGACAGGGAGACCGAGGAGGCGGCGACAGGGCCGTGTCAGTCCTGTGCGGTGTCGTGGATCTCGGCGATGTAGCCGCCCGGGAACTGCACGAGGGCGCTGTCCCGTCCGCCCGTCGTGACCGGTCCCCAGAGCACGGTGGCGCCGGCCGACCGGGCCTTGGCCAGGGTCGCGGTCAGGTCGGTCACCTCGTATCCGGTCACCTCACGGCCGAAGGGGTACGGCACATGGCCGTCCGTGACGGTCACCACGGTCTTGCCGAATCCCGACTCGAGCGCGATCCGGCGGTAGGTCGTCCCGGGCAGACCGATCGCGGCGCCGTCCGCCTTGTGGTTGTCCGACGTGATGTGACCCCGGGTGAAGCGGAGGTAGGACCGCAGGAAGTCGGACACCGCGTCGGGCGAGACGTAGACCCGGTTCTCCGGCACGGTCGCCAGGGGCGCGTAGTGCGGCGGGGTGGTGTGCCAGTAGAGCTGGGTGTGGATCCCGCCGGGGAACTCGATGACCGCGTCCTTGCCGATGGGATCGTCGAACGGGGTCACCTCGACGTCGGCACCCGCCGACCGCGCCGACTTGACGGCGTCGTCGATATCCGTGGTCAGCCAGCCGGTGCGTTCCACCCCGAAGGGGTAGGGAATCGGAGTCTGGAAGTCGAAGACCGACAGCGTGCCGACCGGGGAGAAGACCAGTTCCGACACGGTCCGGCTGGGTGTGGGGGTGACCGTGGTGAGCACCGGCTGGGTGTTCGTACCGCCGAAGGTGCTCTGCCAACTCGTCACGAACGCCTGGAGCGACCCGGGTGTGACATACACGTGGGTCGTGTCGTACTCAGGGCCGACCGAGACCTGGCGGCTCGCCGACGACGTGGCGGCTGCGGGCGATGGCGTCGCCTCGGCCGGGACGGCTACGAGCGAGGCGACCAGCGCGACGGCAGCCAAGGGGAGAACAGAACGCCATCTCATGGTTGTTCCCTTCTTTCTGGTGTGCGCCCACGGCGGCGTACCGGTCGAACCGGTACGCCGCCGTGGGGAGGGCGTGATCCGAGAGCCGACGGTTATCGGCGCAGCAGGTACTTGTGCTGACCGGACAGGACGAGTTCGCCCCGCTGGTTGTGCACGGTGGCCGCGGTCACGACCACACCGGTCTCTCCCTGGGGCTCCAGGGCGGTGATGGTCAGTGCGGGGTAGAGGGTGTCGCCGGCGTGGACCTCGCCGGTGAAGGAGCAGGACAACTCCAGGAAGCTGACGAAGACCTCGCCGATGACGTGCGGGAACAGGGTCGCGCCGGGTGCCGTGAAGGCGAGGACCTGAAGTCCGTGGACGACGGGGGCGCTGTGGCCGTGCCTGCGGGCCCACTCGACGTCGTAGTGGATGGGATGGTTGTCGGCGGAGACGGCCTGGAACGCCGAGGCGTGGGCGTCGGTCAGGGTCCGGCTCGGGGCTCGGAACACCTCACCCACCTTGAGGTCCTCGAACGTCCTCGCGGGGACGACGAGGAACTGCTCCGGGGCGAATGCCGTGCCCTCGGGCGTGGGCTGGCTGTTGCTCATGGGGGATTCCTCTCGTTGACCGGTGGATCACCGGGTGGGGGCGCCGGCACGGATGCGGGCGGTAAGGAGGTTCGGGTCCTGCTGGGTGAGGTAGGCGGCGTCGGCCACGTACACCGTGTCCCCGTGGACCGCGAGGGAGGTGGGGTTCTGCAGGCCGTCGGCGTGGTCCAGGACGATGGTGTGGCTGCCGTCGCCGGACACGAGGGCCACCTGGTTGCCGGCGTTCAGCGCCGCGAGGAGCTGGTCGCCGTGTCCCGTGAAGGCGAAGTCGTCGATTCCGGTCAGTCCCGTGGCGGCGGTGCGGAGCGTGCCCGCGGCGCCGTCGTGCCGGATCGGGATGCGGAGCAGCGTTCCGCGGTCGAGGTTGCTCACCCAGACGGCCCCACGGTGGACCTTGATGCCGTTGGCTCCCAGGAAGCCGTCGGGGGTGAGGAGGGAGTCGGCCGTCCACGCGCGGGCGGTGCCACCCGAGGTGGGGACGCGCCAGATCTTGCCGAGTACGGAGTCGGCGGCGTACAGCTGTCCGCTGTGCTCGTCGAGGGTGAGACCGTTGGGCAGACCGTCGGCCGGGAGAGCGGCGATGTGCTCCGGGCGGCCGCCCGGACGAAGCTTCCACACGCCGGTGAGCGCGTCGGTGCCGGTGGCGTAGAGGAAGTAGAGCGTGCCGTGGCGGTCCTGGACGATCCCGCCGAGGAAGGGGGATCCGAGCACGGGGGTACGGCTGCCCGCGGGCGGGGCGGGCAGCGTTGCCAGCACGTGTACGTCACCGGAGCGGCCTATCACGGCGACCTGACGGGAGAAGGCGAAGGTGACCGCGGTGGCGCCGCCGGGGAGCGCGGTGAGGTTCTCCGGCTGCTGCCCTTCGGCGAGGTCCAGATGGGCGACGAAGGACGCCGAGGTCAAGGGGGGTACGGCCGCGGCGGCCGAGCCGATGCTCATCGTCGCTGCCGTGGTGAGTGCAGCGGTCCCCACCGCTGCGGCGGTCAGTGCGCGACGTAGCTGCATGCTCGGTGCCTCTCTCGGTGCTGGGTGCCCGGCCGGTCGGGCATGACGCGATTCCCGTCGCTGCCACGGTAGGGACGTGAGGGGCCGTCAACGCCTCGCGAGCGCACGGCTTCGTGCCTCAGAGTGAAGACGGGCGCCCACCTGGTCCCCGGGTCGCACGAAACTGCCCTCGGGGCGCTCCCCGAGGGCTTCCCCGTGCCGGCTGTCAGCGACGGACGTCGTCTTGCTCAGGTGGTGTAGAGGGCCTCGATCTCGTCGGCGAAGTCCCGGAGCACCACGTTGCGCTTGAGCTTCAGAGACGGCGTCAGATGGCCGGAGGCCCAGGTGAACTGGTGGTCCAGGATGCGGAACTTGCGCACGGACTCGGCCTTGGACACCGCGGCGTTGCCGTCGTCCATCGCGCGCTGGATCTCGGCGAGCAGATCGGGGTCGTCGCGGAGGTCCGCCAGGGACGCTCTTTTGGGCTTGCCGTTCTGTTCGGCCCAGCGCGGCAGGAACTCCTCGTCGATGGTCACCAGGGCACCGACGAAGGACTTGCCGTCGCCGACCACCATGCACTCGGCGATCAGGGCGTGCACCCGGATCTCGCACTTCGCGAAGGCCCTTCCGGAGTCTTCATCTTCCCATCGCAGAGCCGCTCCCGCCCACTGCCCCTCGCTCACCGTCGGTGGGCAGCGGGCGGACCGTCCGCGTCAATACCCGTTCACACGGCGGGTGTTGCGGTGTCCGCGAGCCGTGGCTCGAGGGCCGGGGTGGGGCCGCGGAGGCGCGACCACGACCACGGCCGGTCGGCACCCGGCCCGTTTCAGCCCAGATTCCCCAGACGGGCGTCCCGCCACAGGTCCACGCCGCTGTCGGCGGCGAACTTGTCGATCTCGGCCAGCTCCTCGCTGCTGAAGTCGGGATTCTCCAGCGCGGCGACGTTCTGCTCGAGCTGCTCGACGCGGGAGGCGCCGATGACGAGCGAGGTGACGCGCTCGTCCCGCAGGGCCCAGGCGAGCGCCATCTGAGCGAGGGTCTGCCCCCGGCGCGCCGCGATGTCGTTGAGGGCGCGCAGCCGGTGCATCATGTCCTCCGACAGCCAGGCGGTGTCGAACGACGTGCCCTGCGCGGCACGCGAGCCTTCCGGGACGCCGTCGAGGTAGCGGCCGGTGAGCAGACCCTGGGCCAGCGCCGTGAAGCCGATGACCCCGAAACCCTCCTCCTGGGCGGCGTCGAGCAGGCCCTCGGTCTCGATCCAGCGGTTGACCATGCTGTAGGACGGCTGGTGGATGAGGAGCGGGGTGCCCAGCTCCCGGAGGATCGCGGCCGCCTCACGGGTGCGCTGGGTGTCGTAGGAGGAGATGCCGACGTAGAGGGCCTTGCCCTGGCGCACCGCGGTGTCGAGCGCGCCCATCGTCTCCTCGAGCGGGGTGGTGGCGTCGAGGCGGTGGGAGTAGAAGATGTCCACGTAGTCCAGCCCCATGCGGCGCAGTGACTGGTCGAGCGAGGCGAGGACGTACTTCCGGGAGCCGCCGCCCTGGCCGTAGGGGCCGGGCCACATGTCCCAGCCGGCCTTGGTGGAGATCACCAGCTCGTCCCGGTACGGCGCGAGGTCCTGCTTCATCAGGCGCCCGAAGTTGATCTCCGCGGAGCCGTAGGGCGGGCCGTAGTTGTTGGCGAGGTCGTGGTGGGTGATCCCGAGGTCGAAGGCGCGCAGCGCGATCTCGCGCTGCGTCTCGAACGGCCTGTCGTCCCCGAAGTTGTGCCAGTAGCCGAGGGACAGGACGGGAAGGTCGAGCCCTGAGCGCCCGGTGCGGCGGTAGCGCATGGTGCCGTGGTAACGCTCAGGATCCGCGACGTGGTTCATCGGGTGATCTCCGGATGGTTCGGTGAAGGGTGTCCCCGCCGGGAGAGAGGGGACATACCCACCCTGCCTCCGCGTGATCCTGAAGTCCAATAGCTCCTTCTCATCGGATTCAGCGGTGCTGCTTCTGAATCGCCTCGGGGCCCGCTGAGTCCGCAGGCACAGGCTGAGCAGGAGGAAGCCGTCTGAAGGGTGCGGCATGGCCGACCCCGGAGCCGATGGGGTCGGCGGTGGCAGGGCGAGGTCAGCCGTTGACCTCTCGCGCCACGCGTTCCAGTCGGCTCCGGTGGCTCTCCCACCATGCCTGATCGCCTGGTGGCATGGTGTCCTTGCCCTGCGCAGATCCGACGGCTCCGTCGATGAGCTCTCGCACGATGTCGGCGTGGCCGGCGTGCCGCTGGGTATCGGAGATCACGCGCACCACGATGTGGTGCAGTGTCACCTCTCGACGCTCCTGCGGCCACCACGGGACGCGGCCGATCGCATCGAGCGTGAGCGTCGCGATCGTGCTGTCGGAGTGTTCCCACGCCTGGCGATACAGTCCGACGATGTCTTCGCGTGACTCCTCCGCCGTGGCCCACATGTCCGAGTTGGGTTCCGCATCCTGCGTATACCACCAGGGCGGCGGCTCCTCGTCGAAGAACGGCCGCCCGAACGTGTCGCCGAAGTACCCCAGCTCCACGCCGGCGACATGTTTGACCAGCCCCAGCAGGTTCGTGCCCGTGGGGGTCAGCGGGCGGCGGATGTCGTACTCCGAGAGCCCGTCGAGCTTCCACACCAGGGCATCACGCGCGTCTTGCAGATATCGGAGAAGGTCCGCTTTCGGATTCGGTTCGATCATGCGAGGCAGTCTCCCACCCGGCACTGACAGCCCGGCTCTGTCGATCGGTTCAGGCGGGCCCGCCGGCGGGTTTCTCCCGGGCTGCTGGACGGGCTGCCGCGCGGCGAAGCCGAACGGGCTCCGTGATGGCACCGGCACATGATCGACGCTGCTGTCCAAGGAACTGCGCACCCGCCTTGGGACAGGACGGGGCATCAAACCCGCGTACGCCTTCGGGTGGAAGTACCCCACCGTCGCCTCGCTCGCCACCGGACTGACCCACAGCACGGGGCACCAGGGCCTGCCCCCGCCGGATGGTCGGGTCGGTCAGGCCGAGGCACGGCCAGGGGCCGGCCGGGCGGCACATGGCGTGGCCGTGATGCCGGTGACTGCCCGTACACTCGGCATTCGCCCATACGGCTGTAAACCGCTGACAGGAAGGTGTCGTTGCACGTGTTCCAGGATGCCCCGATCTATCACCGGCTCGTAGCCGAGCGCGGTGATGTGCCCGCGCGAGTCCGCGACGCAGCCGAGCACATACGTCGCGAGCTGGAAGCAGTCATGCGGACGGGGCAGCCACCCAGCCCTTCCCGGCTGGACCTGTTCACTCCCCCCGCGCAGGCACGGCAGAACTCCGCGCTTCCCCCGGGCTCGCTGCCGCAGTGACGCCGTTCCGGGGGTCGCTGCCCCCGCGCGGCTGGTGACGAGGGCGGTGCATGCCGGGCTCGCCGGCTCCGCAAGTGCCGCCCCATCTCTCGCTGGAGTCCCCTGACGGTTCTCGCCGCCTCACGGCACACTGGGTTGCGTGGACGAAGAGGTCAGAGCTCTGCAGGAGCGACTCGCGCGGATGGAGCAACTGCTCGAAGCGGCCCTGGAGAAGCCGGCTGAGCCGGCCTGGCGTCGGCCCACGAGCGCCGAGTCGCGCTGGGCCGTCACCGCGGCGGTGCTCGGCGCGGTCGCCCTGCAACTGCTGCTCCCCGAGCGGCTGGCCTTCCAGCCGGCCTGGCTGCTGCCCGCGCTCGAACTGCTTCTGCTGGTCCTGCTCTTCCCGGCTTCCCGTAGGAAACGGACGACCTCGCTGCTGCGCGGCGGCGGGCTGACGCTGGCCGCCATCGTCAGCCTGGCCAACGGATGGTCCGCGGTGCTCCTGATCAGGGGTCTGGTGCGCGGTTCCGAGGGAAGCGACGCCGGCACACTGCTGATGACGGCAGCGGCCATCTGGCTGACCAACGTCATCGTCTTCGCGCTCTGGTACTGGGAGTGGGACCGGGGCGGACCTGTGGCGCGTGCCGAAGGCGGCAACGACTACACCGACTTCCTCTTCCCTCAGATGCAGAGCGGGGAAATGACGCAGGCGGACTGGGAGCCGGCGTTCGCCGACTACCTGTACGTGTCCTTCACCAACGCCACCGCCTTCAGTCCCACCGACACCATGCCCCTGTCCCGCTGGGCGAAGCTGCTGATGGCGGCGCAGGCGTCGATCTCCTTGCTCACCCTGGCCCTGGTGGTCGCGCGTTCGGTGAACATCATCGGCGGGTGAACGGCCGTCCCGGCCGTCCCGGCCGTCCTGGGCCGTCGCGGGACATCGCGCGGGCGGAGGCCTCACGGCCGGGTGTACCTCCAACTGCTCCTGAACAACCCTGTGAGGCCGGGACGCACCGTCCGGACCGACCCCACGGCAGGGCCGCCCGAGTGCCCCGGGGCCGCCGTGGGAAGCGACGGCCGTGGGCGGGACGTGGCCGGAGCGGCGGGTACGGCAGGCACGGCAGGCACAGCGGGTACGGCGGGCGCCTTGGGCACAGTGGGGGCCGTCGGGGCGACCGGTGCGGCGGGCACCGTGGGTGCGGTCGGGACGGTGGGGACGATGGGTGCGGTCGGGAGGGTGGGGGCCGTGGGCACGGCGGGCGTGGTGGGCGTCGTGTGCGTGGGAGGCGCGGTGGGTGCCGTGGGTGTGGTGGTGCTCTGGGGGTGCGAGGGCGTGCTCAGGTGGGCGAAGACGACGGTGTTGGACAGGTACTCGTGGGCGGCTCGGTCGTAGGAACCGCCGCAGGTGATGAGGCGTAGCTGGGGGGTGGGAGCGTTGGCGTAGACCCGCTTGTCGGGGAAGCGGGCCTTGCTGAAGGTTTCGACGGTGTCGATCTGGAAGCGGGCCGTGGTGCCGTCGGCTCGGGTGATGTCGATGGTGTTGCCGGGTCTGAGGAAACGCAGGAAGACGAAGACGGCGGGCCCGGTGGTGGTGTCGACGTGGCCGGCCACGATCGCCGTGCCTCGTTCACCGGGTGAGGCGCCGTCCTTGTACCAGCCCGCCAGGTTCCTGTCGTTCGCGGGTGGCGGCTTCAGATGTCCCGAGGCGTCGAGGGAGAGGTCGGTGAAGGGGGCGTCCACACCGATCTGGGGAATGACGATCCGTTTCGGTGCCGACCGGGGCAGCGCCTGGAGGACGGAGGGTGCGGTCGTCCTGGGAGCGGGCTGGACCGAGGGGAGGGCGGCGGGCGGCGGACCGGCCACCGGCTGGAGGGCGGCAGCGGACGGGGCCGGGGGTTTGGGATCGGCGGGGGGTGTCAGTGAGTGGTGGATGAGCAGGCCGCCCAGTGCGACGGCCGCGGCCGGCCCCAGCAGGGCGCGGTTGACGGTACGGGTGGCAGCGGCGGGGAGCTGGTCCGTGGGAGCCGGCGATGAGGAGGTCATGGAAGTGCGCCTGTTCATCAGCGGGGGCGGCGGTCAGGCAAACGGCGGATCGATCGTCAGCCGGCACGGGCACCGGCGTCGGTGGCGGCACGACGGCCGCGGCTGCTGTCGCCGTTTCCTGGAGCGACAGCAGCTCGCGACCGTGACCGTACGGCTGCCGGTGAGGGGTGAGCCGGTCAGGCTCCCGTGGTGCCGGAGGCGTTGCGGCGGCGCAGCATGTAGGCGCCCGCCCCGAGGCCGCCGAGCAGCAGGATCGATCCTGCGGCCAGACCGCTGCCGCTGGT
>NZ_JBSFXK010000056.1:0-47639 GCF_053595355.1 Streptomyces sp. NPDC002513 | reverse complement strand
CATCGCCCGAGCGGCCCTCGTCCTCCTGCAGCTGGAACACGACCGCACAGCCTGAAGATCACGAAGCGTCACGACAAATTACCGAGAAGGGTTCACTGTGAGGAAGCCAGGTGTCCACCGCCCTTTCCACAGCGCCGCTCTCCCCCTCCGACCGGGCGGAGCGCTGGCGCGATGTGGTCTCAAGCACCTTCATACCGCTCGACGTCGAGTTCCTGGAGAAGGAGCCGTCGCCCGGAACGCTTGTCAGCACGCAGCTCGGCCCCCTGCGGATCGCTCACGTGAAAGCGGGACCGCAAACAGTCACGCGCACCAGTCGGCACATTGCCCGACAGGATGAGGAGTTCCTGACCCTCAGTTTCCAGTGGCGGGGCACCGCACTCAAGGAACAAGACGGGCGGGAATCCCTGATAGAACCTGGTCAATTCTCCCTGTCCGATTCTTCCCGCAGCTTCAGGAAGAGGGTTGACCGTGAATTCTCCTTCACTTCCTTCCATTTCCCTCGGCAGGCGCTCGGCGTGCGGGACGAGGATCTGCGGACACTCACCGCGACCGCCTTCGCCGGCGACGTGGGAAGCGCCGGCCTGGTGGCGACCTACTTCGCGTGTCTGGCGCGCCACCAGGAGAACGAGAACGACAGCCTCGGCCGCCGGTTCGCGACCACCGGGCTGGACCTGCTCGCGTTGTTCATCGCCGAGCGGTGCGGTCGCTTCGACTCTCCGGAGTCCGGCCCCGGCGCAGCCGTGCTGGTGCGGGTGAAGGACCACATCAGGCGAAACCTCTCCGACCCGGAGCTGTCACCGTCCAGCATCGCCGCGGCGCATTTCGTGTCGGTCCGCTACCTGCACAAGCTGTTCGAGCCCGAGGGGACCTCGGTGAGCGGCTGGATCCGCATGCAGCGCCTGGAGCGGTGCCGACGGGAACTCCTGAGGAGCCCGGAGCGTGGGGGCGGCGTGGCGGCCGTCGCTCGACGCTGGGGATTCGTCAGTCCCAGCCACTTCAGCCGCGCCTTCCGCGTGGCCTACGGGATGACACCGCGCGACTGGCAGCTCCTCGATGCGTCCGGCCGGAGGCCCAAGGCAGAGGCCGTCTGAGGCGCTGCCCGCCTTCTTCCGTCCGCACGGCGGGCCTCGGCCGGACGGTCACCCCTGCGCGCGCAGGTCGGCGACCACCGCGGTCATGCCCCGGACGGTCGGGGCGTCGAAGAACGCGTACAGCGGAACCTCGACTCCCAGCCGGTCGAGGATCCTCACCGAGATCTGGGTCATCGTGATCGAGTGACCACCGAGGTCGAAGAGATCCTCGGTGTCCGCCAGCTCGGGGATCCGGAGCACCTCGCACCAGATCTGCCGTACCGTTTCGAGCAGGCTCCCGGAGTTCGCCGAGGCCGGGGATGCCGCCTCCGGCGGGGACGGCAGCGCCGACCGGTCGAGCTTGCCGTTCGGCGTGGTCGGCAGGGCGTCGAGGGCGACGAACGCCTCGGGCACCATGTACGCCGGCAGCGACGCCGCCAGCGCGCCGGAGTTCGCCCGCGTCCGCGCCCCCGACGACGTAGCCGACCAGCCTGTCCTCCCGCACCATGGCGGCGGCCTGGTCCACTCCGGGCACGGCGAGCAGCCGGGACTCGATCTCGCCAAGCTCGATCCGGTAGCCCCTGAGCTTGATCTGGCCGTCGATCCTGCCGAGGAACTCCAGCCGTCCGTCGCCGCGTCGGCGCACCCGGTCTCCGGTCGATCCGCACCCCCTTGGGGCGGCCGGTCGAGCCGGAGGTGTAGATCACATAGGCCAGGTCGTGCGGTGCCGGTGGCGTGGCGGCGGTCCCGTCGGCCGTGCCGGGATCCTCGATGGCGGCTTCGAGTTCGGCGTCCCCCAGCGTGAGGACGGCGCGGGAGTCCTCGACGATGAAGTCGAGCCGTTCCGCGGGGTATTCCGCGTCGAGCGGAAGGTAGGCGGCCCCGGCCTTGAGGACTCCGAGCAGGCCGACCAGAAGCCGCTCCGTCCGGCTCGCCCGCACCGCGACGAGGCTTCCCGGGCCGACGCCCTTGCCGTGCAGCCGGTCCGCGAGGCGGGTCGCGGCAGCGTCCAGCTGTGCGTAGGTGAGCCGCCGGTTCGCATGGATGACCGCGACGGCGTCGGGGGTGCGAGCGACCTGTTCCGCGAACAGTTCCGGCACGGTCCGTACCGGATGGTCACATCTTCTCCCCGGACGGACACTGCCGGCCGTTCAGCGACGACGCCGGCGGCACCATCGGCGCCAGCGGTGTCGGTGTGGTGGTGCTGAAACCCCTGCGGCTCGCACGGCGTGACGGCGACACCGTCTACGCGGTCGTCACCGGCTCGGCCCTCAACAACGACGGCGCCGACAAGCTCAGCTACAGCGCCCCCTCGCTGGCCGGCCAGCGCGAGGTGATCCGCGCCGCCCTGCGGCGCAGCGGCCGATCCGGTGCCGACGTCGGGTACGTCGAGGCACACGGCACCGGCACCCGGCTCGGCGACCCGGTGGAAGTGGGTGCGCTGCGTCAGGCCCTGGACCTCGGCCCGTCGGACCACTGCGCGCTGTCGTCGGTGAAGAGCCAGATCGGCCATCTGGGCGCGGCCGCCGGAGTGGTCGGCCTGGTGCGGGCCGCCCTGGCGGTCCATCACGGCGTGATCCCGCCCACCGTCGACTTCCACCGTCTCAACCCGCAGATCGGCGCCGAGATACCGTTCTCCATCCCGACCGAGGCCCGGCCGTGGCCGGCCGGCCGGCCACGCGTGGCGGCCGTCAGCAGCTTCGGCATCGGCGGTACCAACGCCCACCTGCTGCTGGAAGAGGCCAAGGTGCCCTCGGCGCCGCTCCATGCCCTGCCCTGCCTGGTGCTGTCCGGCAGCAGCGCCGAAAGCCAGGGCCAGTACATGAGACAAAGGGCGACAGCCCGACACAAGGGCGGGGTTGGTTCCCGGCAGGCGGGGCCCGAGGAGGCGTACTCGGGTCAGACGTCCCTGTTCCGTAAGGAGCCCGGACATTCCGACGCGGCGTCGTGGCGGGTGGGATGGAGGCATGGAACAGCGCTTCTTTCCCCCCGTGTTCAGGGGCAGGCTGCACGACGCCCGCACGGCGACCGCGATCGGCCGGTGGCTGGGGCTTGCGTTCGCGGTGTGCTTCGTCACCGGCCTGGTCAGCCACGTCCTGCAGCACCCGCCCTCCTGGGCGGCCGACGAGCTGCCGAGCCGCCCCACCTGGGGCTACCGCCTCACCCAGGGACTTCATGTCGCCTCCGGCATCGCCGCGATCCCGCTGCTGCTCGCCAAGTTGTGGACGGTGTATCCGCGCCTGTACGCATGGCCGCCCGTGCGGTCGGTGCGTCATGCGCTGGAGCGGCTGTCGGTGGGCGTGCTGGTGGCGGCAGCCGTGTTCGAGGTGGGCACCGGGCTGCTGAACACGGTGCAGTGGTATCCCTGGCCGTTCTCGTTCGTGCCGGTGCACTACGCGATGGCGTGGCTGGCGACCGGTGCGCTGCTGCTGCACCTGGCGGTCAAGGCCTCGGAGATCCGGGCCAACTGGACCCGGCGGTCGCCGGGAACGCTCGCCCTGCCCGAGAAGGACGCCGTCGACCGGCGCTCGTTGCTGGCCGGCGTGGGCGCGGCGGTCGGAGCGGTCACCCTGACCACCGTGGGCCAGTCCCTCACCCCGCTGAAGGACCTCGATCTGCTCGCGCCCCGCCAGCCGGACCACGGCCCGCAGGGCCTGCCGGTCAACCGGACCGCCGCCGCAGCCGGGGTCGGCCGGATCGCGGCCGAGCACTACCGGCTGGTGGTCTCCGGCCCGCGCCCCTATGTCCTCACCCTGGACGAGCTGCGCGTCATGCCGCAGTACGAGGTCGATCTGCCGATCGCCTGCGTGGAGGGCTGGAGCACATCGGCCCACTGGACGGGCGTGCGGGTCAGGGATCTGCTGGACCGGGCGGGCGCCCCGCCGCACGCGCGGGTTCGGGTGGTGTCGCTGCAACTCCGGGGCGGATACCGGGTGTCGGAGATGGGGCACGTATACGCCCGTGACCCGCTGACCCTGCTCGCGCTGCGCTTGAACGGGCGGGAACTCGCCCCCGACCACGGTTACCCGGCCCGTGTCATCGCGCCCAACCGGCCCGGTGTGCTGCAGACCAAGTGGGTCGGACGGCTGGAGGTGCTGTCGTGAAGGTGATGCGGATCCTGACGGGCCTGGCCGGCGCTGTGCTCATGAGCATCGGCGCCTTTCTGCTGTCGGACACGGGCGATCCGACGGGGGTGCTGGTCTGGCTGGGTGGAGCACTGGTGCTCCATGACGTGGTGATCGCCCCGCTGGTGCTGCTCGCCGGGCTGCTACTGGTGCGCGGCGGCGGGCGGGGCCCGGTGCGCGGGGCGCTGACGGTCGCGGGCGCGTTGACGGCGGTGGCGCTGCCGGTGCTCGTGCGCCCCGGGGCGACCGCCAACTCCTCGGTGCTGCCGTTGGACTACCCGCGCAACTGGCTGCTGGTGCTCGTCGCCGTAGCGACGGGGACAGCGCTGCTGACGGCCGCCCGCGGGTGCGTCCGCAGCCGGCGGCGCCCGCCAGGGGCACGCCAGGACCGGCGTGGCCGACGCCGTTGACCTCCACATCGGGCGGAAGGCTTACGAACCCCTGACGTCCGGGCGCGGAGCGGCCCGCGGCCGGGTGTGCGGCCCTACGGTCGGTGGCATGTTGATCCTGGTCACCGGAGGCGCGGGCTTCATCGGCTCGCACATCGTCCACGCCCTCCTGGACGCCGGGCACGCGGTGCGCGTCCTCGACGCCGTGTTGCCCGCCGCCCACCGCACCGTGCCGTCCCCGCCCCCGGAGGCCGAATGGCGGCAGGCGGATGTCCGGGACGCGGCAGCCGTGGCCGATGCCCTGAGCGGAGTGGATGCCGTGTGCCATCAGGCCGCCATGGTCGGCCTGGGCAAGGACTTCGCCGACGCGCCCGACTATGTGAGCTGCAACGACCTGGGCACCGCGGTGCTCCTCGCCGGGATGGCGGCGGCAGGGGTGCGTCGGCTGGCGCTGGCCGGCTCCATGGTGGTCTACGGCGAGGGGAGCTACGCATGTCCGGCCCACGGCCCCGTCCGGCCGGGGCCGCGCCGGGCGGCGGACCTGGACGCGGGACGCTTCGAACCACCCTGCCCGCGCTGCGGCGCTCCCCTCGCCGCCGGCCTGGTGGACGAGGAGGCGCCCGCCGACCCGCGCAATGTCTACGCCACCACCAAGCTCGCCCAGGAGCATCTCGCCGCCGCGTGGGCGCGGGCCACGGGCGGGCGGGTGGCGGCGCTCCGCTACCACAACGTGTACGGGCCCGGAATGCCGCGCGACACTCCCTACGCGGGCGTTGCCTCGCTCTTCCGTTCCGCGCTGGCGCGCGGCGAAGCCCCGCGCGTCTTCGAGGACGGCGGCCAGCGGCGCGACTTCGTCCACGTACGGGATGTCGCCGCGGCCAACCTCGCGGTGCTGGGCGCGGTGGACGGGCTGCCGAAGGGGACCTTGCGGGCGTACAACGTCGGCAGCGGCGAGCCCCACACGGTGGGGGAGATGGCGGCCAAGCTCGCCGCGGCGCACGGCGGTCCGATGCCGGTCGTCACGGGAGAGTACCGACTCGGCGACGTCCGCCACATCACCGCCTCCTCGCAGCGGCTGCGCGCGGAACTGGGCTGGAAGCCGCAGGTCACCTTCGCCGAGGGGATGACGGGGTTCGCGGGGGCGCCACTGCGTGACGGCTGACGTTGCGCTGCCGCGCCCGGCTGCCGTACGGGGCCTCAACCCGCGGCCGGAAGGCGGACCTCGAAGCGGCAGCCGCCCGGGACGTTGCGTACGGCGGCATGGCCGCGGTGAGCCTCCACGATGCCGCGCACGATGGCCAGGCCGAGCCCGGCCCCGGCCGGCGGGGTGCGAGCGTGGGTGCCGCGCCAGCCGGTGTCGAAGACCCGGGGCAGGTCCTCCGGCGGGATGCCGCCGCAGCCGTCGGTGACCGACAGCACGACGCTGTCGGCCACCCGGCAGGCACAGACGGCGACGGTGCCGTCGGCGGGGGTGCGGCGGATGGCGTTGACGAGCAGATTGGCCAGGACGCGGGACATCTCACGGCTGTCGACCTCGACCGGCACGGGCTCGACCCCGTCCCCGACGAGCCGTACCCCGTGCTCCCTGGCCAGCGCGTCGGCGCCCGCGATGGCGTCGCCGACGAGGTCGTAGACCGACATCCGTGTGGGCGACAGGGCCAGCACCCCGGCCTGGATGCGGGAGAGTTCGAACAGATCGCTGACCATGCCGCTCATGCGCTCGACCTCGGCGCTGATCCGGGTGTGGTAGACGGCGGGGTCCTCGACCACGCCGTCCTCCAGGGCCTCGGTCATCGCCTGCAGTCCGGCCAGCGGGGTGCGCAGGTCGTGGGAGATCCAGGCGACCAGTTCGCGGCGGGAGGCCTCCAGGGCCCGCTCCCGTTCCCGGGAGGCGGTGAGCTTGGCGCTGGTGGCGGCGAGCTGACGGCTCAGCTCGGCGAGTTCGGCGGTGGGGGCGGCGGCGGGCGGGGTGAAGCTCCCGTCGTCGCCGAGGGCCCGGGTGGCCTCGGCCAGGGCCCGGCTGCCCCGCACGACGCTGCGGCCCAGGACGAGCGCCACCGCCAGGGAGACGACCGCGGCCATGGCGCACACGGTCGTCACGACCCACAGGTCGTGGTCCGACAGGAGCATCGCCCAGGCCACCAGAAGGGTGCCCCCGAGCATCGCCGCGACCGTGACGGCCGCGACGACGGCCAGCGACAGGGCGACCGAGCAGCGTCTCAGCAGCCGCAGCGCGACCGCGCCGCCCAGCCCGGCGGCCACCGCGCCGATCGCGGCGTACAGGGCGATGAGCAGCGTGTCACCGACCATCGTCGGCTCCGCTCTCGGCAGGGCCGGTCTGTTCGGGAGGGTCGAAGCGGTAGCCGACCCCCCACACGGTGCTGATGAGGTGAGGGTGCGCCGGGTCGTCCTCGACCTTCTCGCGCAGACGCCGCACATGCACGGTGACGGTCGACAGGTCGCCGAACTCCCAGCCCCACACCCGGCGCATGAGTTCCTCGCGGCTCGTCGCCCTGCCCGGGTGGCGCAGGAAGAACTCCAGCAGGTCGAACTCGCGGATGGTGAGGGCAAGTTCCGCACCGTCGCGGGTGGCGCGCCGGGCGACGGGGGCCAGGGCGAGCGGGCCGGCCCGCAGCCAGGGCTCCGCGGGTTCGGCGCGGGCCGCCGCCCGTGTCCCGGCGCGGCGCAGCACGGACTCCACGCGCAGTACGAGTTCGCGGGGGCTGAACGGCTTGGTGACGTAGTCGTCGGCGCCGACCTCCAGGCCGAGGACGCGGTCCTCCTCGTCGCCGCGCGCGGTCAGCATGATCACGGGCAGGGGGCCGTCCTCGCGGATGCGCCGGCAGACCTCCAGGCCGTCCATGCCGGGCAGCATCAGGTCCAGTACCACCAGGTCGGGCGGCCGGACGGCGGCGCTGGCCACTGCGGCGGGACCGTCGGCGGCCAGCTCGACGGCGAAGCCCGCCCGGTCCAGATAACCGGCGACGACCTCGGAGACGGTCGGGTCGTCGTCCACGACGAGTACGCGTTTCACGCCACCGAGTCTCGCACCGTCCTCCGGCCGGCCGGCGGGGCGGCGGGCGATGTCAGAGATCCGTAAGGACGGGTGGAGGTGAGCAACCCGGGAGGACGCCACAGGCGCGCGATCTGCCAGGACGGTGGGTGCGCGCAAGCGTGCGGGGACGGGTGGGGCCACGACCGGCACGCCGACCTCCGGTACGTCCATCCGGCGCCGGACGTCAGCGATCCGTAAGGTCGCCAATTCCCTTTTGTTCGTTCTGCGTTCGTAGGGTGAGTGGGGTGATCGAGACATCCCCCTCCTCGCCTCCGCCCGTCGATGTCGTGCTGCCCTGCCTGGACGAGGCCGGGGCCCTGCCCTGGGTCCTGGAGCGGATCCCGCCGGGCTGGCGTGCGATCGTCGTCGACAACGGCTCGACCGACGGCTCGGCGGACGTGGCCCGCTCCCTCGGGGCCCATGTGGTCCGGGAGCAGCGCCGCGGCTTCGGAGCCGCCTGCCACGCCGGGCTCGCTGCCGCCATGGCCGACGTGGTCTGCTTCTGCGACTGCGACGCCTCCCTCGACCCCGCGCTGCTGCCGGCCCTCACCGGGCCGGTCCTCGACGACTCCGCCGACCTGGTCCTCGGCCGCCGCCGGCCCACCGCCCTCGGCGCCTGGCCCGTGCACGCCCGGCTGGCCAACCTGGAGCTGGCCCGGCTGATCCGCAGGCGCACCGGGCTGCGCCTGCGTGACCTCGGCCCGATGCGCGCCGCCCGCCGCGAGACGTTGCTCGCCCTGGACCTGACCGACCGGCGGTCCGGCTACCCGCTGCAGATGGTGGTCCGCGCCGCCGACGCCGGCTGGCGCGTCCGGGAGATCGACGTGCCCTACCACCCGCGCACCGGCCGTTCCAAGGTCACCGGCACCTGGCGCGGCACCTGGCAGGCGGTGCGGGACATGAGTGCCGTCCTCGGCGAACCGCGCACCGCGGACCCCGCGAGTAGAACCGCCGCCGGACCCGCGGACATCGCGAGCGTCACCGGCGTCACCGGAGCCGGACGATGAGCGCCCGGAGCCGGGGCACGGTCACGGGGCCTGCCACGCTGCTGGTCATCGCCAAGGAGCCCGTACCCGGGCGGGTCAAGACCCGGCTCACCCCGCCGTACACCCCGCAGCAGGCGGCAGCACTGGCCGAGGCCGCACTCGCCGACACACTCCACACGGTGCTCCGGGTCCCCGCCCGGCGCCGCGTCCTCGTGCTGGACGGCGCTCCCGGCGCCTGGCTGCCCCCGGGGTTCGACGTCGTACCCCAGGCACCGGGCGGCTTGGACGAGCGGATCGCGGCGGCCTTCACCCACTGCGCCGACGGTCCCGCGCTGCTGATCGGCATGGACACGCCCCAGCTGACCCCCGGTCTCCTCGACGGTGTCGGCGAAGACGGTCACGACGCCTGGTTCGGGCCGGCCGCCGATGGCGGGTTCTGGGCGCTCGGCCTGGCCGATCCGGCCCGCGCCGGGGCTCTGGTGCGGGGTGTGCCCATGTCCACCGACCGTACCGGCGCGGTCCAGCGGGCCCGTATGGCCGCGGCGGGGCTGTCGGTGGGCGACCTGCCGGTGCTGCGCGACGTGGACACCGCCGCCGACGCGGCCGAGGCCGCCGCCGACTGTGCACCGGGCGCCCGCTTCGCCGCCGTACTGGACCGGCTGGCGGAGATCGTACGGTGAGGGGCACGGCAACCGGTACGGCACCGGGCGGAACGTCCCCCGACGCCGAGTGGGCCGAGCCGGCCACGCCGGGCACGCACCGGCAGCCTCCGATGTCCCGGCCCTTGATGCCGCGGCCCGCCCCGCCCCGCACACCGACGCCCTCCACCGCTCGCCCCACCCCCGTGGAACCGGGCGCACCCTGGGCGGACGACCCCTACGTCCACGCCCTGCGCGCGGGCCGAGGCCCGCTGTACCTGCGCCGTCTGTGCCCGGGCACGGGGCAGGAGCCGCTGCTCCTGGACGTGGAGCGCTGGTGCGCCGCGCCCGACGCCGCCGACACGAGCGTGCTGCGTCGCTGCACCGGCCCGGTGCTGGACGTCGGCTGCGGCCCCGGACGCCTGGTCGCCGCCCTCACCGCCCGTGGCCGGCCGGCGCTGGGCGTGGACGTCAGCCCCACCGCCGTCGCCCGGACCCGCCGTCTCGGCGGAGCCGCCCTGCGGCGATCCGTCTTCGACCCTCTGCCGAGGGAAGGCCGCTGGGGCACCGTCCTGCTGATGGACGGCAACGTCGGCATCGGCGGCGACCCGGTCGTCCTGCTGACCCGGCTGCGCGACCTGGTCCGCCCCGGCGGACGGCTGCTGGCCGAGGCGGCCCCACAGGACGTGGACGAACGTCTCACCGTCCGCGTCGAGGACGCCCACGGCCGCCATGGCAGCCCCTTTCCCTGGGCCCGCCTCGGCACCACCGCGCTGGCGCACGCCGCCGACACCACGGGCTGGATCCTCACCGGGCGCTGGACGGCCGGGGACCGCCCCTTCGTGGAACTCCACCGCCCCGGGCCGGGACACCCCGGCGAACGCCCCACGGCCACCGGAAGGCCCGGCCGCCCATGACCGACACCACCCCCGCCTGCCGGCGGGATTCCGCGACGTCCGCGCGGCACCCGCGTCCTGGCTCCGCCGTACCGGCGAACCGCAGCACGGCCCGGATCGCCATCGGTGTCACCGTGGTCCTCCTCGCCGCCCTCACCGCCGTGGTCGCCGGCACCCTCCGCGCCGGCGACGACATCGGCGCCCCCGGCCGCCTGCTCACCGGCTACGGCGTCGCCTGGACCCTGTTCGCCGCCGCGGTGTGGACCGTGCGCAAGGTGCCGGCGCGTACCGCGACCGGGCTCGTGCTGGCCGGTGCGGCCGCCGTGGCGCTGGGCGCGCTCGCCGCGCCGCCCCGCACCAGCGACGACATGTACCGCTACGCCTGGGACGGCCGGGTCCAGGCGGCCGGCATCTCTCCCTATGCCCACCCGCCCGCGGCACCGGAACTGGCCGCGCTGCGCGACGACTGGCTGTTCCCCACCCAGGAGGCCTGCGAGGGCTGGGGTCTCCACCAGACAGGCAGTGGTCTGTGTCTCCGTATCAACCGTCCCACCGTTCCCACCGTCTACCCGCCTGTCGCCGAGGGCTGGTTCCTCGCCGTCCATGCCGTCTCCCCGCCGCACAGCCGCCACAAGCCGCTCCAGATCGGCGGCGCGGCACTCGCGTTCGGCACCACCGTGGCCCTGCTCGCGGTGGGGCGCCGACGCGGGGACCCGCAACGGGCCCCGGCCCGGGCCGCGTTGTGGGCCTGGTGCCCGGCCGTGCCGTTCGAGGCGGTCGACAACGCCCATATCGACACCCTCGGCGTCCTGTGCACGGTGCTGGCGCTCGGCACCGCGACCGCCGGGGCCCGCCGGGGCGCGCTGCTGGGCGCCGCGATCGCCGTAAAGCTCCTGCCGGTCCTGGCCCTGCCCGGAGCCCTGTCCGGGCAGCGCGGCCCGGCGCGGATCCTGCGCGTCGTGGCGGCCACCGTCGCCACGGTCGCGCTCGTCTACGTGCCCTACGTCGCCGTGTCCGGCACGGGTGTCCTCGGATATCTGCCCGGTTATCTCCACGAGGAGGGCTACGAACCCGGGGACGTACGCCGCTTCGCCCTGCTGCGCCTGCTGCTGCCGGACGCCGCAGCCGAAGTGACGGCGGCGGTACTGCTCGCGCTCGTCGGGCTGTACGTGTGGCGCCGCGGCGACCCGGACCGGCCCTGGAGCGGCGCTCTGCTGCTCACCGGCACCGCGTTGCTCCTGTTCTCGCCGAGCTATCCCTGGTACTCCCTGCTCGTCATCGCCCTCGTCGCCCTGGACGGCCGCTGGGAATGGCTGACCGTCACCCTGGCGGGCACCGTTCTCTACCTCGCCGGCCGGCTGCTGCCCGGCTTCCCGCTCCAGGCGTGGGCGTACGGCACGGCCGCTGTGGCCGTCACGGTCGGCGCCTGTCTGCGCTCCGGCCGGGCTCGCGGCCTGTCGGCAAGACGCCGCGACGGACCACGGCTCGCCGACCGGGCGTAGACCGCCGGGGGCGGTCATGGCACGGGCGTCGAGGTGGTCACGGGCGCTCTCACCGGGGCCGGCGCGCGCAGGATGCGGCTCGGACCGTCGGCGGTGACCGCGCGGCGGACCGGCCGGCCGGGTCACCCCGGCCGCTCCGGGGGAGGGAGCCGGGTGACCCGCCGGGGCCGGCCCAAGGCCCGGCGTGACCGGCGAGCCTCTCCCGGCCGCGTGGAGGTCGTCACACCGGTGCCGATGATGCATACGTGAGCGTCCAGGGCGGGCAGATGATGGACCGGCCGGTCGTGGTCAGGGCGCGGGTCCGGCCCGGCGCCGGTGCAGACGTACCAACGCTCGCCAGTCGCCCGATCCGGGGCACTCATGAGAAGGGACCGCTGATGTTCCGCAAGGTACTTGTCGCGAACCGTGGAGAGATCGCCGTCCGCGCGTTCCGTGCGGCCTATGAGCTGGGCGCCGGAACCGTGGCGGTGTTCCCGTACGAGGATCGCGGCTCGCTGCACCGGCTCAAGGCCGACGAGGCCTATCAGATCGGACAGAAGGGCCACCCGGTGCGGGCCTATCTGTCGGTCGAGGAGATCGTGGGGGCGGCGCGCCGGGCGGAAGCGGACGCCGTGTACCCCGGGTACGGGTTCCTGTCGGAGAACCCGGATCTGGCCCGGGCCTGCGAGGAGGCCGGGATCACATTCATCGGTCCGAGCGCCGAGATCCTGGAGCTGACCGGCAACAAGGCCCGCGCCGTCGCCGCGGCCCGCGCCGCCGGGGTGCCCGTGCTCGGCTCCTCGCGTCCCTCGACCGATGTCGGCGAACTGCTGGCGGCCGCCGAGGAGGTCGGATTCCCCCTGTTCGTGAAGGCGGTCGCCGGCGGGGGCGGGCGCGGCATGCGGCGGGTGACGGAGCCCGCACGGCTCCAGGAGGCGATCGAGGCGGCGTCCCGCGAGGCCGAGTCCGCCTTCGGGGACGCGACCGTGTTCCTGGAGAAGGCCGTCGTGGACCCCCGCCACATCGAGGTGCAGATCCTCGCCGACGGCCAGGGCGGCGTCATCCACCTCTACGAGCGCGACTGCTCGGTGCAGCGCCGGCACCAGAAGGTCGTCGAGCTGGCCCCCGCCCCCGGACTCGACCCCGCGCTGCGGGACCGTATCTGCGCCGACGCCGTCGCTTTCGCCCGCACCATCGGCTACCGCAACGCCGGCACCGTCGAGTTCCTGGTCGACCGCGACGGCCGGCACGTCTTCATCGAGATGAATCCGCGCATCCAGGTCGAGCACACGGTGACCGAGGAGGTCACCGACGTCGACCTGGTCCAGGCGCAGTTGCGCATCGCCTCGGGGGAGTCGCTGGCCGACCTCGGACTGTCCCAGGAGACGGTCTCCGTCCGCGGCGCGGCCCTGCAGTGCCGGATCACGAGTGAGAACCCGGCCAACGGGTTCCGCCCCGACACGGGAACGATCAGCGCCTACCGCTCGCCCGGCGGCTCCGGCATCCGGCTCGACGGCGGCACCGCCTTCGTCGGCTCCGAGATCAGCGCCCACTTCGACTCGATGCTGGTGAAGCTGACCTGCCGGGGCCGTGACTTCGCCACCGCGGTGCGGCGTGCCCGCCGCGCGGTCGCCGAGTTCCGCATCCGCGGCGTGGCCACCAACATCCCCTTCCTCCAGGCGGTGCTGGACGACCCCGACTTCCGGGAGGGCCACGTGACCACGTCGTTCATCGAGGAACGCCCGCACCTGCTGACCACCCGCCATTCCGCCGACCGCGGCACCCGCCTGCTCACCTACCTCGCCGACGTCACCGTCAACAAGCCGCACGGCGCACGCCCGCGGCTGGTCGACCCCGTGACGAAACTGCCGCACGTCCCCTCCGGCGCACGGCCGCCCGCCGGTTCGAAGCAGCGGCTGACCGAACTCGGCCCGGAAGGGTTCGCCCGCGCGCTGCGCGCGTCGTCGACCGTCGCCGTCACCGACACCACCTTCCGCGACGCCCACCAGTCCCTCCTGGCCACGCGTGTCCGGACCAAGGACCTGCTGGCCGTCGCCCCCGTCGTGGCCCACACCCTTCCCGGGCTGCTGTCCCTCGAATGCTGGGGCGGGGCCACCTACGACGTGGCCCTGCGCTTCCTGGCCGAGGACCCCTGGGAGCGGCTGGCCCTGCTGCGCGCGGCGGTGCCCACCATCTGTCTGCAGATGCTGCTGCGCGGCCGGAACACCGTCGGCTACACCCCCTACCCGACGGAGGTCACCGACGCCTTCGTCGGCGAGGCCGCCCGTACCGGCATCGACGTCTTCCGCATCTTCGACGCGCTCAACGACGTCGCCCAGATGCGGCCCGCGATCGACGCCGTACGCGCCACCGGGACGGCCGTCGCCGAGGTCGCCCTGTGCTACACCGCCGACCTGTCCGACCCGACCGAGAAGCTCTACACCCTGGACTACTACCTCCGGCTCGCCGAGGGGATCGTCGAAGCCGGGGCACACATCCTGGCGATCAAGGACATGGCCGGGCTGCTGCGGGCGCCCGCGGCCGCACGGCTGGTGACGGCGCTGCGCCGGGAGTTCGACCTGCCGGTGCATCTGCACACCCACGACACGGCCGGCGGGCAGCTCGCCACCTATCTGGCCGCGATCGGCGCGGGCGTCGACGCCGTGGACGGGGCGGTGGCCTCGATGGCGGGCACAACGTCCCAGCCGTCCCTGTCCGCGATCATCGCCGCCACCGACCACTCCGAGCGGCCGACCGGGCTGAGCCTGCGGGCGGCCTGCGACCTGGAGCCGTACTGGGAGACCGTGCGCCGCATCTACGCCCCCTTCGAGGCCGGCCTGGCCTCGCCCACCGGACGTGTCTACGACCATGAGATCCCCGGCGGACAGCTCTCCAACCTGCGCGTCCAGGCACGGGAGTTGGGCCTGGGCGACCGGTTCGAGGAGATCGAGGCGATGTACGCGGCCGCCGACCGCGTCCTCGGCCGCCTGGTGAAGGTCACCCCGTCGTCCAAGGTGGTCGGCGATCTCGCGCTGCACCTCGTCGGCGCGGGCGTGACACCGGAGCGATTCGCCGCGGAACCGGGCGCGTACGACATCCCGGCCTCGGTGATCGGGTTCCTCCGCGGCGAGCTGGGCGACCCGCCCGGCGGCTGGCCGGAGCCCTTCCGCGGCAAGGCCCTCAAGGGCCGGGCCGAGACCAAGCCGGTCGCCGGACTGACCGAGGAGGACCGCGAGGGCCTGGACAAGGACCGCAGGGCCACCCTCAACCGCCTGCTGTTCCCCGGACCGGCCAAGGAGTTCGAGGCACACCGCGACGCCTACGGAGACACCGGCGTCCTGCCCAGCAAGGACTTCTTCTACGGGCTGCGCCCCGGCGAGGAACACGCGGTCGACCTCGAACCCGGCGTACGCCTGCTCATCGCCCTGGAGGCGATCGGCGAGGCGGACGAGCGCGGCATGCGCACGGTGATGGCCACGCTCAACGGCCAGCTCCGGCCCGTCCAGGTCCGTGACCGCTCGGTCGCCTCGGATCTGCCGCCCGCGGAGAAGGCCGACAAGTCCGACCCCCGGCACGTCGCCGCACCGTTCGCCGGGGTCGTCACCCTGGCCGTGCAGCCGGGCGCCCAGGTGGAGGCGGGCGCGACGGTGGCGACGATCGAGGCGATGAAGATGGAGGCCGCCATCACCGCGCCCGTCGCCGGAACGGTGGGCCGCCTGGCGGTCGACTCGGTACAGCAGGTGGAGGGCGGCGACCTGCTGATGGTCATCGCGTAGTACTCCAGCGCCGGTTCGCGTCTCGAGCCGCGGCGCCAGGTGCCCGCCGATGTCGTTGCCGCTCCCACCGGGACCGCGGCAACGGCGCGACCAGCACGTCATCGCCGCCCGGTGGGGCTTGTCTCGCGCATCCGACTTCACCCGCGCCTTCCGGACCGCCTACGGGACCGTCCGGGGCGTAACGCAAGCAGGCTCAACGCCTGGCCGAGTACACGCACGGCCAAGGACGCTCCCGTGACGAGCCGGTCGGTCTTCGGGCGGAAGACCGCCCGGCGGGCTGCCCGATGACGTCGGCCGCGAGCGCCGTCGGGGGCGGCCACGCGGTGTCCGGGGACGGCGGCCCCCGCAGACATCGCTGGAAGCCACGGCCGAAGGATGTCATCGTGGAAGGGGGCCCGGCCCGACTGGGCAGCGGGACCGGAGTGCTGTACCGGCAGGGGGCAGCGCGCGACGCGGAAGCGGTGCGAGCGGGATGATTCTTGCGGTCGTGTTCGCCGTCCTGGCAGCCGGCAGCAACGCGGTGGGAACCGTGCTGCAACGGCGTGCGGCGGTGGCGGCGCCCGACTCCACGGCGCGGTTCGGGCTCATCCGGCAGCTGCTGCGCAGCCCGGTCTGGTTCGGGGGCATCCTGGGGGTCGTGTTCGCCGCGCTCTTCCAGGCCCTGGCGCTGAACGTGGGGACCCTGGCCGCGGTCCAGCCCCTCTTCATCCTGGAGCTGCCGCTGGCTCTCCTGGCCGGCAGCGCGGTATTCCGGGTGCGGGTGTCCCGCAAGGCGTGGCTCTACGTGCTGTGTATCTTCGTGGGCCTGGCCGTCAGCCTGTTCTCGGTCGCGCCCTCCGGCGGGCGCTCCCAGGTTCCCGGACTGTGGTGGGTGCCGGCCCTCGCCGTGGTCGGCGGCGTCGGCGCCGTGCTCGTCCTCGCCGGGTTCCGCCGCCCCCACGGACTGGCGCGCGCGGCCTGTTTGGCCGCCGCGGCCGCGATCGGCAACGCGCTGACCGCGGCGCTCGTCAAGTCCGCCATGCACATCCTGTCCGAAGAGGGGGCGGCAGGGTTCTTCCTGGCCTGGCAGACCTACGGTTTCGCGGCCGCCGGTTCGCTCTCCATCCTGCTCCTGGGCTACGCCATGCAGTCGGGCCCGCTGATCGCGTCCCAGCCGGCCCTCACGCTCGGGGACGCGACCGTCAGCTTCTGCCTCGGCGTCGTCCTCTACGCCGAGTCACCGCGCCACGGGCTGTGGCTCCTGCCGGCGTTCCTCGGCGTCGCCCTGCTCTGCTACGGCGTCTTCGCCCTCTCCCGTACCCCGTGCCTCGCGGAGTGTGTCCACCCGGAAGCGGAGGAACCACGGCCCGAAACGCGGCCCGCCCCAGCGGCCCGTCACCCCGCGACGGCGGACTGAGGCGGGACCGCGGCTGGGGCGATCCGGCCCGCTCAGGCGGTGAGGCGCTCGGCGAGGGCCTTGGCCTTGGTGGCCGCGTCCTGCAAGGCGCGCTCACGGGAGGCCTCGAAGAGCGGCACCAGCTCGGCCATGGCCGGGTTGTGCGGGGCCATGGTGAGCTCGGGGACGATGAAGTCGAGGTCGAGGCCGAGCGCGTCGGCGAGGATCGCCGTCAGGTAGTTCTGTACGTACTCGTACGGCTCCCGCGGGGTGCCCGGCGCGTAGGAGCCGCCGCGGCTGGCGACCACGGTGACCGGGGTGCCCTTGGCGGAGGGGTTCTCGCCCGCGGTGCGGCCGAACAGGATGACGTTGTCCAGCCAGGCCTTGAGGGTCGAGGGGATCGCGTAGTTGTACATCGGGGCGCCGATCAGCACCGCGTCCGCCTGCTCCAGCTCCTCGATCAGCCGCACGCGCTCGGCGAAGGCGGCGGCCTGCTCCGGCGTGTGGGCGGCGGGGTCGGCGAACCCGGCCGAGTGGGCGTCGGCGGTGATGTGCGGCACGGGCTCGGCGGAGAGGTCGCGGTAGATCACCGTGCCCCCCGGGTGCTGCTCCTCCCAGGCCTTGCGGAAGGTCTCGGTCACCGCGCGGGAGGCGGAGGCGGAGGCCGGGAACACGGACGAGTCGAGGTGCAGAAGGGTGGCCATCGGGGGTCTCCAATGAACGGGGGTCCGAGGGGTCCGCCGGGGTGACGGACGCCCAGGGGCTAATGTTTCGTACTGAACTGAAGTTAGCACAGGTACTTACTTTTTTTCATCTACATACGGGGGAGCGGTATCCTGGGCGCATGACGGTCGAACAGAGGCACGACCCCGCAGGATGTAAGCGGGTGGACGAGGGCATCACCCGCGTCTTCCAGTTGCTCGGCAAGCGCTGGACCGGCCCGATCGTGGCCGTGCTGGTCGAGCAGCCGGCCAACTTCGCCGCCCTGCGCCGCGCCATTCCCGGCCTCAGCGAGCGCATGCTCTCCGACCGCCTCACCGAACTCGGTGTCGCGGGGCTCGTCGTGCGCCAGGTCGACGAGGGCCCGCCGCTGCGGGTCTCCTACCGCCTCACGGAAGCGGGAGCCGCGCTGGAGCCGGCGCTCAAGGAGCTCGGCCGGTGGGCGAAGGAGCACCTGCCGGACAGCCGGCCCTGCGGGGAGGCGTCCGCGGAGTGACACGGACGCCGGCGAGGGGGCGGCGAGAGCTGCCCCGGCCGGGCCGCGCCATGGGTTTTCGCTGTTCAGCGGGACCGGGTTCCGGGTGTGTGGGGCATATCTCGTCACGATGACGCATCCCCATGTCAACGCACCGGAATTACCGCTTCCGACGGGCTTTGGACAGGCCCTCGGAGAGCGGACGGAACCGTCCGTGTCCATCCTCGTACTAATGTTGACCGCTTGTTTGAGGCTGGACCGGAAGATCCCCAGGCACACCTGCGGGCCCCCCAGCGCCCCGGAGCGATCCGGGAACGACACGTGAGGACCCGATGGCAGCCCTCCAGCAAGGCCCCGCACTCGCGCTGTCCGATACGGAGATGCGCGTCGAGTTCGGCGACCGCGCGCGCTTCTTCGCCGCCCCCGCCGCCTCGCCGCGCACCCTCGTGGACATCTTCGACGCCACGGTGCGGGCGTACCCCGACGAGCCGGCCCTCGACGACGGCCACCGTTCCCTGACCTACCGCGCCCTCGCCACCGAGGTCGAAACCCTCCGGCGCCGCCTCGCGGACGCCGGGGTGGGCCGCGGCGACCGGGTCGGCGTGCGCGTCCCGTCCGGCACCAACGACCTGTACGTGGCGATCCTGGCCGTACTCGCCGCGGGAGCCGCCTACGTCCCGGTGGACGCCGAGGACCCGGACGAGCGGGCCGAGCTGGTGTTCTCCGAGGCGGAGGTGCGCGCGGTCGTCGGCGCCGGGCACCGGATCACCGTCAACGGCACGTCCGACGTCCCGGCCGCCCGCCCCGGCGTCGAGCACGACGCCTGGATCATCTTCACCTCCGGCTCCACCGGCAAACCCAAGGGCGTCGCCGTCAGCCACCGCAGCGCCGCCGCGTTCGTGGACGCGGAGGCGGACCTCTTCCTGCGGGAGGAGCCGATCGGGCCCGGTGACCGGGTCATGGCCGGCCTCTCCGTGGCCTTCGACGCCTCCTGCGAGGAGATGTGGCTGGCCTGGCGGTACGGAGCCTGTCTGGTGCCGGTACCGCGCTCACAGGTCAGGAGCGGCGCCGATCTCGGCCCCTGGCTGGTCGAGCAGGAGATCACCGTCGTCTCGACCGTGCCGACCCTGGCCGCGCTCTGGGAGTCCGAGGCCCTGAGCGACGTCCGCCTGCTGATCTTCGGCGGCGAGGCCTGCCCGCCCGAGCTGGTCCAGCGACTGGTCACCGAGGGACGCGAGGTCTGGAACACCTACGGGCCGACCGAGGCGACCGTGGTGGCCTGTGCCGCGCTGCTCACCGGCGAGGAGCCCATCCGGATCGGACTGCCCCTGAACGGCTGGGAGCTGGCCGTCGTGGACGACGCCGGGCAGCCGGTGGCCATGGGCGCGAGCGGACAGCTGGTCATCGGCGGGGTCGGGCTCGCCCGGTACCTCGACCCCGAGAAGGACGCGGAGAAGTACGCGCCGCTTCCCTCCCTCGGCTGGGAGCGCGCCTACCGCAGCGGGGACCTCGTCAGGGCCGAGCCCGAAGGGCTGATCTTCCTCGGGCGCGCCGACGAACAGATCAAGCTCGGCGGGCGGCGGATCGAGCTGGGCGAGGTGGACGCCGCACTCCAGGCGCTGCCCGGGGTGGCCGGGGCCGCCGCCGCGGTGCGCACCGCCCGCAGCGGCAACCAGCTCCTCGTCGGCTATGTCGTCACCCAGGAGGGCTGGGACCACGCGGCGGCCGTCGAGCGGCTGCGCGCCGAACTGCCCGCCGCCCTGGTCCCGCTGCTCGCGCCGGTCGACGATCTGCCGACCCGCACGTCCGGCAAGGTCGACCGGAACGCGCTGCCCTGGCCGCTGGAGGGCCTGGAAGGCCCCACCGCCCAGCTCTACGGCACCGAGGCGTGGCTCGCCGAGCAGTGGACCGAGGTCCTCGGCATCCCGGTGGCCGACGCGACCGACGACTTCTTCGCCATCGGCGGCGGCAGCCTGGCCGCCGCCCAGCTCACCACCCGGCTGCGCACCCGCTACCCCAGCGTGGCCGTCCTCGACATCTACCAGCAGCCGACGCTGCGCAAGCTCGCCCGCCATCTGGAGGAGTCGGCGCAGGACGACGGTGCGCAGCGCGTGGTCACGCCGGTGCCCAGGCGCGCCGGGGTCCTTCAGCTCCTCCTGCTCGTCCCCCTGTTCACCGTGCTCGGGCTGCGCTGGACCGTGGCGCTGGCCGCGCTCGGCAACGTCCTGCACTGGTTCGGCCCGTATCCGTGGGCACCGGCCACCTCCTGGTGGGCCGTGGCCGCCGGAGCGGTGCTGTTCTACAGCCCGCCGGGGCGGCTCGCGATCGCGGCGGGCGGCGCCCGGCTGCTGCTGCGGGGCGTCAAGCCCGGCCGGTACGCGCGCGGGGGCAGCGTGCATCTGCGGCTGTGGACCGCGGAACGGCTCGCCGAGTTCAGCGGGGCGACCTCGCTGACGGGCTCCTGGCTGGAGCGGTACGGCCGCGCACTGGGCGCCAAGATCGGCCCGGACGTGGATCTGCACTCGCTGCCGCCGGTGACCGGCATGCTCAAGCTGGGCCGGGGCGCGGCCGTCGAGTCCGAGGTGGACCTGGCGGGCTACTGGCTGGACGGCGACCGGCTGGAGATCGGCACGGTCAAGGTGGGCGCGCACGCCGTGGTCGGCACGCGCAGCATGCTCTTCCCCGGCGCGCGCGTCGGCAAGCGCGCCGAGGTGGCCCCCGGTTCGGCGGTCGCCGGACAGATCCCCACCGGCCAGCGCTGGGCGGGCGCGCCCGCCGTCAAGCTCGGCAAGGCCAAGCGCAACTGGCCCAAGGAGCGGCCGGGCCGCGGCACCGGGTGGCGGGCGATGTACGGCGTCAGCGGCGTCGTGCTGACGGCCCTGCCGGTCCCGGCGGGCGCCGCCGCGCTCCTGGTGGCACACCTGTTCGTCGATCCGGCCGCCGGTCTCGGCGCGGCCCTGCGCGGGGCCGCCCTGGCGCTGGTTCCCGCCACGCTCGCGTTCGGGCTGGCGTACGCGCTGCTGCTCCTGGTCGCCGTGCGGTTGATGAGTCTCGGACTGCGCGAGGGCACCTACCCGGCGCACAGCCGGATCGGCTGGCAGGCCTGGACGGTCACCCAGCTCATGGACCGCGCGCGCGAGACCCTGTTCCCGCTGTACGCGGGGCTGGTCACCCCGGTGTGGCTGCGCCTGCTCGGGATGCGGATCGGCCGCGGTGCCGAGGTGTCGACCGTTCTGGCGCTGCCGAGTCTGACCACGGTCGGCGACGGGGCGTTCCTGGCGGACGACACGCTGACCGCGCCGTACGAACTGGGCGGCGGCTGGGTGCGGATCGGGCGCGCGGAGATCGGGCGGCGGGCGTTCCTCGGGAACTCCGGGATGACCGCGCCGGGCCGCAGCGTGCCGGACGGCGGACTGGTCGGCGTGCTGTCGGCGACCCCGAAGAAGGCCAAGAAGGGCAGCTCCTACCTGGGGCTGCCGCCGGTGAAGCTGCCGCGCACCGCCTCCGACAGCGACCAGAGCCGCACCTTCGAGCCGCCGGCTCGGCTGCTGTGGGCGCGCGGGCTGGTGGAGCTGTGCCGGATCGTGCCGGTGTTCTGCTCGGCGGGGCTCGCCCTGCTGACGGCCGCGGCGCTCTGTGCGCTGGGCGACTGGGCGTGGCTGCTGTGCGGGGTGGTGCTGCTCGGCGCCGGACTGGCGGGCGCCGCCGTGTCCGTCGTGGCGAAGTGGCTGCTCGTGGGCCGGCACCACAGCGGAGAGCACCCGCTGTGGAGCTCCTTCGTGTGGCGCAACGAACTGGCGGACACGTTCGTCGAGGTCGTGGCCGTGCCCTGGCTGGCCGGGGCGGTGCCGGGCACGCCGCTGATGACGCTGTGGCTGCGCGCGCTCGGCGCCCGGATCGGCCGGGGAGTGTGGGTGGAGAGCTACTGGCTGCCGGAGACGGATCTGGTGACGCTGGAGGACGGCGCCACGGTCAACCGCGGCTGTGTGCTGCAGACCCACCTCTTCCACGACCGGATCCTGCGGACCGATACTGTGATCCTCCGTGCGGGCGCGACGCTGGGCCCTGGCGGAATCGTCCTGCCCGGCAGCACCATCGGGGCCCGCACCACGCTGGGTCCGGCCTCGCTCGTGATGGCGGCGGAGTCGGTGCCCGACGACACCCGCTGGCTGGGCAACCCGATCGAGGCATGGCGTCCCCGGAAGCGAGCGGCGTGACGCGGCCGGGGCAGGGACACCGGCACGACGTATGAGCACAGCGCAGGGAGCAGACGCAGCAGTGAGCCCGCAGCAGAGGGTGGAAGCGGACCCGTACTTCCCCGACAACGGCGACCCCCGCTACCGGGTCAACCGCTACGAGCTCACGCTGGACTACCGCCCCGGCCCCAACCGGCTCGCCGGGACGGCCCGGCTGGGTGCGATAGCGGGCGGGGCCCCGCTCACCGAGTTCCAGCTCAACCTGGCCGACTTCCGCATAGGCCGGATCAGCGTCGACGGCCGGGCGCCGCGCTACACGCACCGCGGCGGCCGGCTGCGCATCCGCCCGCCGAAGCCGGTCCGGGCGGGTGCCGCGTTCACCGTCGAGGTCCACTGGTCGGGCAATCCGAAGCCGGTCACCAGCCCCTGGGGCGGGATCGGCTGGGAGGAGCTGGAGGACGGGGCACTGGTGGCGAGCCAGCCGATCGGGGCGCCGTCCTGGTACCCGTGCAACGACCGCCCGGCGGACAAGGCGTCGTACCAGATCTCGGTGACCACGCCGTCGGCCTACTCGGTGGTGGCGGGCGGGCGCCTGCTGACGCGTACGACGAAGGCGTCGACCACCACATGGGTCTACGAGCAGCCGGCACCGACCTCCAGCTATCTGGTCGGACTCGCGATCGGCAAGTACCAGACGGTGCTGCTCGGCGATCCGGGCGAGGGCGGTGTGCCGCAGTACGGGCACCTTCCCGCGCGCCTGCTCCCGCAGTTCTCCCGGGACTTCGCGCGCCAGCCCGCCATGATGGAGCTGTTCCAGGAGCTCTTCGGGCCCTACCCGTTCGGCGAGTACGCGGTGGTGGTGACCGAGGAGGAGCTGGATGTCCCCGTGGAGGCGCAGGGGTTGTCGCTGTTCGGCTCCAACCACGTGGACGGCGCGAGGGGTTCGGAGCGGCTGGTGGCGCACGAGCTGGCGCACCAGTGGTTCGGCAACAGCGTGTCCGTCGCCGACTGGCGGCACATCTGGCTCAACGAGGGCTTCGCGAAGTACGCGGAGTGGCTCTGGTCGGAGCGGTCGGGAGGCCCCACGGCCGCGCAACTGGCCGCGACGGCCCACCGGAAGCTGTCCTCGCTGCCGCAGGACCTGCGGCTGTCCGACCCGGGCCGCAAGCGGATGTTCGACGACCGGCTCTACGAACGCGGCGGCCTCGTGCTGCACGCGGTGCGCGGTGCGCTGGGCGACGAGGCGTTCCACCGGATGCTGCGGAGCTGGGCGGCCGTGCACCGGGGCGGGATCGTGACGACCGGCGCCTTCACCACGCACGCCGCGCGGTGCGCGGGCCGGTCCCTGGACGATCTGTTCACCGCGTGGGTGGAGGAGCCGGCACTGCCGCCGTTGCCGTCCCAGGCGGCCGTGGTGCCGCAGCGCCCGCCGTATCCGCCGAGCAACGCGGGGTCCGTGTGATCCGCGGACGCGGACACCGGCCCGGATGAACGGACCCCGGCCCGGCCTGGTCGACAGGGGGCGGAGGTCATGCCGGCCCGGAGGCCGGGAGCCCCGCGCTCGGGGCCACGAAGGAGGTGTCGGGGAGCGCGCCCCGACCGGGACGACGGTGACACGCGCGCCCCGGGGAACCAACTCCGCTTCCCCGTCCCGACGCTGACGCGTCTCCCCGGCCGGGCCGACGCGTTGCCGCGCGGCAACACCTCGGCCCGGCTCCCGGGGTCAGGGTCGGTCGTACGTCCGGGTCAGGATCTCCAGTACCTCGGACTCGTCCGGCAGCCGCGGCGCGTTCTTGGTCACGGCGTCGGCGACCGCGCCGGCCGCGATGGCCGGCAGCAGCGCACGGTCGGCGCCCAGCTCGCGCAGCGGTCGCTTGATGTCCAGCGCCCCGGAGATCTCCCGTACGGCCGACACCGCGGCCCCGGCCCAGTCGCCGCCGGCCGGCGGTGCGAGGCGCATCGCCCGGGCCACCTGCTCGTACGCGCCCTGCGCGGCGGGCGCGCTGAACTCCATGACCTCCTCGAGGACGGCGGCGAGGGCCACCCCGTGCGGGGTGCCGGTGTGCGCGGTGATCGCGTGACCGATGCCGTGCACGAGGCCGAGTCCGGAGAGGGTCAGGGCCTGGCCCGCGAGGTGCGCGCCCATCATCAGCTCGGCGCGCGCCTCGAGGTCCGAGCCGTCCCGGTGCGCGACGGGCAGGGCGCGGCTCACCATGGTCACGGCCTGGGTGGCGTACGCGACGGAGAACGGGTTCGCGCCCCGCGAGGCGAGCGACTCGATGCCGTGGACCAGCGCGTCGATGCCGGTCGCGGCGGTGGCCGGGGCGGGCAGGCCGAGCGTCAGCTCCGGATCGAGGAGGGCGACGCGCGGCTTGACCGAGGGGTGACCGATGTAGACCTTCCGGCAGGCCTCGGTGTCCTCGATGACGCCGAAGCCGTTGGTCTCCGCGCCCGTGCCGGAGGTGGTCGGGACGGCGACGATCGGCAGACCCTCCGACGCCTCCCACAGACGGTCGGCGTCGGCGGCGGTCGCGTCCGGGTTGCCGACCAGCAGGGAGATGCCCTTGGCCGCGTCCAGCACCGAACCGCCGCCGAGCGCGACGATGGCGGCGGCACCGAAGGCGCGGGCCCGTGCGGCGCCCGCGTCGACGTTGCCCGTGGACGGGTTGGGCGCCACCTCGTCGTGGACCGCGTACTCGATGCCCGCGCTGTCGAGGATCTTGAGGACGCGTTCGACGACACCGGCGGCGCGCAGCCCCCGGTCCGTGACGACGAAGGCGCGGGCGTGGCCGGTCGTCGCGATCAGTTCGGGCAGCAGGCCGATGCGCCCGGGCCCGAACTCGACGCGGCCGGGGGGATCGATGCTCAGCGACGCGGTGGCGAGGCTGTCGCGCTGGGGAGAGGTCATGGGATGCGGCTCCTGAGTGCTGCGGACCGGTTCAGACCGTGACTGCCGTGGTGGCCGGTGTGGCCGCCGCCGGGTTCGGCAGGCGGAACTCCTGCCCCGCGAGGGTCTCGTAGAGGCGGACCGGGCTCATCTCGCCCGCGCGGTCGCCGTGCTGGGCCTTGGAGCGCCGGTAGATCTGCTCGACGAGCGCGGACAGCTCGGTGGACACGCCGAGGTCGCGGCCCAGGTCGACGGCGAGCCCGAGGTCCTTGCAGGCGAGGGCCATGGCGAAGGAGTCGTCGTAGTCGCCGTCGGCGAGGACGCACAGGATGTCGTGCTCGAGGAAGTGGGAGGCGGCCGGGCTCGCCAGCAGCGCGCTGCGCAGCACTCCCAGGTCGACCCCGGCCTTCACGCCCATGGCGAGGACCTCCGAGGTGGCGACCAGGTGGCTGAACCAGAGCAGATTGATCATCAGCTTGACGGTATAGCCCGCGCCGAGCGGCCCGACGTGCAGGATGCGCTCCGGGTCGCCCATGACCTGAAGGACGGGCAGGGCGCGACGGAAGTCGTCGTCGTCGCCGCCCACGAAGATCTGCAGGCTGCCGGCCTCGGCGCCCCGGGCCATACCGCTGACCGGTGCATCGAGCCGGCGCACGGCCCGGGCGTTGAGGACCTCGGCCGCGACCCGCTCCGCCGCCGCGGGCGTCGAGGTCGACATGTCTATCCACAGCGCGCCCGCGGGCAGGGCCTGGGCCGCCCCGCCGCGCAGCAGCACGTCCTCGACGATGCGCGGGTTGGGCAGCATGGTGATCAGGAACTCGGCGTTGCGTGCGCAGTCGGCGGGGGAGTCGGCCCAGCGGGCGCCGAGCGCGAGATGGTCGGCGGCGGCCTCGGGCCGGGTGTCGTGCACGGTGACCAGGTGTCCCGCCTGGACCAGATGGCGGGCCATGGGGTTCCCCATGTTGCCCAGGCCGATGAAACCGATCCTCATCAGTGTCCTCGTTGCTGTCGGAGAAGAGACGAAGGGGTGCCCGACCCGAACGGGTCGCGGATCAGGCGAGGTTGATCCAGGTGGTCTTGAGCGCGGTGTACGCGTCCAGCGCGTGCAGGGACTTGTCGCGGCCCGCGCCGGTGGCCTTGAAGCCGCCGAACGGCGTGATGACGTCGCTGGCGTCGAAGGTGTTGATCCAGACCGTGCCGGCCCGCAGCCGCCTCGCGGTGCGGTGGGCCACGGTGACGTCCCGTGTCCACACCGAGGCCACGAGACCGAAGTCGCTCTCGTTGGCGAGCCGTACGCCCTCGTCGACGTCGCCGTCGTAGGACACCACCGCCAGGACCGGCCCGAAGATCTCCTCCTGGCCGACGACGGAGGTGTTCTCGACTCCGTCGAGAATGGTGGGTTCGACGTAGCTGCCACCCGTCTCGGCCAGTGTGCGGCCGCCGCCGAGCAGCACGGTCGCGCCGTCCCGGGTGCCGCGCTCGATATAGCCGAGGACCTTGGCGAGCTGGGTCTCGTCGACGATCGGTCCCATCACGGTGGCCGGGTCGAGCGGGTCGCCGACGCGGAAGGTGTCGGCGGTGATCCGGCGCACGGCCTCCAGCAGCCGTTCCTTGACACGGGCGTGTACGACGACCCGTGATCCCGCGTTGCAGGTCTGCCCCGCGTTGTAGAAGATGCCCCAGGCCACGGCCGAGGCGGCGGCCTCGATGTCCGCGTCGGCCAGGACGAGTTGCGGCGACTTGCCGCCCGCCTCGACGGCGACCTGCTTGCCGTTGGACTCGCCCGCGTACACCTGGAAGAGCCGGGCCACCGCCGCCGAGCCGGTGAAGGCGATCTTGTCGACGTCCGGATGGCGGCCGAGTGCCTGCCCGGCGACCTCGCCCCGCCCCGGGACCACGTTGAGGACGCCGTCGGGCAGCCCCGCCTCGGTGGCGAGCGCGGCCAGCCGGAGCGCGGCGAGCGAGGTCTGCTCGGCCGGCTTCAGCACCACGCTGTTTCCCGTGGCGAGCGCGGGCCCCAGTTTCCAACTGGCGATCAGCAGCGCGTAGTTCCAGGGCACGACCACGCCGATCACGCCGAGGGGTTCCCGGGTGATCAGCGCGAGCGCGTCCGCCGGGGTCGGTGCGATCTCGTCGTAGGTCTTGTCGATGGCCTCGGCGTACCAGGCGATGGTCTCCGCGGCCTTGGCCACGTCCACGCGCAGCGACTCCGTGATGGGTTTGCCCATCTCCAGGGTGTCGAGGAGGGCCAGTTCCTCGGCGTTCGCGCGGATCAGATCCGCCCAGCGCAGCAGGACGCGCTTGCGCTCCTTGGGCGCGAGGTCGCGCCAGCGTCCGTCCTCGAAGGCGGTACGGGCCGACCGGACGGCCCGGTCGACGTCCTCGGCGGAGGCGGCCTGCACCTTGCCCAGGACCGAGCCGTCGCGGGGCGACACGCTGGGGAAGCTGTCGCCGGAGGTGGCATCGGTGAAGGTGCCGTCGATGAACGGGCGGGTCTCGAAGGCGAGTTCGCCGGCCGCGGCCCGCCACTCGTCGTGGGAGCGGGTCAGCAGTTCCTCGATGGTGTCGGTCACTTGACCCTCCAGCGGTCGATCGCGTCCTCGTCCAGTTCGATGCCGAGACCGGGCCTGTCCGGCACTTCGAGACAGCCCTCGGCGTTCACCTGCACGGGTTCGGCGAGCATGAAGTCGCGGCGCTCGGGGGTCCAGCCGGGCGGGTCGTAGGGGAATTCGAAGTAGGGACCGGCGCCGACGCCCGCCGCGACATGCAGGTTGGCGAGGACGCCGATGCCGTTCGTCCAGCTGTGCGGGGTGAACTGGCGGTGCTTCAGCTGGGCGAGTTCGGCCAGGGTGCGGGCGCGGTGCATGCCGATCGCGAGCACTACGTCCATCTGGTAGATGTCGAGGGCGTCCTCTTCGAGGTAGCGGAGCAGCTCGGTGGGGGAGTGGTGCATCTCGCCGGCCGCGATCCGCACGCCCGGGTTCTCGGCCCGCAGCCGCTTGAAGCCGTCCAGATCCGCGTAGGGCAGCGGCTCCTCCACCCAGAACACGTCGAGTTCGGCGAGCCGGGCGATGATCTTGCGGGTCTTGGCGAGGTCGGAGGCGTTCGCGGTGTCACCCGCCATCCGCCAGGACTGGTTGAGGTCGACCATGATGTCGAAGTCGTCGCCCAGTTCCTCCCGGACGGCCCGGACCGCTGCGATGCCCTCGTCGACGCGGTCCCGGTCGATGCGGATCTTCATGGCCCGGAAGCCCGCCTCGCGCACCTTCCGTGCCGTCGCGACCCGCTCCTGCGGCGACTTCAGCTCTCCGGACGAGGCGTACGCGGGCAGCTTCTTCGCCGCGTTGCCGAACAACTCGGAGACCGGCCGGCCGTGCACCTTGCCGATGACGTCCCACAGGGCCGCCTCCAGCGGCCAGTAGTGGGCGCCGTGGAAGTTGGCGGTCTCGATCGCCCTGACATGCCGGGTGATGTCGAGCGGGTCCTCGCCGACGAACAGGTGCTTGTAGGTGGCGAAGCCGTCCATGAGGTCGCCGGAGCCGATGCCGGTGATCCCCTCGTCGGTGTGCACGCGGACGATCGTGGCGTCGAAGTGGCGGCGCGGCTCGGGGTCCCAGGCGGCGTGGAAGGGCGGATCCAGTTCCAGTCGGAGCCGGTCCAGGGTGATGTCGGTGATCTTCATCGGGCATCCGCCTCGGGCGCCGACGCGGCGAGCACCTCGGGGGAGGGCGTGTAGAACGGGTTCGCCGGACCCTTCTCGGCCGCGGCCAGGGCGTCGAAGACCGACGGCGTCCCGGTCACGGCCGCGCGGACCGCGCCGTACGCGGCGGCCCGCTGGTTGCGGAAGCAGGCGTCCAGGTCATGGACCGCCGGGTTGACCCACACCGCGGCGATGACCAGCACGTCGTCGGCCTCCGCGGCCGGGATCAGGCCCTGTGCCACCGCGTCGAGCACACCCTGGGCCAGGCCCGCCTGTGCGCTTCCCCAGGTGGCGCGCTCATGGAGATCGCTGCCGGCGGCGGCCTTGTTCACGAACAGGGTCAGCGGCCTGACCGGCACCGACGGGCGTACGACCGTCATGAAGGGCACATGTCCGCTGCTCGGCGTGGCCAGCGCGGTGGCCCACGCCGTCTCGACCGGGCCGCCCTTGCGGCCGATCACGACGTTCGTGTGGGCGGCGTTGGCGCCGTCGCCGACGAAGGACTCGCCGATCAGCGCGGTGGCCGCGAAGGGGGAGGACATCGGAACTCCTGAACTCCTGGACCATGGGTGGCGCGGGCTCCCTGGGGAACCCGGATGCGACGGGAATTCCGGATGGACCTCGCATTCGGTGCAGTTCATCCGTCCCGATGCGGTGAATCTAGGTCCGCCGCCACCCCCTCGCAAGGTGGTCGCGGGAATCGAAACGCCGGTTGCTCTCCTGACAACTCGACCGCTGACCTGGGGTTCCTTCCCAGCGTCGCGGGCCTAGGATGGCGCGCGTGACGGACACCTCCTCCGCCTCGCGGGGTCATGGCCTGCGCCGGGACATCGACCTGCTGGAGGCCCTCGCCTCCGACGAGGCACAGACCACCGGCGGCCTCGGCGTCGTGCGTCTCGCCCACCTGGTGGGACGTGAGAAGACCCAGGTCTCCCGTGCTCTGAAGGCCCTCGCCGCCGAGGGGATCGTCGAGCGCGACCCCGACACACTGGAGTACCGCCTGGGCTGGCGCCTGTTCTCCCTCGTGGCCCGCACCTCGGAGAGCCGCCTGGTGCGGGTGGCCGAGCCCGTCATGCACGCCCTGTCCGCGGACCTGGAGGAGACCAGCCATCTCTGTGTGCTCAGCGACCAGGAGATCCTGACCCTGCTGTCGGTCTCCGGTCACTCCTTCCGCGTCCACGGCTGGGAGGGCCGCGGGGTGCCCGCCTGGCAGACGTCCGCCGGCCGGGTCCTGCTGGCCGACGCCACTCCGGACGAGCTGTACGTCCGCTTCGGCACCACGGGCGAGATGCCGGTCCCCGAGCTGTGGACGCTCATCCAGGTGGCCAGACGGCTGGGCTACGCACGCGTCAGCGAGGAGTTCGAGGCCGGTCTCGTCGGGGTCTCCGCCCCGGTGCGCGACTTCCGCGGCCGGGTCGTCGCGGCCCTCAACATCTCCGCGCCCAAGGTCCGGCTCGGCGACCGCCTCGACGAAGCGGGCCGCACGACGGCCCGGGCCGCGGCCCGCGTTTCGGCGCTGCTGGGCTGGGAGCCACGGCGTGCGTGACCGGCGAGGACCGGACCTGCTCAAGCGTCCCCGGCCCGGGAAAACCCCGCCTCCCCCGTGCGTTCAGCAGCGCGGTGTCCGCTCGCCCCGTACCGCCGCGCAGTGATCGTCGAGTTGCCCTGACAGCAACCCCCGTTGCGATCCGGCGACCTGGCCTTGTCCGCCGTATGCCGCGCTCGTAAATTCACCGCGCATCGGACGAGCCCCGGTCCGAACGGAGAAAAGAGCAGCTCATGAACCTCGTCGGCATCGACACCCTCGCCAAGGCCCCGCTCGCCGACGGCGATGTGTACATCGGCGGCCGCTGGCGTCCGGCCGCCGACGGACGGACCTGCCCCGTGTACGACCCGGCCACCGGGGACCTCGTGCGCGAGGTGTCCGCGGCGGGTCCCGACGATGCCCGCGCCGCGATCGAGGCGGCGCAGGCCGCCGCGGCCGCCTGGCGTGCGACGCCGCCCCGGCGCCGCTCGGAGATCCTGCACGACGCCTTCCGGCTGATGCGGGAGCACGCCGACCCGCTCGCCGCCCTGATCGTGCGGGAGAACGGCAAGGCCTACCGGGACGCGGCGGCCGAGGTCGGCTACGCGGCCGAGTTCTTCCGCTGGTTCGCCGAGGAGGCCGTCCGCATCGGCTCCTCCTTCGGCGACGCCCCCGCAGGCGGCTTCCGGCATGTCGTGCGCAGGCACCCGGTCGGCGTCACCGCGTTCGTCACGCCCTGGAACTTCCCGGCCGCCATGGCCACCCGCAAGATCGCCCCGGCACTCGCGGCCGGCTGCCCCGTCCTGCTCAAGCCGGCCCCGGAGACCCCGCTCACCGCCCTCGCGGTGGCCGCCCTGCTCGCCGAGGCCGGACTGCCCGACGGGCTGCTGAACGTCCTGCCCACCGACCGCGCCCCCGAGGTCGTGTCGACCTGGCTCGGCGACGAGCGGGTCCGCAAGTTCTCCTTCACCGGCTCCACCGCCACCGGCAGGCTGCTCCTCGAACAGGCCGCGGCGAACGTCGTCAACGTGACCATGGAACTCGGCGGGAACGCGCCCTTCGTCGTCTGCGCCGACGCCGATGTGGACGCCGCCGTGCACGGCGCGATGGACGCCAAGATGCGCGGCGGCGGCGAGGTCTGCATCGCCGCCAACCGGTTCTACGTCCACGCCGACGTCGCCGCCGAGTTCACGGCGAAGTTCGGCGCCGCCATGGCCGCCGTGCGCACCGGACCCGGCATGGAGGAGGGTGTCACCCTCGGTCCCATGATCAACCGGGTGGCGGTCGAGAAGATCCGCTCCCTGGTCGACGACGCGCTCGCCCGCGGCGCGCGGATCGCCGCGCAGGGCACGGTCCCCGACGGCCCCGGCCACTTCCATCCCGCCATGGTGCTCACCGACGTCCCCGACGACGCCCGCATCCTCCACGAGGAGGTCTTCGGCCCCGTCGCCCCGCTCACCACCTTCACCGACGAGGACGAGGTCCTCGCACGCGCCAACGCCACCGTCCACGGCCTGGCCTCGTACGTGTACTCCCGCGACGTCGGCCGCGCGCTGCGCCTCGCCGAACGCCTGGAGGCCGGCATGGTCGGCCTCAACCGTGGACTGCTGTCCGACCCCGCCGCGCCCTTCGGCGGCGTCAAGCAGTCCGGCCTAGGCCGGGAAGGCGGCCGCGAAGGCATCGAGGCGTTCCTGGAGACCCAGTACATCGCCCTCGACTGGCCCGCCTGACTCCCCGCCCCTTCGTACGTCCCCCACGCCCCCAGCTTGAGCCCTCCCCGCCATGCCCTGACCCGGCCCCGGGCCCCAGCCCGGCCGGCCCGGACACCGAACAGACAAGGACCGCTCATGGCAACGACGCCTGCGACCGAACCCCAGTTCGGCACTCCGCCGACACCCGACCTGCTGCGCGTACGCCGCCGCCTGCACACCAAGCTGAAGCTGGCCACCCAGATAGGCGAGGGCATCGACGGCTACATCATCGGCGGCATCGGCATGGCGATGGCCGCCCTGACCACCGACCTCCACCTGTCGACCGTGATGGAGGGGCTCGTCGGCGCCTCGCCGCTCATCGGCATCTTCGTCGGCGGCCCGCTCTTCGGGCGGCTCGCCGACCGGTTCGGCCGGCGTCCGGTGTTCCTCGCCGACATGCTCATCTTCCTGGTCGGCTCGCTGCTCCAGTTCTTCGTCACCGACGGGATGCAGCTCTTCCTCATCCGGCTGGTGATGGGTGTGGCGATCGGCGGTGAGTACGCCATCGGCGCGCCGCTGCTGTCGGAGTACGCGCCGCGGAAGGGCCGGGGCCGGCTGCTGGCCAGCCTGGAGATCAGCTGGTACGTCGGCTACGCGCTGGCCACGGTCGTCGGCGCCCTGTTCGCGGACGTCCAGGGCGGCTGGCGCTGGTCCCTGGCCAGCAGCGCGGTCATCGCCGTGGTGTGCGTGGCACTGCGCGGGGGCATCCCGGAGTCGGCGCGCTGGCTGCTCAGCAGGGGCCGCCGCGAGGAGGCCGAGGAACTCATCGCCAAGTACGGCATCGAGGTCGACGTGAGGGCCGAACTCGACGAGTGCGCCGAGGACGGGCGGGCGGGATTCCGCTCCCTGTTCAGCCGTAGGCACCTCCGCAGCACGGTGTTCGCCAGCGTCTTCTGGGCCGCGCTCGTGCTGCCGTACTTCGCGATCGGCACCTTCTGGACCCAGGTCTTCGACGCCCTCCACATGGGCGACAACGCGGTCGCGGCCCTGCTCGTCTACTCCTTCACCGCCGTCGCCGGTGTCACCGTGGGCTGTCTGGTCGTGGACCGGATCGGCCGCCGCAAGCTGCTGATCCCGCCGTTCTGGATCACGGCCGGCGCTCTCGCGCTGGTCGCCGTGTGGCCGACCTCCACCCCGGTCATCGTGGGCGGCTTCCTCTTCTTCATCTTCCTCAACGCGGCCTCCAGCGCACTGACCGCCGTCTATCCGCTGGAGGTGTTCCCCACCTCGCTGCGCGCCACGGGCGTCGGCTTCGCGACCGCCATGAGCCGCGTCGGAGCCGCTGTCGGCACCTTCCTGCTCCCGATGGGCCTGGAGCACTTCGGCGCCCGCTTCGTTCTCTTCATCGGCGCGGGTGTACTCGCCGTCGGCGGTCTGGTCTCGCAGTTCCTGGCGCCCGAGACCACGGACCTGGACCTGGCCAAGGCGGCCCGGACGGCCCGCGAACCGGTCGCCTGAGCGGACGCCGCGGGAACGAGGCCGCGGGGCGGCCCGGTCCGATCCGGACCGGGCCGCCCCGCGGGGATTCAGCGTCAGGCGTTCGGGTCGAACGGGATCCCGGACGGCATGGAGTGCGCGAGCGCGTACTGGAAGTCGCCGTCCTTGATCTTGATGGTGGCCGCGCCGAAGTCGGCGCTCAGGAGCTTGTCGCGGAAGCCGGCCGGGTAGCCGTTCCAGCCCACCAGGCGCGGGTAGAACCAGCCCCCCGTGACGTTCTCCGGCGGTTCGTCATTGGTGTTGGCGAAGCGGAAGTCGTGCGTCGAGATGCCGTCCTTGTGGTAGACGATCTTCGGGTGGGTCCCGTCGAAGCGCACCGACGAACGCGCGGCCACCTGGTAACTGGTGTGCTGCGACACCGAGACGTACTCGACCTGGTTGTTGTTGATCCACACCACGACGTGCTCCCAGTCGTGGGTGTGGCCGATGGCCGCGGGCCCGAGCGTGGCCTGGTCCTTCTCGAAGTAACTGGCGTACATGACGGCGCACCAGCCGTTGTTGCACTTCTCGCGCGAGTACGTGTTCGCGTTGGCCAGCTGGGCGTAGTCGTGGCAGTGCCCGTTGACGTCGCCGCCCAGCTTCAGGCCGGGGTTGATGGTGCCGTCGCTGCCGATGGCCGCCGTGGCGTAGCAGCCGTCGCCGTCGTAGTCATAGGCGGGGGAGAAGGTCTGCTCCAGGCCGTCGGCGTTCTGGGGCAGCAACTGCAGAACGCTGGCATCGGCGTTCGTGGGCAGCGCCACGACCAGCGCGAGGGCGGCCAGGGCACTCGCGAGCACGGAACGGCGCAGCCGCCGCGAGGACCTGCGGCCAAAGGCCGTTGTGCTGTGCGGTGCTGTGGGGGGTACCGGGTTGCGCACGTCAACTCCCTGCGGACTCATGACGACGGAAGTGTTCCCGGGGTACGCCGGCGAGCGCGTGTGCCGGGCGTCGAGATTCTCGCAAGGACTGGACCGGCAAGGCGAGTCGCGTGATGGAACTTTGACAGTCGGATCTCTGAACTCCTCGTCCACCGCGCACAGTTCGAGCTTCGGACTCAAGTCCCGGAAGTGCGAGGGACGTTCGAACGGGTGCGAGGTGAACCGCGGATCGCGCCGTGATCGAGGACGCCGCCCGAACAGTTGGAGCGATCAACCACGAGACACAGGAAGCGGGCCGCCCGTCAGCGGGCCACGGCGGGCGGAGCACGGCGGTCCCCCGCGCCAGGGCGGCGCCGGTCGGCCGGGCCCGGACCTGCGGCCCTGCCGACCGGCGCGTGCGTCACGAACCGTTGTGCAGGACCGACCGGAGGAACTCGCCGGCCTGCGCGGTCGCGGCCTGGGCCGCGTTGGTCTTCGCGAGGGCGTTGAGCATCATGAAGTCGTGGACCACGCCCTCGTACCGGACCGCGGTCACGTCGTTGCCGGCGGCGCGGAGCTTGGCGGCGTACGCCTCACCCTCGTCGCGCAGCACATCGGCCTCGTCCGTGATGACCAGGGCCTTCGGCAGCCCCTTGAGCTGGTTGAGGCTGGCGCGCAGCGGCGAGGCCAGGATCTGCTTGCGCGACGCGGTGTCGGGCGCGTAGGCGTCCCAGAACCACTGCATGGACTTGCGGGTGAGCCAGGGGCCGTTCGCGAACTCCCGGTAGGAACCGGTGTTGAAGTTGGCGTTGGTGACCGGGTAGAAGAGCGCCTGGCCGGCCAGGTGGGGGCCGCCGCGCTCCTTGGCCATCAGCGTCAGGGCGGCGGACATGTTGCCGCCGACGCTGTCGCCGGCGATGGCGATGCGGGAGCTGTCGACGTTGATGTCGCTGCCGTGCCGCGCCACCCACTGCGTGGCGGCGTACGCCTGCTCGATGGCGATGGGGAAGCGGGCCTCGGGCGACGGGGTGTAGTCCACGAAGATCACCGCGGCGTGGGCGCGGTTCGCGATCTCACGGACCAGGCGGTCGTGCGTCTTCTCGTCGCCCAGCACCCAGCCGCCGCCGTGGAGGTACATCACCGCGGGGAGCTTGCCGGTGGCCCCCTTCGGGCGGACGATCCGCACGGTCACCTTTCCGGTGGGTCCGACAGGGAGGACCCGGTGGGAGATGTCGGCCGGCGGCAGCGACACGGGCCCCGACTGAAGGTTGTCCAGCGCCTTGCGCGCGTCGCTGTACGAGAGGGTGTAGATCGGGGGGGTCTTGGCCGCGGCATCGGCGAAAACCTGGGCGTCGTGCTCGAGGACCACCTTGGTGTGCCAGTCCTGGCTGCTGACGCCGGCGGTGGGGGCCGTGGAGCCCGTCAGTGCCTCGGCGGTGACGGCCGAGCCGATGACGAGAGTGGAGGCAGCCGCGAGCGCGGACCAGCGCGCAGCTCGATGCAGACGGCTGTGTGACATGTCGTTCTCCCGAAGAGACGAGTCGCGCCACGCATTCCCCGGGCCGCGACCGGGGAGGCCGGCACTCCGTGGGAATCCGTGGGAAGACGTGAGCAGGCACGCGAACCACCGGGCCGCCGTGTCGGCAGCCGCGGGTGTCCGGTTCGCGCTGTCTCAACGGTAGGAGTGGGCGGAATCGGCTTATGTCCGGTCGTGTACGGCTCCTTTGCTATGAGCGCACTCCTGTCCGACCCCGGGGGAGACCCGTGGTTCGCGCGGGCGGACCGTGCACGATCAGGCAACAGAAGTACGGGTCAGCGGCACAGATACGACGTGGCGTGGCAGATGATGGTCCCGGTGGCGCCGCGTTCCCCCCTCGGAGCGCGGCCGACGGCCCCGCCCGGCCGGCCGTTCGTCGCCCGTGCCTTCGGGCCGGCTTCGACGGGTGCGGCTCGTCCTCGGTGGTTGCCGCCCCCGTCGCCGGGCAGACCGGCGCCGCGCGCTGTCGTGCGCGCCTCGGCGCCCGTCGCCCGCACTGCAACACATCAGGAGAAGAGTCATGCCCCCACAGTGCCCCCGCATCAGCGTCAGCGTGCTCGGCGAGATCGACATCGCGTCGGCTCCGTTACTCGAGCGCGCGCTCCGAGACCTCGCCGCGGACGGGTGCAGACTGCTGGAGGTCGACCTGGACCATGTGGACTTCATGGACTCGAGCGTCGTCGGGCTTCTCCTGCGTACCCGGGCGTATCTGGAGCGCGGGCAGGCCTGCCTGCGGGTGCGGTGCAGCCGTCCGGTCCACCGGAGGATCTTCCGTCTCACCTCCACGGACCAGCGGCTCAATGTGACGGCTGCGGAGCCGGTCGCCGGCGCAGCGCCGCAGGACGCGGGGCACCGGCGGTACGTCGTCGACTGCCGCACCCCTCCCGCGACGCTCTCACGTCCCCATGCGGCCCGGCGATCCGCGCAAGGTCCCTGGTCGCGTCGCTCTTCGGCAGCGGCCGTCCGAGGACCCGTCATCTGACGTGGCGCTCCGTCGGTCCGGGCGGCCTCGGCCGGTGCCGTCGATCGATGGGACGACGTGCAGAGGACCGACGCGTCGAGCGCTCATCCGGCGCCCCGGTTTCCGCCTGTCCTGTGTCTGGAGACCCTCGTACGACGCTGATTGGCTGTCAAGGGCAGGGTGGATCTCGGAAGCCCGCGCGGTTCCGGCCGAGTAGTCGGCCACCAGGATCGTAAAGCCTGGTTCCGGCCTTTCAGGCCAGGGCTGACGGCGTTCCCCGGGCGGAACAGGTAGGGTCGCGATGCGCGGGTCCTTGGAAGATGTCCGGGAAGGGCGTGCTCCCGGTCCCCTCCACCATGGTGGCCATCGGCGCTCCCTGTGGCGTACGCCTCCTTGGTGCCGCTCGGAGCCGAAGCCCGCCCTTCGGTACCCAACCGCCCAGTGATCGACCCCGTCAGGAGCCGATGTGCCCGGTCCCCGCATACGCGGAGGCAAGTTCTCCCGCTCAGAGACCACGCGTGCCGAAGCGTTCAGCGACGGCGTGTTCGCCATCGCCGTCACCCTCCTGGTGCTCGGCCTCGACGACCCGCCGCACCAGCCGGGCGGCCTGGGCCGCGCCCTGATCGACCAGTGGCCGGCCTACCTCGGCTACTTCGCCTCCTTCAGCTATGTGGCGGTCATCTGGCTCAACCACCACCAGGCGTTCGTCCGGATCTCCGGCATGGACCGCAGCCTGCACGCGGCGAACCTGTTCCTGCTGTTCACCACCGGGGCCCTCTCCTTCCCCACGGCTGTGGTCGCCGACGCACTGCGGGCCGACACGCAGGGCGCCGACGCGCGGGTCGCCGTGGCCCTCTACGCGGGGCTCGCCGCGGCGATGTGCCTGAGCTGGGTCGCCTTCTACCAGCGGCTCGCCCGGCGTCCCGAGCTCCTGGCGCAGGACGTGGAGCCCAGCTATGTGCGCCACGGCCTGCTGCGCTCCTGGGCCGGGGCGCTGGCCTACGCTCTCGCGGGCGCGGTCGGGGTGCTGGTCACCCCGCTGCTGGCCCTCGCGGTGTTCCTCATCCTCCCGGTGTTCTACTTCGTGACCAGTGAGGGTCTGCCCATCGTGGGCGGCGCGGCCGACCAGCGGCGCCACCAGGAGTGAGGGGCCGTAGGGCTCGCTGCGATCGTCCGTTCGCGCACCGGTCTCAGCGGTCGAGGACCCGTGACGGGTCCAGGACGACGGGCAGTTTCTCCAGGCCCCGGAACGCGGGGAACGGAACCTTGAGCCACTCCGCCTCGTGGGCGGGAGCCACGAGATCGATGTCCGGGAACCTCTCGAACAGTGTGGTCAGCGCGATCCGCATCTCCATCCTGGCCAGCGGCGCACCGAGGCAGTAGTGCGGACCGCTGCCGAAGCCGAGATGCGCGCTCTGCAGCCCCTGGCGTTTCACATCGAAGGTGTCCGGCGCCTCGAACCTCTCCGGGTCCCGGTTCGCGGAGGCCACCGCGACCTGCACGAGAGCGCCCTTGGGAATGACCGTGTCCCTGATGGTGATGTCCTCGAGGGCATGCCGGAACGTGGCGTTCTCCACCGAGCCCTCGTAGCGGATCACCTCCTCGATCGCGTTCGGCAGGAGCTCGGGATCGGCGAGGACCTCCCGCAGCTGATCGCGATGGGTCAGCAGGTTGAAGACGGCGTTGCCGATGAGGTACGCGGTCGTCTTGTGCCCCGCGAAGACCAGCACCCACAGCGTCGACAGCAACTCGCCGTCGTTCATGGCCCCCTGCTCGTCCTGCGTCCGGATCAGCGCGCCGAGGAGGTCGTCGGTCGTCTCCCGGCGCTTCCGCGCGATGAGGTCGACGAAATAGTCCCGCAGCGCCCCCTCGGCCACCGCCAGCTTTTCCTTGTCCGCTTTGCTGAACCCGGTACGCGCCACAACGGCGCACCACTTCTGAACGTCCTCCCGATCCTCCTCGGGAATTCCGATGAGTTCACAGATGACGATGAGCGGCAGTGGAAAAGCGAAGGACGGCAGCAGGTCGACGGGCGCATCGGTGGAACAGCGCGCCAGCAGTTCGTCGGCGATCTCCTGAATGCGCGGACGCAGGGATTCGATACGGCGCGGGCTGAACGCGCTGTTGACGATGCGGCGCAGCCGGGTGTGCTTGGGTGGGTCCGAGAAGAGCATGTTGTCGTCGAGGGCGACGGACGAGTCACCGAAAATGGTGTGGTACGCATCGATGGCCGCGTACATGTCCTTGCTGATGCGCGGGTCCGTCAGCGCGGCCTTGGCGTCGTCGTACCGGGTGATCAGGTAGGTGCTCACCCCGTGCGGCGGGGAAATCGGGCACACCGGCGCCGACTCGCGCAGGCGTGCGTAGACCGGATACGGGTCGCTGCGGTACGCGGCCGTGCCGCGTGATGCCGCCGAGATCGCCTGTGCGGTGGCGTCGGTGGTGTCCCGTTCGTCGAGCTGAGTCATTCTCCCGGCCTTTCTGAAGGATCCCGCCCCGGCCACGGGACAGCAGGTCTGCGACGTTCGGTCAACCATTCCCCGGTCGCCTCCCGACCGTAAACGCGATTCGCCCGACTGGCCACGTACCGGGCGTCCGACGGAAGTTCCTGCCGCTGTACGAGTGATTACTGCGTATCGCTCACCACGGTGTGGCAAAAGTACAGGGCGTGAGCCACGGAAGCCCCCGGCCGCCGTGTTACGGAGATGCTGACCGCAGAGGAGAACACGCGATGGAAGATCGCGGGAACGACTACGTGCCCGTTCTGGTCGTCGGGGGATCGCTCGTCGGTCTGTCCGCTTCCGTTTTTCTCGGACGCCTCGGCATTCGGCATCGGGTCGTCGAGCGTCATGCGGCCACGTCCGCACATCCGCGTGGCCGTGGCAACAACATGCGGACGATGGAACTGTTCCGGACCGCCGGTCTCGAACCGGACATCCGGAAGGCCGCGGCCACCCTGTCGCGGAACCACGGGATTCTCCAGGTGGACACGCTGCACAGCGGCAACCAGCGCTGGCTCTCGGCGCGGATCACGGGCAGGCCGCCCGAGGCCGATCTGTGCTCGACGGTCCGCTGCGCCTGCAGCCAGAACGATCTGGAACCGGTGCTGCTGGACGGCGCCCGGGACCTGGGCGGGGACGTGCGCTTCAGCACGGAACTGCTGTCCTTCACCCAGGACGCGGACGGGGTGCGGGCCGTCGTGCAGGACCGGGCCTCCGGCCGGACCCACACGGTGCACACGGACTTCCTCCTCGCCGCCGACGGTCCCCGCAGTCCGGTGCGCCAGCGGCTCGGTATCGAACACTCGGGATCCGGGGACCTGTTCCACAACATCAGCGTCACCTTCCGCAGCAAGAAGCTGCGTGAGGTGACGGGGGACCAGCTCTTCGTGGTGTGTTACGTCACCGATCCCGCGGGCGAGGGAGTGCTGCTGCCCGTGGACAACGAGGAGCAGTGGGTGTTCCACGTGCCCTGGTTCCCCGAGCGCGGGCAGACCATGGAGTACTTCACCGACGACCGGTGCATCGAGCACATCCGGGCCGCGGCGGGGGTGCGTGACCTGGACGTCGAGATCACGGGCAGGGCGCCATGGCACGCGGCGGACCGCGTCGCGAACAGCTACCGGGACGGACGCGTCTTCCTCATGGGCGACTCCGTTCACGAGATGCCGCCGACCGGCGCGTTCGGCTCCAACACCGGCATCCAGGACGCGCACAATCTCGCCTGGAAGATCGCCGCGGTACTGCGCGGCTGGGCCGGTCCCGCGCTGCTGGACAGCTACGAGGTCGAACGCCGGCCGGTGGCCCAGATCACCAGCGCCCGGGCCACGGTGCAGGCGGCTCGTGAGCAGCATCCCGGCTACTCCGCGAGGACGGCGTCGAACGACGCCGCCGACCTGATGACCACGGCGCTCGGGTACCGGTACGTCTCCGGCGCGGTGGTCGGTGCGCCGACGGACGAGCCCCTCATCCAGGACACCCTGTGCCTGCGCGCCGACCCCGGCACCCGCGCGCCGCACATGTGGGTCACGCGCGACGGGGAGACGGTCTCCACCATCGACATGTACGAGCGCTCCTTCGTCCTGCTGAGCGGACGTCCGAACTGGCGCGAGGCCGCCCGCACGGTGGGCACGCTGCTCAACGTACCGCTCGAGGCGTACACCGTCGGCCGGGGCGCGGCATACGACCTGGACACCGGTGACGGCGCGGACTGGGCCTCGGTGCACGGCACGACACCGGAAGGCGCCGTCCTCGTACGGCCGGACGGATTCGTCGCCTGGCGGGCCGATGCCCGGCCGACGGACGGGGAAGAGACGCTGACCGGTGTTCTTCGTCAGGTCCTCGGGCGCTGACGCACCGACCGCCCACAGGCACAACCCTTCTGACGCGACCACAGGAACGGGGCCCGCCCATGACACCACTGCACACGGCGACAGGCGCGGCCCCGGTGGCCGGCGAGGACGACGGCACGCCGGCGGACGCCGACGCGCGCCGGGCACGGGTGGACGTACACCACCACTACACCGCGCCGGAGTGGATCGACTGGGCGGAGAAGAACGACATCGTCCGGCGCGGAAGCCTGCCCCCGTGGACGCGGTGGGACCTCGGCAGCGCCCTCGCGCTGATGGACGGGGCGGGCATCCGGACCAGTGTGCTCACCGTCGCCATGCTGGGGCGCCTGAGGGAGCCGGAGATCCGCAAGGAGAGCGCACGTGTCGCCCTCCAGGCCGCGAGTGGCCTCGTCCGCAGCCACCCCGGCCGCTTCGCGTTCTACACCCCCGTCTTTCTCGACAGCCCGGAGCTCTCGCTCTGGTCGGTCAACCACGGCATGGACGACCTCGGGGCGGTCGGAGTCAGCGTGCGCACCAGCATGCGAGGGGTGTATCTCGGGCATCCGGCCCAGGACGCGATCCTCGCGGAACTCAACGAACGCTCGGCCGTGATCAGCACCCACCCCATGGAGGTCCCCGGGGGGAACGCGGAGCTGGAAGGTGTGCCGCCGTTCCTGTGCGACTTCCTGATGGACACCACCCGGGCGGCCCTCAGCCTCATCGTCAACGGAACGCTGGACCGCTACCCGAATCTCACCTTCATCCTGCCGCACGGGGGCGGTTTCCTGCCGTACATCGCAAGCCGTCTGGAAGTGTTCAGTCACCATCTGTCACCGGCGGTGGAACCCGCCCGGGTACGCGACTACCTGCACCGTTTCTACTACGACACCGCCGGCCCCATGTCCCCGTCCGCCACGCCGAGCCTGCTGGCCGCCGTCGGACCGTCCAGAATCCTGTACGGCAGCGACTGGCCCCCCACCCCCTCCCGCCTGGTCACCGGGGTGACCGCGCCCGCGCTCGACGACGACCCGGCCCTCGACGACGATCAACGCCGTCGCATCAACCGCGACAACGCCCACCGTCTGCTGCCGGCGCTCGCCGCGGGCCGCACCCGGAGCGCCTGAGCGCCCGCGACGCCGCCGCACCTGTCGCGCTCACCCGGCGGGCACCTCCGCCCACCGGCAGGTCCCGCCCGGGTCCACCTGGACACCGCACCGCGCCGACAGCATGGTCACGATGGCGAGACCCCGGCCGTGCTCGTCCGGGTCGACGGGCCGGCCCGGGACCCCGGCCGCTATGGCAGGCCCCTTGTCGGTCACCTCGACGCGTACGGCGCCGCGCCCGTCCACCAGCACCTGGGAGAGCCGCAGCGTCGCCGGGGGCAACGCGTGCACCAGGGCGTTGGTGAGCAGCTCCGACACCACGAGAAGCACGTTCTCGGCGGCGTCGGTGGTCAGGCTCAGGGGGGCGAGGAGTGTGCACACGCGTCGCCGCACGACCGAGACGGCCCTCGGGGCGCGGGGCAGCGGAAACACGTATTCGACGCCCTCGCGTGGCGCGGCATCGAGCTGCGCTGCTGCCATGGGCCCTCCTCTCCCGGAATGCGCGACCGGTTGGAAAACGGACGTCAGCGCACGTTAGGGAGATAAACCCACGGCGTCAATGAATAGCGGTCGGCATTACCGAACGGCATGTGGATCGCGACAAACCGGACTATGATCGCTTCATGGCCGGCCCGGTCCAGTCGATAGAACGGGCGGCGGCGATCCTGCGTCTGCTCGCCGGCGGCCCCGGACGTCTGGGACTGGGCGAGGTCGCCACGTCGCTCGGACTGGCCAAGGGCACCGCTCACGGCATTCTGCGCACCCTGCAGCACGTGGACTTCGTGGAACAGGACGAAGCCACGGGAAAGTACCAGCTCGGGGCCGCACTGCTGCACCTCGGCACCAGCTACCTGGACGTCAACGAACTGCGGTCCCGTTCCATCAACTGGGCCGACGCCCTGGCCGCCCGCAGCGGGGAGGCCGTCCGGCTGGGCACGCCGCTGGAGGGCAGGGTGCTCGTCGTCCACCACGTCTTCCGCCCGGACGACACCCTCCAGACCCTGGACGTCGGAGCACTGCTGCCCCTGCACGCCTCCTCGCTCGGCAAGGTCCTGCTGGCCTTCGGGGCCGCCCCCGTCGACCCGCTGCTGGAAGCCGGCCTGGAGGCGTACACCCGGCACACCGTGGTCTCCCCCGCCGACCTCAAGCGCTCGCTCGCCGAGATCCGGGACCTCGGCTGGGGCGCCGAGGTACAGGAGATGAGCATGGGCGAAGCCGGGGCCGCCGCGCCGATCCGGGGACAGGGCGGTCTCGTCGTCGGAGCGATCGGCGTCTCGGGACCGGTCGAGCGGATCTGTGACACCCAAGGACAGCCCCAGCCGGCCCTCATCACCTTGCTCCGGGAGGCCTCACGCGCGATTTCCAGAGATCTCGGCGCGGCCCGCTGGTAGGTCCCGCACCGCCACGACGCATCGGAAGGCAGGCCCAGTCATGGTTGAACGGTATGTGATGTCCATCGACCAGGGCACCACATCCACACGATGCATCCTGTTCGACCACCGGGGTCGGTTGGTGTCGGTCGCCCAGCGGGAACACCAGCAGTACTTCCCCCGGCCCGGCTGGGTCGAGCACGATGCCGTGGAGATCTGGCGCAATCTGCAGCGCATCGTCCCGGAGGCGCTGTCGAACGCCGGTGTCGACGTCGCACAGATCGCCGCCATCGGCATCGCCAACCAGCGGGAGACCACGGTCCTGTGGGACCCGCGGACCGGGGTTCCGCTCGGCAGGGCGATCGTCTGGCAGGACACCCGCACCGCTGCCCTGGTCGACGGGCTGAGGGAGCGGCCGGGGGACGAGTTCTTCCTCGAACGCTGCTGTCTGCCTCCCTCGACCTACTTCTGCGCGCCCCGGATCCGCTGGCTCTTCGACCACGTCGACGGGCTGGAACGCCGCGCCCAGGACGGTGAGGTGCTCTTCGGCACCATGGAGACCTGGCTGATCTGGAATCTCACCGGCGGCGCGGACGGCGGCCTGCACATCACCGACGCCACCAACGCCAGCCGGACCATGCTCATCAACATCCGGACCCTGGCCTGGGACCGGGAGCTGATGGACTTCTTCGGGGTGCCGCGGCCGATGCTGCCGGAGATCCGGGCCTCGGCCGAGATCTACGGCGAGGCCCGCTCGGTGCTCCCGGGCGTGCGCATCTCGGCCGCCCTGGGCGATCAGCAGGCGGCCCTGTTCGGACAGACCTGCTTCTCGCCCGGCGAGGCGAAATGCACCTACGGGACCGGCAGCTTCCTGCTGATGAACACCGGTACCGAGGTCGTACGCTCCCGGCACGGGCTGCTCACCACCGTCGCGTACAAGATCGCGAACCAGCCCACGGTCTACGCCCTGGAGGGCCCCATCGCGGTCACCGGCTCGCTCGTCCAGTGGTTTCGCGACCGGCTGGGCCTGATCAACAGCGCGCCCGAGATAGAGACCCTGGCGCGCTCCGTCGAGGACAACGGCGGCTGCTACATCGTCCCCGCGTTCTCGGGCCTGTTCGCGCCGCACTGGCGCAGCGACGCCCGCGGTGTCATCGTCGGCCTCACCTCCTACATCACCAAGGGCCACCTGGCCCGAGCCGTGCTGGAGGCGACCGGCTGGCAGACCCGGGAGGTCGTCGACGCCATGAACTCCGACTCCTCCCTCGCCCTGCGGCAGCTCAAGGTGGACGGCGGCATGACGGCCAACAACCTGCTGATGCAGTTCCTGGCCGATGTGCTCGACGTGCCCGTGGTCCGGCCGATGGTCGCCGAGACGGTCTCCCTCGGCGCGGCCTACGCCGCCGGGCTCGCGGCCACCTACTGGCCGGACCTGGAGGTCCTGCGCCGCAACTGGCACATGGCCGGCAAGTGGGTGCCGGACATGGACCCCGAACGGCGGGAGTGGGAGCACGAGTGCTGGCAGCGGGCCGTCGAGCGCTCCCTGGGCTGGGTCCGGCCCCGAAGCACTCTTGACGCGCCCGGCGGGGCGCCGAGGCGGCACGGCGCGGGACGCCGGAGGCGCGCCTAGCATGCAGGAAGAGGTACTTTCCGCGAAGTGAGCGCAGCGGATGGGCAGAGGCGAGGACGTGCGGACGGCCACCGTCCGGGACCTGCTGGATCACATGCTGGCCCGGACGGTGGACAGCCTGGGCGCGCACGCCGGGGCGCTCGTCCTCCTCGACCCCGGTGGGGACGCCCTGACCCTGGACGTGAGCGTCGGGCTGCCCCCGGAGTTCATGGGACCGCCGCGCCGTATCCGGGTGACCGACAACCCCGGGGACCCCGTGGCCGAGGCGATCCACCGCCGGCAACCGGTGTGGACCGGTTCCGGGGACGGGGAGGAACCGGCGTACGGCCACCCGCGCCACCTCGCCCTCTCGCCGTATCCCCGCGGCGCCGCGGTGGCCCCGCTCGTCACCCCCTCCGCGGTCTGGGGTGCCCTCCTGGTGCTGGTCCCGCGGCGCGGTCCCGGACCCGGCGAGGACGCCCGGCGCCGCCTCGCCACCGCGGGCCACTGCATCGCCTGGGTACTGCAGGGGGCCGCCGCTGCCGGGAACCGCCTCGTCCCGGGACCCGAGCCGCGCTTTCTGCCGCTGCCGCCCACCGAACCCGTGGCGCCGGGCGAGGCCCGAGCCGCCGCCGACCTCGTGGCCTCCCTGCCCGAAGGGGGCTGCCGGCTCGACCCCCGCGGCCGGATCACCTTCGTCGACCCCACCGCGGCCGGGCTGCTGGGCCTGAGCGTCCCGCATCTGCTGGGCACCCGGCTCTGGGAGGCGGTGCCATGGTTCGACCTCACGCTCTACGAGAACCGGCACCGGAGCGCGGTCGCCCAACGGCTGCCGACCTCCTTCACGGCGCAACCGCCCCTCGGCGGGCGGCTGCGGTTCCAGCTCTACCCGGACCGCACCGGCGTGAGCGTGCGCATCACCCCCGTGGACGACGTGTTCGTGCCGGAGAGCCCGGAACCCGCCGGCACGGAAGCGGTGACGGGCCTCACCCGCCTGGACGCGCTCTCCCACCTGATGCGCCTGTCCGGCGCTCTGGCCGAAGCGGCCTCCGTACGTCAGGTCGTCGACCTGGTGGCCGACCACCTCGTGCTCTCTCTGCGCGCGCAGGCCTTCGCCCTGCTCGTCGCGGAGGCGGGGCGGGTACGGGTCGTCGGCCACCGCGGCCTCAACCCTCAGGTGCTGGACGGCATCGACCACGCCCCCCTCGTCTCCGGCGCCACCGTGCCGGGGCTGACCGCCGGCGCGCCGTCCTGGAAGCTGAACGAGGGGGTGCCGTCCTTCTTCGCCGACCGGGAGGAGTTGCGGGCGGTCCATCCCCAGGGCGCCGACATCGACGACGGCATGGGCGCGTGGGCGTGGCTGCCGCTCATGGTCTCCGGGCGGGCCGTCGGCATGTGCGTGGTCGGCTATGAACACCCGCACGACTTCAGCCTCCAGGAACGCACGACTCTGACCTCCCTCGGCGCCCTGATCGCCCAGGCCCTGGACCGGGCCCGGCAGTACGACGCCGCCCAGCAACTGGCGGAAGGCCTCCAGGCCCGTCTGCTGCCCCGCACCCTGCCCCGCATACCCGGACTCCGGGTGGCCGCCCGCTATCTGCCCGCCAGCCACGGAATGGACGTCGGCGGCGACTTCTACGACCTCATCCGGCTCTCCGGCACGGAGGCCGCCGCCGTCATCGGCGACGTCCAGGGCCACGACGTCAGCGCCGCCGGGCTGATGGGCCAGGTCCGCACCGCCGTCCACGCCTACGCCGTCGCGGGCGCCACCCCGGGCGAGGTTCTCGCCCGCACCAACCGCCTGCTCACCGACCTCGACCCGGACCTGCTCACCAGTTGTCTGTACGCGCACATCGACATGGCCCGCCACTGCGCGGACCTGGCGACCGCCGGCCACGTCCCGCCCCTGCTGCGCCCCCCGGGCCGGCCCAGTGAGGTGCTCGACCTGCCGCCGGGGCCCCTGCTCGGCGTCGACCCCGCGGCGGACTACCCCACCACGGAGGTCGACCTGTCTCCCGGCACCCTGCTGGCCGTGTACACCGACGGACTCATCGAGACCCACGGCACGGACCACGACGTCAACATCGCGGATCTCGCGGCCGTGCTCTCCGACGCCGGCGGCCCGCTGGACGGCATCGCCGACGCGATGCTCGCGCAGGCCCAGCCGTCGGGCGACCGTACCGACGACACCGCCCTGCTCCTGCTGAACGTCGAAGCACAGCCCACCGCCGAACCCGCGCCCTGACGTCCGGTGGTGCCTAGTAGGGCTTCGTTAGGTAGCCCAACTGCCGTCTGATCGGTAGCGTGTGATCTTGTATCGGGTATGACACCCGAGGAGATGGATGAGGTCC
>NZ_JBSFXK010000055.1:0-48588 GCF_053595355.1 Streptomyces sp. NPDC002513 | reverse complement strand
TGTCCGTAGCCTGATCCGCCAGGCATGGACGACCCACCGCTGGGACGACCGCCCGAACCGCCGCCCATGAGCGCACGCCTATCTGCGCGGCCTCTAAGAAGCTGCTCCTGGTCGACGGGGCCCAGGCTCGCGCAGTCCCGGTGGTGATCGAAGACATACAACACGCGAGCAATGCTCAGGACGTGCGGCGACCGGCGTAGGGGTGATGGGCGAGGGTGAGCATCCGCCGCTCGTAGGTGGCGAGGAAGAGCTTGAGGGTTTCGCGGGTCATGCGGCAGTTCGTCTCCGGATGGTCCTGGATGTCGAAACCGGCGGGCGTGATCTTTCCGGAGTCGCAGATCCGGGTGACGACGCTGTCGACCACGACGGGCCGGAACTCCTCGATGAGGTCGAGGGCCAGGCTCGGCCGGCCTCGTTGGAGATCGTGCAGGAGACCGACGGCCGGGTCGAGGCCCGCGATTTCGAGTGCGGTGACGGCTTCGCGGGTCAGGAGGGTGTAGCCGAAGGACAGCATGGCGTTGACCGGGTCGGGAGGCGGGCGGCGCTGTCGGTGGGTGAAGCCCCAGACGGGGCCTGGTCCCCCACCACGCTCTCAGTAGGCTGGCGTAATGAACGAAGACTGGTTCGAGGTCGAAGATGAAGTGGACGATACACAGAAGACTTTTCTGGATGTCTTGAGGCCGTATGCCCGAAGCTGGGTGGATTGCCCCCCGAGTCATGCCATCGCCCTTGTGTTCGACGAGGACCTGAAGGAGGGCGATGAGGTGGAGATGCGGGCGGTCGTGGACGTGAGTGACGCGATGGGGGACCGAATTCTGCTGACTCTCGCGGCCTCCCTGGTCGGGAACACCATGCACTGCAGCGAAGTGCACACGCAGACGTATCTACCCGAGGAGAGCGGGGACGGCGTGCGGGTGCTGGAGGCCACCGGGGCCCCGGAGGACCTGGCCCGGATGGCTGCCGCCTGGTTCGACGAGGTGCTGCGGCGACCGGTGATCACCCCAGTGGGGAAGCGGGGGTGGTCCTTCGCCGACCCGGGCCGACCGCTCCCTGAGGGTTTCCGCCTGATGCGTGGCGAGATGCCGGGCCCCCGCGCATGAGACCGCGGGGCGCTCAGGGAGTTTTCCTGAACGCCCCGCTTACGTCAGTCCCGTCGCCCGTTGTCCGCCGGGACAGGGGCGTGGTCCGTCACTCGTCCTCGAGGCCCATCACCATGCCTTCGGCCATGCCCTCCGCTTCCGCTTCGGCCAGTTCTTCGGCTTCCTCTTGCGCCAGTGCCGAGTTCGAGCCCTGCTGGAGGTCGAGGCGCCCACCGGGCCTGAAGTTCGCACCGGACGCCCTGAACTGCTCGAGTTCATGGATGCCCTGACACCGGAGACAGATCTCGACCTCCTGGCCCCCGCGCGGACCAATGGCCTTGGTGAACTGGAGATCCTCCTTCGCGGATCCGTTCTTCACCGCTTCCTGGTCGCACAGGTCCTCGGCGCAGTACGGGCTCGATCCCTTGTTCTGTGCCTTCAGGGCGGCCACATAGATCATGCCCTTCTTCTCATCCCAAGCGGCGGCGGGCCACCGCCAGCGAGCCCGCGTTCGCCGCACGCCGGCGCCCCCCGGCCCGACGCGGGATGTTCTCCACCATCTCCCGCAGCACCAGCGCGTAACCCTGGCCGGTGAACAGCCACATCGCCAACGTGAAGTACACCATCAGCGTCGAAGGCAGCGACCGCGTCCGCTCCTCCCGCGCCCCAGCCTCCTCGACCGCCAGGTCCACCAACTCGGGCGTGAAGGTACGCGTGAGCAGCCCCAACCGCACCCGCTCCGGGTAACTCCCACCAGCAACATGATCACTCGGCACGAGACATGCACCCTACCCGGCCAAGATCAACTAATCGAACGACGTTGCCCGCAGCGCATGCGACGGCCCGTCCCACAACGACAGGGGACAAACCGGGCAGTCAACCGCTCACTGCGACGCCGCCACGACGCAGAAGAATCGAGGCAGACGCGCCGTCACACGGCGGATCGGGCCTGAGAAGGCTCATCGGGATCTACGACGCCGCCGAGCGCGGCGGATTTCCAGGACCACCAGCAAGGTCACCAGGAGAATGCCAGGAACCACCAACCAGAGCAGTCTCAACGCCGCAACCTGGTCGTCTTCCTGACCAGTATAGCCCCCCAAAGGTGATGAATAGGACACATAAAACAGCAGGGAGTCACCAATCACGGCTACGACTGCAAGCAGCAATGCCACCAACTCAAGGGCGATAATGATTCCACGCCCCATCCAACGGATACCGTTCACCGAGCTCCTCATCTTCAACAGCCGCACCGGCCAGGGCGGGTTCCGCCATGACCGGTGCCACAGCCATTCGACCTTTCCCCTCCTATGCTATAGACGCAGATCCGAACGTGTAGTCGAGCATTGCCTGAGCCTGGCCCACGTAGCCGTCAGTGCTTTGTACGTAGTCCGTACCGCGAGGACCGAACACTCCGTTGACTGCGGCTCCCCTACGGAAGGCGTCCTCTCCTGTGTTGTAGATCCCCTCCACGATCTCATTATCGGTGTAGTTGCTCCGCAGTTTGGACGAAGCGGTATCCACATACGTCCGCTGGAGGTATTTGACGTAGTAGGCCGTCGCCTTGATGTCGAGGGAATCATTGCCCTCGAGGTCGGACCACCCCACCCCTTTGAACTGATCCGGAAAGGCCTGCTTGACCGTGCCGAAGACCGTTGGCTTGACGTTGGTCACGCCCAGCGAGGCCCCGCCGTGCGGCCACACACCGAGGTCGGTTCCCACGACGCTCGACTTCTGGTAGCTCTGGTAGATCAGTCCCTCGCCGCCCAGCACCTCCATCTTTCCGGAGGTCTCCTTCATCGCGATCCCGAGCAGCAAGGCGGGGTCGACCCCGGCTTCTTGCCCGTACTTCTCGCTGGGATCGGTCCACTTGCCGGAGTAAGGCTGGAAATATGGCACCGCATTTCCGAAGAGGTTCAGTGGCGGTGCCGACGACGAATCGCTGTGGTTCGCTTCGTACTGTTCCTCGCAATGCGTGATGCCGGCCACCGTTCCCGAGCAGCCGTTGTCGTCGATCAACATGTGGCCGTCGAGTTCGATGTTGGTGGTGGGGTTGCCGGCGCCGAAGGCGTAGCGGTTGCCGGTGAGTGGGTTGGTGGTCAGGTTCATGTCGGCGAGGGCGCCGTTGTACATGTCCCTGCTGGTGAAGGTGTTCAGGCCGGGGTCGTAGGTCCGGAAGCCCATGTCGTAGGTGCCAAAGGTCTGGTCCCAGCGTTTGGCGTTGAACCGGTAGGCGTCATACGGCTCCTTGGTCGGGTCCTGGGCGTCGGGTTTGTCAATGCCGGTGAGCTCGGTGGTGTCGTTGTTGCCGTAGGCGGTGTAGCCATAGGTGGCTTTGGTCTGTCCGGTGGAGTCGGTGAGGGTTTCAACGTCGGTGTGGCTGTTGTAGCCGTAGTAGGAGTCGGCGGTGGTGCCGTCGGTGTTGTGGGTGACCTGGGACAGCCGCTCGCCCCAGGGCGAGTACTGGTAGGACTTGGTGAGCTGGCCTGCGACGGTTTCGTCGAGGATCTGGCTGGTCAGGCCGAGGTAGGAGAAGTTGGTGGTTTTGCCGCCGACGGTCTTGGAGGCGGTGCGGTCGAGGGGGTCGAAGGTGTAGTTCGTGGTGGTGGTGACGCCGCCGGTGCCCAGTTTGGTGTTCTTGGTGATGTGGTCGAAGCCGTCGTAGGTGTTGCGTTCGATGACGGTGCCGGCGGCGGTGACGGTGTCAAGGCGGCCGTAGGGGTCGTAGTTGTAGGCCGCGCTCGTACCTCCGGAAGCGGAGGACAGCAAGCGGTTGCGGTCGTACGTGTAGGTGGTGGTGGCGCCGGCGACGGTTTGGGAGGTGACGTTGGCGTTGTCGTCGTGGACGTAGGTCTCGATGGTGGCGCCGTTGCCGGTCTTGACGGCCTTGGCCAGGCGGTCGACGGGGTCGTAGGTGTAGTCGGTGGTCGAGTTCAGGTATGCACTGTGGTTGTCGGCGTTCTGTTTGCTGGCGATGTCTTCGGCTTTGTTGCCGTTGGGGTCCCAGGTCAGGGTGTGGTCGTCGACCAGGGTGCCGCCGGTGGTCTTCTCGGTCTGGGTGTGGACCTCGCCGGAGGGCCAGTAGGTGAAGTCGACGGTGTTGTTGTTGCCCTTGGTCTGCCGCAGTTGCTGGCCGCGGGGGGTGTAGGTGTAGCTGGTGGTCTTGGGGGAGGCGTCAGTTGAGGAGTCGCCGACCTTGACGGTCTGGACGAGTTCGCGCAGGTCGTAGGTGTAGGTGGAGTACTGGCCGGGGTGGTCGACGGTGGCTATTTTGCCGTCGGGGTCGTAGCTGTAGGAGGTGTGGGTCTTCTCCGCGCCCGACGCCGACTCCGTGACCTTCTGGACCTCGTTCAGGCCGGTGTAGTCGATGGTGTAGGTGTCGACGGCCGTGCCCGGCGAGCTGTCGCCGATTGTGGTGAGGTTGCCGTTGGGGTCGTGGCTGTAGGTGAAGGTGTGCTTCTCGCTGTCGGTGTCCGCGCTGTTGTCGCGGACCAGTTTGACCGCGTCCGCGGACACGGTGCCGCCGGTGTTCTGGGCGAGGGAGACCGATGAGCTGCCGCCCTGGGTGAAGCTGTAGGCGCCCAGAGACACCCACGTGCCCGCACCGGTGGCCTGGTTGACGGTCTTGGCGGTGTTGGTGCCGTCATGGGTGACGGTGTACGCAGCCGCCGTTGCCGCGCCGGTGACCTGCGGGTATTTGGCGTAGACGGTGTAGGTGCCGTCCTGGGGGATGTTGAGCTGCCAGGTGAAGGCATCCGTGCCGCTGCCGGCGGCGTGGGTGCGGTAGTCGTAGCCCTGATGGTCCGTGCCCGTGGACGCGGTGGCCCAGGTGCCGGTCGTGGTGGTGTTCTGGGTGTCGGAGTTGTCGACGAGCACCACCTGCAGTCCGACCGGCACACCGTCGTCACTGCGCGAGGCCAGGGAACCGTCCGGGTAGTACGACCAGCCCATCGTCCGCGACGACGACCCGCCGGCCGAGGTCAACGTCCGGGAGGTCTGCTGGCCCAGTTCGTTGTAGTCGTAGGCGGTGGTGATGTCCCACGGGTCGGTCGAGGTGCGGACCTGCCCGTCGTCGTAGTAGGTGTAGGTGGTGTCGTTGCGGACACTCTGCCCGTTGGACGGCGGCGCGGAGGTCTTGGTGACCCGCCCGACGTCGTCGTAGTAGGTGTACGTGGAGACCGGGTGGTTGTACTTGGCGTCGGCCGGGTCGTACGGCTGGATCGTCTCCCTCGGGCGGTTCAGCTCGTCGTACACGGTCTGGGAGATGAACGCGGTGGTGCTGCCCGCGGCCGTGGCGCGCGGTGAGTAGACCTTGGTGGTGTTGCCGACCTGGTCGTACTCGTACTTCGTCGTCCGGAAGGTCGGGGATCCGGCGCTGCCCTGGTACGGGGTCTGGACCTGGGCGACCTTGCCCCGCTCGTCATAGGTGGTTGTGGTGGTGTTGTTGTCGGCGTCCGTGGACGTCGTCTTCAAGCCGTCCTTGTCGTAGCCGGTCTTGGTGACCTTCCCTGCCGCGTCGGTGACCTGGTAGGGGCGGTGGTCGAAGTCGAAGTCGGTCTTGGTGGTGTAGTCGGTGGTGTCAGGGGTGGCGTTCTTGACCGGGTCGATGACCGTGGTGGCGTTGCCGACGTCGTCGTACTGGTACGACACCTTGTCGCCCTTGGCGTTGGTGACGTCGGTGAGTTCACCGATGGAGTCGTAGGTGTTGGTGGTGACGTAGTCCGTCGGATCGGACGTGGTCAGGGTGCCCTTGGGCTCGGTGGTCGTCTTCAGCTCGCCGATCTTGTCGTAGGTGTAGCTGGTGGTGCGGTCGGGGTCGGTGGTGTGGTCCTTCGGCGCGGTCGCAGAGGTGATCTCGTCGGCGTTGTCGTAGACGGCGGTGGAGACGGCGTTGTTGGGGGCGGTGGACTGGGTGACGTTGTCGTTCGCGTCGTACACCGGCGCCGGGGTCGTGATGTAGACGCTGTGCGCCTGATCCTTCGGCACCTTCTTCACCAGCGGACGCCCGAAGACGTCGTAGGTCTGGCTCGTGGTGTGACCGAGCTGGTCGGTGACCGAGGTGACCTGGCCGAGCGAGTCGTAGGCGGTCGTGGACGGCTGGTCGTACGGGGCCGGGTTGGTGGTGGTCCTCGGGTAGCCGTTCGGATCGAAGTCGCTGTAGGTGGTGGTGTGCTGGTTGGCGTCCTTGGCCGACGTCAGCTCACCGTTGGCGTCGTAGGAGTAGATGGTGGTGTAGTCACCAGCCGTGGAAGTGGCCACGCCCTTGGGGTCGGTGACCGAGGTGAGGTTGCCGAAGGAGTCGTAGCCGAACTGCCACTGGCGGCCCTCCCGGGGAGGTCTTGGTGAACACGTCGGCGGAGTAGCCGTCCAGCCGGGTCTGGTACGTGTAGGCCGAGGCGGGCCAGCCGTTCTTGACGGCCTCGGCGTCCTGCATCGTCAGCGGGTAACCGGTCTTCGGGTCGTAGGTCCACTTGGTGGTGGCGCCGTTGTCCTCGACCAGTTGGGTGACGTTGTTGTCCGCGTCCCAGCTGAGCTTGGTGACCTGGTTCTTGGCATTCGTGGTCTGCACCGGGCGGGCGAAGTCGTCCGTGACGTACGTCGTCGCATGGGTGTTGGCGTCCGTGACCGTCGTGTCGGTGAACGCGGAGTTGGAGGTGTCGGTCGCATACGCGACCGATGTCGCGTCGTTCAGCCGGTCGGTGAGGGTCTTGGCCCACCAGTGGTACTTCGGGTTGTCACCGGTCTGCGGGGCGTAGTAGTCCAGCCTCGTCGCATGCCCGCGCGGGTCCGTGACGGACACCAGCTTGACGTTCTTCGCGCCCTGGGTGGCGTCGTAGCCGAACCTGAACACCTTCGGCTGCGTGGCTCCGTCACCGTCGGTGAGCTGGGCCATCAGGCCCTTCGTGGTGTACTCGAACGTGATCTTCCGCGCCGGGTTGGTGCCGTCGCCCAGCGCCGTCATCGACGCGACATGGTCGATGATCTTCGGGTTGGTCAGGTTCGTGCCCGGCTGCTCGGCGCCGGTGTCGCAGCGTGAGCTTCGACAGGATCCTTCTGATCGTCTCGGTGACGATCTCCACCGTGCTGGCCGTGCGACGGATCTGGGCCCGGCTCAAAAAACATCAGAAGCATGATCGAAGACGGGATCTGACGGTGACGCGCGCTCGTGCTACGTGGTGCCCACCGTGCGCAGCACGGCGAGGACGAGGGTGCGGGCCACGGCGACGATCTCCGGGACGGACACGTGTTCCCGGGGGCTGTGGGCCAGCCGCACGTCCCCGGGCCCGAACTGCAGCGTGGGGATGCCCGCCGCGGCGTAGAGCCTGAGGTCGCTTCCGTAGGGGGCGCCGCGCTCGCGCACCCGCGGCCCGCCGACCGCATCGCCGTGGGCGTCGCGGACCAGCTCCGCGAGCGGGTGTCCCGCGGGCAGGCGGCCACTCGCGAAGCGGCCGCCGGGCCAGGTGACGCGTGCGGGGTGGTCCCGCAGCCAGGGGTCGTCGGCGCACGCCTCGGCCACCCAGTTCTCGAAGGCGGCCACCGCCTCGGCCGGATCCTCGCCGAGGCGGACGCCGAGCCTGCCCTCGGCGACGAGGCTGTCCGGCACGCTGCTCGCCCAGTCCCCGGAGCGCAGCACGCCGACGGACAGTGCGTAGGGGATCCCGTACTCCGCCATCAGCGGGTCGACCGCGGTGTTCCGCCGGGCTTCCAGCCGGGCCAGCGCCTGATGCAGGGGCAGGTACGCGTCGATGGCGCTCACTCCCGCATCGCGCGTACTCGCGTGGGTGGCGAGGCCCGTGACCTCGATACGGAAGGTCAGCGCACCGGCGTTGGCGGTCACGAGCGTGCCGCCGGTCGGCTCGGTGATGACGCAGGCATCGCCGGTGTGACCCCGCTGGAGGGTGGCGAAGGCTCCGAGCCCGCCGTCTTCTTCACCGACCACGAAGTGGGCGGCCACCCGGCCCCGCAGCCGTGTTCCGCTCGCCCGGATCGCCGTCAGGGCGGCCAGGTTGGCCACCAGCCCGGCCTTCATGTCACAGGCGCCGCGGCCATGGACCAGGTTCCCCTCCACTCGCGGAGTGAAGGGATCACCGATCCACTGTCGCGGGTCGCCGGGGGGAACGACGTCGACGTGCCCTTGCAGAATCATCGTCGGCCCGTCATGGCCGTCCGGTGTGGTCGCCGCCAGACCCCATGCCTCCTCCCGCGGTGCCTCGGTTCCGGGGAAGTCCGGGTGGGCGCGCAGCGCGGGCAGATCCGCCTGCCACAGGTCGACGTCGAGCCCGAGACGGTCCAGTCGTCGCGCCAGATGGTGCTGGAGGTCGGACTCGGCACTGCTCCCGGTCACGCTCGGGATGGCGAGCAACTCCAGGAGAGACCGGGCGACTTCGGTCTCGTCGATGGCCTCGAGGGCGGCGGACTCCTCGGGGCTGAGCGCGGCCGGCATGGGGGCACTCCTGTCGTTGCGGCTCGGCGGTTGATCCCGGATGCTACGACCACACCCCTCGCGCCATCAATCGCCGTATCGCCCCTTCGCCCCGCGGAAGCGGGAACCGGCCGCCGCCTTCCTCCCCGGTGGCTCACCCGGCTTCCCCCCAGTGGCTCACCTGGCTTCGTTCCTGGTGACCCCCCAGTTCCTCCCCGATAACTCACCCGGCGCCCTCCCCCGTGGCTCAGCCGGCCGTCGAGCACCTGGCCCCGTTCACGGTGAAGGCGCGCGGTGCGGTGTTGCCGCCGTGCCGGGACGCGACGAACCCCACGGCGAAGGTGCCGTTCGCGGCGACCTGCTTGTCGTAGTCGGCGGCCTTCGCGGTGACCTCGGGGCCGTTCTGGCTGACGATGCCGTCCCACATCTGGGTGATGCGCTGGCCGTCGCCGAAGCTCCAGTCGATGTGCCAGTCGTCGAGCGCTTCGGTCGAGGTGACCGTGACCGTGGCCTGGAAGCCCGTCGACCACTCGTCGACGATGTCGTACGCCACCCGGCAGACCGGGGCCGTCTGCCGGGCGGGGGCCGATGCCGTGGGCGTGGCGGCGTCCACCGGGCTCGTCGACCCGCCCTGGGGTTCGGTGTCGGTGTCACCGCTCCTGGTGGCTCCGCCCGGGCCGGCCGGGCGCGCGGTCGGGGACGCGCCGGTCCGGGCATGGCCCGCAGACGCGCCGCTCCGGGTATGGCCCGGGGCCGTGCCGAGGGGTGACGGGGACGACGGGGACGGTGTCGAGGCGGCGATCGTCCCGTCGACCGGGTCACCGCTCGCGCTCGCCCGCCCGTCCGGGTCGCCGAAGTGCATCAGCGAGACCGTCAGGGCCAGCGCGGACACGATCACGGCCGCGGCCAGGATCCCGGCCCGGCCGATCCGGGGCCGCGTCACGGCGCCCGCCGCGATGCCCCGGTCGGTGCCCGCGTCCGCGCGCCCGCCGCTCAGCCCGGCTTCCGCGGCCCGGCGCCGCCGTTCCAGATAGGCGAGCCCGCCCCAGCCGATCACCCCGCTCGCCAGTGCGGCGGGCGTGCCTCCGTCGTGCGACCGCAGGCAGGCCGCGGCCTCCGCGCACTCCGCGCAGGTGGCGAGGTGCCGGGAGAGGTCCTCGGGCGTGTCGGCGCCCGGGGAGCGGGTGACCGCGTCGAGGAGCCGGGCGAAGCTGCGGCAGTCCGCGTCCATCGGCGTGTCGAGATGGTCGCGCCGGCAACGGTCCCGGAACAGCGCCCGCACCTGGACGAGTTCCTGCGCGACGGCCGCCGGGTCCAGGCCGAGGCGGCGGGCCACGTCCGGCAGGGGCAGCGCCTCCACCTCCGCCAGCCACAGCAGCGCCGCGTCCGGTTCCTGAAGGTCCTTCAGTCCACGCAGGGCCAGCGGGCGCTTCAGGGGCGGACCGGTGTACCGGGCGGCCTTCCGGGAGTTCAGCCACAGCCGCAGATCCGGGTCGAGCAGGTGTCCCTGGCCGTTCTCCTCCCAGGCCGCGGCGGTTGTGCGGACCGCGGCGAGCAGCAGCGGGATCCGGGGCAGCCGCGGGGCTCGGCGCCCGGTGGTCCTCTCCTGGGTCTCGGCCTCGCGCGCCTCGTGGACGCCGCGGCGGAACGCCTCGGTGGCCAGTTGCCTGCCGGCCGACGATCCGGAGGTGCACAGGTCGGCGTACGACAGGACCGCGTCCCAGCACTCCGAGAACAGCGCCGCCTCGGCGGCGTCCTGAGGGGTCGGCAGGTCGGGCATGGGGGCTCCTGCATCAACTGCATCCACAAGCAAAGCCAGCCAATCCGCTTGCAATACAAGGGAGTTGGGGTCTTCCCACGGCAGGCCCAGAGCCTTTCATGCCTTCCGCGCAACTGACAAGCGGCCTATTCAATTGCCGTTGCCAGGTGGTGCCTTGCGTCGAGTGGTACGGATACGGGCCCCCGCACGACTCACCGTGCGGGGGCCCGTGATGCCTTCGTTACGCGTGCTACGCGCGGGCGGGTTCCTCGGCCGCCTCCTGCGCCGGAGTTTCCTGTGCCGGAAGGCTGTCCATGAAGGAGCTGACGGAGAACACCGCGCGGCCGGGGCCGGGCGGGCCGTAGCCGGGCGGCGAGGAGAGCCCGAAGTCGTCCATCGTGGCGCGGTAGGCCTCCAGCAGGCGGATGTGGTACTCCAGCGGCGCGCCCTGCGGGTTGGCCTTGCCGAGCGGGGTCGTCGGCTCCGGGCACCAGGTGGTGAAGCGGGGTGTGATGCCGTGCGACATGAAGAAGCGCAGGCCCTCCGTGGTGGAGGCGATCGCCTCGTCGACGGTGGTGAAGCCGAAGGGTTCGGCCATCTCCACGCCCGCCACGAAGTTGGGGATCACGTTGCGGGCGCCGAAGACGTCCGCGGAGTCGAGGATCCGCCGGTGCCACTCGTCCCGGCCGACATACCGCTCCTTGCCCGGGCAGTACAGCTCGAACAGGCGCCGGTCCCACACCTCGAAGTTGGGGTGGTAGATCTGCACGCCGTAGTCCTTGAAGCGCTGTACGTCGGCCTTCGGCAGCGCCTGAGCGACGACCTTGCCGATCCAGCGGCCCGGGAAGCGCTCCTCGATGGCCTTGGCGTAGTGCCCGTAGAAGTCGGCCTCGTCCCGGCCCGCGACCTTGGACGTGATCGCGCCGCCGGTGAGGGTGTAGGCGGTGGACGCCCGCTGGGTGTCGTACCGGTCGATGATCTCCAGCGCCTCCAGGACCTCCTCGACGTCCTTCACGCCGGTGTACGGGCGGCCGGCCGCCTTGTGCTGGCGCCAGTTGTGGTTGATGTCGCAGTACTGGCACTCCTCCTTGGCGCCGAAGTACTGGCACACGCGGAAGACCGTGAGGTAGATCAGATAGCCCCACTGGATGGTCGGGGCCACCTCCATCACGGACTTCCCGTTGGACAGGGTGTGCCGGTAGTACTCGGGCATGGGCGGCACGCCGACGTCCGCGATCCGCCGCCCGTCGAGGTAGAGCCCGAGCAGCCCCTGCTCGTCGGCGGCCACCCGGTAGGGCGAGGCCGGGTTGACCCGCACGGAGACGACGGTCCGCCGCAGGTCGTAGGGGCCGCCGGTGAGGATGATCTCCTCGGGCGGGCGTCGCAGGGCCGCCTCGCCCAGTTCGGGGAGGGTGCCGTGGTCGAAGGAGAAGATGAAGTACGACTTCGGCTTGACCTCGCCGCTCTCGTTGTCCGAGAGGGCGGACGCGTCGAAGGCCACGCCCCCGCGGAGCAGGTCCTCCTTGACGACGGCTTCCCGCGGTACGTGCGGGAATCTCTCCATCAGATCCTCGACCAGTGCGGTGCGGCTGCCCATCCCGTGTCTCCTCCCGGCTCAGGCGTTCGACTCCTCACGGTATGCCCCCGCCTGGGCGTCCGCCGTGCCGGGTCCCCTCGCGCCGCGCGATGTGCCTTCGGGGGGGCAGGGCGAGCAGGGTGGCGGCGGCTGTAGGTTTCCCGGTGGATGCGTGGTCGCCGTGCGGCGCGGTCGTGCTGTGCGGGTGTGGATGCGTGGTGGGGCCTGACGTGGCCCTCGATGCCACGGGAAGGACGACGGATGACCGAGAGCGTGACCAACTGGGCGGGCAACATCACGTACACCGCCGGGGAACTGCACCGGCCGGCCTCGCTCGACGCGCTCAGGGCACTGGTCGCCGCGCAGGCGAAGGTGCGCGTCCTGGGCAGCGGCCACTCCTTCAACGAGATCGCCGAACCGGGCGCCGACGGTGTGCTGGTCTCGCTGTCCGCGCTGCCGGGCGAGGTGGACGTCGACACCGCGGCCCGTACGGTACGGGTGGGCGGCGGCGTCCGGTACGCCGAGCTGGCCCGGGCGGTGCACGCGCACGGGCTCGCCCTGCACAACATGGCGTCCCTGCCGCACATCTCGGTGGCGGGCTCGGTGGCGACCGGCACACACGGCTCGGGGGTCACGAACGGCTCGCTGGCCTCCGCCGTGCGTGAGGTGGAGCTGGTCACGGCGGACGGGTCGACGCTGCGGATCGGGCGGGGCGAGCGCCGCTTCGACGGTGCCGTGACCGCGCTCGGGGCGCTCGGCGTGGTCACCGCGCTCACCCTGGACCTGGAGCCGGACTTCCGCGTCGAGCAGCATGTGTTCACCGAACTCCCCCTGGATGGGCTGGACTTCGAGACGGTGGCGGCGTCGGCGTACAGCGTGAGCCTGTTCACCGACTGGCGTGCGCCCGGCTTCCGGCAGGTGTGGCTGAAGCGGCGTACCGATCAGCCGCTGCCGGACTTCCCGTGGGCCCGGCCGGCCACCGAGGCGCTGCACCCGGTGCCCGGCGTGCCCGCGGTCAACTGCACCCGGCAGGGCGGCGTCCCGGGGCCCTGGCACGAGCGGCTCCCGCACTTCCGGGCGGACTTCATGCCGAGCAGCGGTGCCGAGCTGCAGTCGGAGTATCTGCTGCCGCGCCCGTACGCCCTCGACGCGCTGCACGCCCTGGACGCGATCCGTACGACGCTGGCGCCCGTGGTGCAGACCTGCGAGGTGCGTACGGTCGCCGCCGACGCACAGTGGCTGAGCCCCGCACACGGGCGGGACTCGGTGGCGCTGCACTTCACCTGGGTCGAGGACGCGGCGGCCGTGCTGCCGGTGGTGCGGCGGGTGGAGGAGGCCCTCGACGGGTTCGAGGCCCGGCCGCACTGGGGGAAGGTGTTCACCGTGCCCGCGCGGACGCTTCGCGCACGCTATCCACGGCTCGGGGACTTCGCGGCGCTGGCGGCCGAGCTGGATCCGGCGGGGACGTTCCGGAACGTGTTCGTGGCGGACGTGCTGGGAGCGCGCTGAGCGGACGCCCTGACCACGGTCCCCTCGCTCCGCACGGCACCGGCACCTTCCTTCCTCCTTGCTTCGTAAAACGCGCTTCGTAAAACCCCTTTCCTAACCCCTTGAAGAAACCCCTCGGCAGCCATAGGCTCGCGCCGCGCCAGGGCCCGGATCGCAGGTGGGGGGAAGTCGGATGAAGCGCGGCACCTCACGCGACATTCGCACCGCGAACCGGTACGAGGTGCTGCGTCAGATCATCGCCCGGTCGCCGACGTCCCGGCAGCGGCTGGCGGCCACGACCGGGCTCAGCCTGCCCACGGTCGCCACGCTCGTCGGCGAACTGCTCGACCTCGGGATGCTGACCGAGGTCGGCTTCGAGGACTCGGCGGGCGGCCGGCCGCGCGGCCTGGTCGCCGTCAACGCGTCGGGGGGCGCCCTGATCGGCGTCGACATCGCGGAGACGTACGTCCGCGTGGAGCTGTTCGATCTGGCGCTGAACGTACGGGCCCGCGCCGAGAAGGACATGCGCCCCGGACAGACCCGGCCCGAACAGGTCGTCGCCCGGGTGGCCGCGGCCGTCGGCTCCGTGGTCGCCCAGGCCGGCGCGGCGGGCGCCCGGGTCCTGGGGACCGGCATCAGTGTGCCCGGTCAGGTCGACCGCGACCGGGGCGTGGCCGAGTACGCCGCGAACTGGGGCTGGCACGACGTGCCGCTGCTCGACCTGCTCGCCGAGCACATCGCCCCTCCCCTGTACCTGGACAACCCGCTGCGGGCCGGCGTGGTCGCCGAGCTGTGGTTCGGCGCGGCCCGTGGACGCGGGGACGCCGTGGTCGTCAACCTCGGCACGGGCGTCGGGGCCGGGCTGGCGCTCGGCGGCGGACTGCACCGGGGCGTCAGCAACAGCGCGGGCGAATGGGGCCATACGACGCTGGTGCTGGACGGGCGGCCCTGCCACTGCGGCAACCGCGGCTGTGTGGAGACCTATGTCGGGGCGCCCGGGATCATGCGGAACCTGCGGGAACTGAGCCCGGACAGCCCCCTGTTGCACCCCGGGGACCAGACCGCCACGATCGACGCCCTCGCCCGCGGGGTCGCCGACGGGGACCCGGTCGCGCTCGCGGTCCTCAGGAACACCGCCCGTTATCTGGGTGCCGCGATCGCCGACCTGGTCAACCTGCTCAACCCCGAAGTGGTGGTGCTCAGCAGCTGGGTCGCGGCGGCGCTCGGCGAGCCGCTGCTGACCGAGGTGCGCGCGGCCGTCGGCCGGTACGCGCTCGGGCGCCCGTTCACCGCCACCGAGATCGTCCTGTCCCCCATCCCCACCGACCCGGTGTGCCTCGGCGCCGCGACCTTCGCCCTCGAAGGCGCGCTCCAGCCGGCCGGCGCGCCCCGCACCACCACCAGCACAGCCTCCGCGAGAACCTAGGAGACCGATGTCCTTCCACACCTCTCCCTCCCGTTCTCTCTCCTCTCCTCCTTCCTCTTCTCCTTCCTCGGCCGTCGACTACGTCGAGGACGTCGCACCGGGCAGCGGCAGCCTGCCGCCGCGCGCCTGGTACGCGTCCTCGGACGCGGCCTCCCTTTCCCTGAACGGCAGTTGGCGCTTGCGTCTGTCCCCGACGGCGCACGCTCAGGACGACTCGTTCGCCGAGCCCGGGTACGACGCCGGGGACTGGGCGCAGATCGCCGTGCCCGGCCACTGGGTGCTCCAGGGCGGCGGTTCCCTCGGCTCCCCCATCTACACCAACCACCTCTATCCCTTCCCGGTCGACCCGCCCCGCGTCCCGACCGAGAACCCCACCGGCGACCACCTGCGCCTCTTCGACCTGCCCGACGACTGGCCGTCGGACGGCGGGGCGGTGCTGCGCTTCGACGGCGTGGAGTCCTGCGCCCGTGTGTGGCTGAACGGCACCGACATCGGCGAGTTCAAGGGCTCCCGGCTGCCGCACGAGTTCGCCGTCGGGCATCTGCTGCGGCCGAGCGGCAATGTGCTCGCGGTCCGGGTCCACCAGTGGTCCGCGGGCTCCTACCTGGAGGACCAGGACCAGTGGTGGCTGCCCGGCATCTTCCGGGACGTCACACTGCTGCACCGTCCGGCGGGCAGCGTCCTCGACTTCTTCGTGCACGCCTCGTACGACCACCTGTCCGGCGAGGGCACGCTGAAGGTCGACTCGGACGTGGACGGCCGGGTCACCGTGCCGGCCCTCGGCATCGACATCGCCACCGGCGAGTCGGTGACCGTCCCCGTGGAGCCGTGGTCCGCGGAGATCCCGAGGCTCTACGACGGTGTGCTGGCCACCGAGGGCGAGCGGGTGCCCCTGCGGATCGGCTTCCGCACGGTCGTGCTCCAGGACGGCCTGATCAAGGTCAACGGGAGGCCGGTGCTCTTCAAGGGCGTCAACCGGCACGAGTGGCACCCCGAGAAGGGCCGCGCGCTCGATCCGGACACCATGCGCGAGGACGTGCTGCTGATGAAGCGGCACAACATCAACGCCGTACGCACCTCGCACTATCCGCCGCATCCCGCGTTCCTGGACCTGTGCGACGAGTTCGGCCTGTGGGTGATCGACGAGTGCGACCTGGAGACCCACGGCTTCACCGAGGAGGCCTGGCGTGACAACCCGGTCGACGACGACCGCTGGACCCCGGCGCTCCTCGACCGTGCCGCCCGCATGGTCGAACGCGACAAGAACCACCCGTCGGTCGTCCTGTGGTCCCTGGGCAACGAGGCCGGCACCGGGCGCGGGCTGACGGCGATGGCCCAGTGGATCCGCGGCCGGGACGGCTCCCGGCTCGTGCACTACGAGGGCGACCTCACCTGCCGCGACACGGATGTGTACTCGCGGATGTACGCCTATCACGAGGAGGTGGAGAGGATCGGCCGGCGGCTGGACGGCGGCAGCCACAAGCGGCGCGAACTCCCCTTCATCCTCTGCGAGTACGGGCACGCCATGGGCAACGGACCCGGCGGGCTCGCCGACTATCAGCGGCTCTTCGAGACGTACGATCGGCTCCAGGGCGGCTTCATCTGGGAGTGGATCGACCACGGCATCAAGGACGACCGGTACGGCTTCGCCTACGGCGGCGACTTCGGTGAGGAACTGCACGACGGGAACTTCGTCTGCGACGGGCTGCTGTTCCCGGACCGCAGGCCCTCGCCGGGCCTGATCGAGTTCAAGAAGGTCATCGAGCCGGTCCGGATCGAGGGCGACGGCCGCAGCGGCACGGTGCGGATCCGCAACGGCCATGACGTCGCCGACCTCTCGGCACTCGCCTTCGAGTGGTCCCTCCAGGCGGACGGCGAGACGGTCGCCTCGGGCGCGCTGCCGGTGCCGGTGCTCGCGCCGGGCGAGTCGGCGGACGTGAAGCTGCCGGAGCCGCCCGACGTGCGGGGCGCCGAGACCCTGTGGACGGTGCGGGCGGTGCTGGCCTCCGACACGCCGTGGGCGCCCAAGGGGCACGAGGTGGCGTGGGGTCAGTTCCCCGTGGCGCGGCGGACGTCGGTGCGGTCCGCCCCGGACCGGGCCCCCGTCGTCACCGACGGCCGGATCACGCTCGGCCCGGCCACCTTCGACGCCCGCACGGGCGCGCCGAGGACCATCGGCGCGGTGGACCTGACCGGTCTGCGCCTGGATGTGTGGCGGGCCCCGACCGACAACGACGACGGCGCCTCATGGCAGGGCGACCCCCGCTACGGTCTGCTGTGGCGCAAGCTCGGCCTGCACCGTATGCGGCACCGGCTGGACGCCGTGGAGCCGGGCGAGGACGCGCTGACCGTGCGGACGCGGGTCGCGCCCGCCGCCCGGGAGATCGGCCTCGCCACGGTGTACCGCTGGACGTCCGACGGGGACCGGCTGAAGCTGACCGTGTCCGTCGCGCCCGAGGGCGACTGGACGGTGCCGCTGCCCCGGCTCGGCGTCCGGCTCGGGCTGCCGGGCTCGGCGGACCGCGTGCGGTGGTACGGCGGCGGGCCCGGCGAGGCGTACCCGGACACCGGGTCGGCCTCCCGGATCGGCCGCTGGGAGTCCACGGTCGACGCGTTGCAGACGCCGTACGTCAAGCCGCAGGAGAACGGCGCCCGGGCCGACGTCCGCTGGGCGGAGATCGGCGGTCTCAGGATCGAGGGCGACCCGGAGTTCTGGTTCAGCGCGCGGCGCTGGACGAACGAGGAACTGGACGCGGCCGGACACCTGACCGACCTCACCCCGGGCGACACGGTGTGGGTGAACCTCGACCACGGCCAGCACGGCATCGGCTCCCAGTCGTGCGGCCCGGGACCGCTGCCGCAGTACTTCCTGTGGGCCGAGCCCGCGGAGTTCTCCTTCGTGTTCTCACCGACCGGCTGACCGACCCGAGCGCACGGTCCGGAGGCCGTCCGGCGATCCGCCGCCCCGTCAGGCGGCCTCGCCGACGGCCTCCGGACGGCACTACGGCCTCGGCACCCGCACCTCCGCCCAGACCACCTTGTACGCGCACCCCGGCCGCGGGTCCGCACCCCATCGCTCGGCGAGCGCGGCGACGATCAGCAGCCCGTGCCCGTTCTCGCCGCCGGGCGCCCGCAGCACGGGCAGCCGCTCGGTCCGCCCGTCGGCCACCTCGACGCGTACGACGCCGTCCCGCAGCACCAGCCGCACGCGGAAGTCGCGGCCCGGCACACGGCCGTGGCGGACGGCGTTGGCGGCCAGTTCGGCGACGACGAGCGTCACGTTCTCGTTCGGGTCGCTGTCATACGGGAATCCCCAGACGTCCATGCGGTTCGCCACGAGCCGCCGCGCGAGCCGCGCGCCTCGGGGCGTGGCGCTGAAGAGCTGGGTGAACGTACGTACGGTGACGGGCTCGTGGAGCTGCGGGTCTGCGTGCATGGCCCAACCGTCGCCGGGGTCACGGCAGTCGCACCAGGTACGACACTCGTACGCCGCCGACCGTACGAGTTCACCGAGTGGACAGTGCGGGTAACGGTGCGTGACCATGGGGGGACTTGGCGGGGTTGGCACCAGTGCACTCGGGGGTTCCCGTTATGACCGACAGCACCAACGGCAGCACGAACGAACCGGAGTCGTCCGACAGTCTGAAAGGCTTCGGGGCGGTCCACAAGGCCTTCCGCGAGCGTGCGGGACTCACCCAGGAGCAATACGCACCGCTCGTGGGCTACCAGCCGTCGACGATCGCGTCGATCGAGCAGGGGCGACGCTTCCCGCCGCGCGCGTTCGTGGAGCGCGCGGAGGAGGTACTGGACGCGTTCGGCGCGTTGAGGGCGGCCTACAAACACGTCGGGCGGGAGAAGGGGCTGGCGTCCTGGTTCCGGCAGTGGGCGGAGCTGGAGGAGCAGGCGATCAGTCTGTGCACGTTCGAGAACCGGCTGGTGCCGGGCTTGTTGCAGACGGAGGCGTATGCGCGGGTGCTCTTCGACGAGCAAGTGCCCGTGCTCAGGGACTCTCAGATCGAGGCCCAGCTTGCCGCGCGCGAGGAACGGCAGCGCCTGTTGACCGACCGGCCCGACGCGGCGTTCAGCTTCATCGTGGAGGAGTACGTCATCCAACGGGGCACCGGCGGGCGGGACATCACGCGTGAGCTGATCGGTCACATCCTGGAGGTGACGAAGGCGCGCCACGTAGAACTCCAGTTGCTCCCCGTGGCGCTCGGCGCCCACGCGGGGCTGGCCGGTCCCATCCAACTGCTGGAAACCCCGGAGAACGAGTGGTGCGGGTACTGCGAAGGACAGCGCAGCGGTCAGTTCGTCGCGGACCCGAAAGCGATCAGTGTGCTCCAGATGCGCTATGCGAAACTGCGTTCACAGGCTCTCTCCCCGGGCGACTCCCGGAGCCTGCTCGAACGGATACGAGGAGCGCTATGAGCACCAGCGAACTGGCCTGGTTCAAGAGCAGCTACAGCAGCAGCGGTGATGGCGACTGCGTAGAAGTGGCCCTCCGCCCCACCACCGTCCACGTCCGCGACTCCAAGGACACCACCGGCCCCCGGCTCGCCCTCTCCCCGGCCGCCTGGTCGGGGTTCGTGGGGTTCGCCGCGCATCTCCACCACCCCCTCTCCTAGGTGCGCTAGGCTCCAGCCTAGGACCCCTAGGTAAGGAGTCGGCCCATGCCCCGTGCCGGGCTCACCGTCGAGCGGATCGTCGCGGCCGCCGCCGATCTCGCGGACGAGGTCGGCTTCGACAAGCTCACCCTGTCGGCCGTGGCCCGGCACTTCGGGGTGAAGGACGCGAGCCTGTACTCGCACGTCAGGAACCTCGGCGAGCTGCGGACCCGCCTCGCCCTGCTGGCGAGCGAGGAGATGATCGACCGCATCACGGCGGCCGTCGCCGGGCGGGCCGGCCGGGACGCGCTGGCCGCCTTCGCGGGCGCCTACCGGGAGTACGTGCTGGCCCACCCGGGACGGTACGCGGCCACCCAGATCCGGGTCGACGACTCACTCCGCTCGCTGGTCACCGAGTCCGGAGCCCTGCGCCGCACCGCCAAGGTCACCTACGGCATGCTCCGCGCCTACGGCCTCTCCGAACCCGATCTCACCGACGCCGTCCGCCTGCTGCGCAGCACCTTCCACGGCTACTGCGCCCTGGAGGCCACCGGCGGCTTCAACGCCCCGAGACAGGCACAGGCGTCCTGGGACAAGGCCGTCGAGGCCCTGCACACGGCACTGGAGCACTGGCCGCACGAGGAGACGAAGACCGATGACTGACCTCCACTACGACACACGGGGCAGCGGACCCGTGCTGCTGGTCGTTCCCGGCGGCGCGGGGCACCCCATGGGGCTCGACGCGCTGACGGACGGCCTCGCCGGGCACTTCACCGTCGTGACGTACGACCCCCTCGGGCTCGCCCACGGTCACCTCGGGCTGCCCGTCGCCGAGCAGCGGGTGGAGGCGTGGGGCGAGGGCGCGCACCGCGTGCTCGACCAGGTGCTGCCGGAGGGCGAGTCGGCGTACGTCCTCGGCTTCAGCTCGGGCGGCATCGCCGTACTCGACCTGCTCGCCCGCCACCCGGAACGGCTGCGGCACGTGATCGCGCACGAGCCGCCCGTGGTGCGGGTGCTGCCGGACGCCGAGCGGCAGTTGGCGATGTTCGCGGAGGTGGCCGACACCTATCGCGCCGCGGGCCCGGCTGCTGCCGGAGCCCGCCTGGCCGCCGGTCTGACGGGTACGCCCGCCGCGCCCTCCAAGGACGGTCCGCCGCCGTCCCCCGAGGAGGAACTGGGCAGCCCTATGGCCCTCTTCCTGACCCGTGTCCTGCCCCGGTTCACCGCGTACGCGCCGGACCTGGACGCCTTGAGGTCGGCGCCTCTCACCCTGGCGGCGGGAGTCGCATCACGCGGCGGGCTGCTGCACCGGACCGCCTCCGTGGCGGCCGAGCTGACCGGGGGCCGCTTCGCCGAGTTCCCCGGCGGACACGTGGGGGCGGTCGAACATCCCCGGGAGTTCGCGGCGAGCGTGGTGGAGACGCTGCCGGCCTGACCGGGTGGGCGCCCGTCGGACGACTCCCGTACGGGGGCCGGGACCTGGGGCGCCCCGGTTCCGGTCGGGACGCCCCAGGGGCGTGCGGGCAGGGGCACACGGCCGACACGCTCGCCCCGCGCGTCAGGGTCTCTCACGGTGAAGGTGACAGACCCTCGGTATCAAATCCTGCGCCACCGGCGCCTCGCGCACCAGACCCACGAGGCCCCCATGCCGTGAACGGACGTGTGCCGCGCCGGCGGAACCGGGCACGGCGCCACCGGCTGGACGCCCACCGGCACCTCGCGACCGGACCGCCGCCGGCCGCCGTGCGCGAACATCGCACGCACCGGCCACCATGCGCCGTCTACTGTGGCGGCTCCGGAGTCTCAGGGCACTGGAACATGGCCTGGAGATCGAGTTCCAACTTGATCCGCGGTCCCACCACAGCGATACCGCGAGCCAGCATCGAGCGCCAGTTGAGAGTGAAGTCCTCTCGGTGCAACTCGGCTGTGGCCAGTGCGGCGCAGCGCAACTCCTGCTCGTAGCCTCCGTTGACCATGCCCAGGTAGGTGGTGTCCAGCTGTACGGAACGGCTGACGCCATGCATGGTCAGCACGCCCTTCACGGTCCAGTTGGCGCCCTGCCGGTGCACGAAGGACTCGCTGGCGAAGTGGATGTAGGGGTAACTGCGCACGTCGAGGAAGTCGGCGGAACACAGATGGCTGTCGCGGGTCTTGTTGCCGGTGGTGAGGCTGGCCGCCTCGATGGCGACCTCGACGTACGAGTCCTCCATCCGCTCGCCGATCTTGATCTCACCGTCGAACCGGGTGAAGCGGCCGTGCACGTTTGCCATACCCACGTGCTGCGCGATGAAGCGGATGGCGGTGTGCGGCGGGTCGAACACCCAACTGCCGGGGTGGGGAAGCTCTTTCACCGGGGAGGGGAACAGCTGGATCTGTCCCAAGCCGTGATGCGATCCGGCGGATATCGCGGCGGTCCTGCGGACGGGCTCCAGGCTGTCGGCAGTCACCACGACCGTGTAGGCGCCAGGCGGCAGCATCGTGACAAACCCCCCGTAGGGGTCGGTGCAGGAGGTGACCATCACGGTGCGTGTGGCGTCGTCGGTCACGGTCACGGTCGCACGGTGCAGCGGCACTCCTACCGGATCCACGACCTCGCAACTGATGACTCCCGCGCCCGCAGGAGGCGCGGGGAGCAGGGCTGTCGAACTGGTTCCCCGGTGCTTCCGACGAAGCAGGAAGTTCATAAAGGTCGTCCTCTTGGAGCGGAGGTGATCTGGAAGGCTCCATCGTTACACGCTCGAACAAGGGGAAACGGCCACAGGACGGTGAAACCCGTCGGCACACCATCTCCACAACCCCGTGACCGGCCCGGACTGTTGGCCCGTGCCGTAGATCACGGCACCCGCAGCGTAGGCAGCCGGGTCGCCCGAGGCGGCCCGCGGCAGCGGCGGGCGCGTTCGACTGGCGTTAGCGTCATGTCATGACCAGCGGTGCCACTCCCACCCTCGCCGAGGCGCTCGCCGCCGGGACCGTCGTCCTGGACGGCGGTATGTCGAACCAGCTCGAGTCGGCCGGGCACGACCTGAGCGACGCGCTCTGGTCGGCGCGGCTGCTCGCGGAGCGGCCCGAGGCGATCACCGAGGCGCACCTCGCGTACTTCGAGGCGGGCGCGGACGTGGCGATCACGTCGAGCTACCAGGCGACCTTCGAGGGCTTCGCGCGCCGCGGCCTCGACCGCGACCGCGCGGCCGGGCTGCTCACGCTGAGTGTGGACCTGGCCCGCGAGGCGGCGACGCGAGCACGCGCGAGGGGCATCGCACGGCCGCTGTGGGTGGCCGCGTCGGTCGGTCCGTACGGGGCGATGCTCGCGGACGGCTCCGAGTACCGGGGCCGCTACGGCCGCACGGTCGCCGAGCTGGCGGCCTTCCACCGCCCGCGCCTGGAGGTGCTGGCCGCGGCCGGCCCCGACGTACTGGCCCTGGAGACGGTGCCCGACGCGGACGAGGCGGCGGCCCTGCTGCGGGCGGTGCGCGGGCTCGGCGTCCCCGCCTGGCTGTCGTACACCGTCTCCGGCGACCGTACGCGCGCCGGGCAGCCGCTTCAGGAGGCGTTCGCCCTGGCCGCCGACGCGGACGAGGTGATCGCGGTGGGCGTGAACTGCTGCGCGCCAAAGGACGTGGAGGCCGCGGTGCGGACGGCCGCGCGGGTGACCGGCAAGCCGGTGGTGGTCTACCCGAACAGCGGTGAGAGCTGGGACGCCACGGCCCGCGCCTGGGACGGCCGCACCACGTTCACCGCCGCACAGGTCACGGGCTGGCGCGCGGCCGGGGCCCGGCTGATCGGCGGATGCTGCCGGGTGGGCCCCCGGACGATCACGTCGATCGCGGGCGCGCTGGGTGCGCCGGCGGACCCGGCGTCGGGTTGAGCGCCGCCGGGTCCGCCGCGGGGGCGGGACCGCCCGGCGTGGGTCTTCCCGCCGCCTCCCGTCTCACCGCCGAGGGATGGCGCCGGGGCGGCGCAGGCGCCGTACCGCCGACAGCGGGGTCGCGCCCCGCAGCAGCGACCTGCTTCCGGCGCCCGGTGCGGCGGGCGCGGGCTCCGGCCGGGTGGACGCCGCCTCCCAGAGCGCCATCTCCGGGTCCCGGAGGCCGTGGACCACGGCCGCGCCGTCGCCGCCGAAGACGCGCACGGGATGGGTGGCGTCCCAGACCGGCCAGCCCGGGTCGCCGTCCGTGGCGAAGCGCACCCATGCCGTGTGCATCGCGCGGGCGAGTGCACGGGGCGCGCCGGGGCCGGCCAGTTTCGCCGATTCCGGCACCTCCGCGCTGTCGAAGACGAAGCCCAGCTCCAGGGCGTGACAGGCGCCGAGGCCGGGCAGCCGGGAGCGCCAGGCGAACTCGTAGACATGGCAGGGCGCACGGCCGCCGCCCGTGCGGGAGCCGGCCAGCCGGTGCAGCGGACGGCGGAGCAGATGGTCGGTGACCATCTGCCCCACCAGCTCGGAGGCCGGGGCGTCCGGATGGGCGGTGCGGTAGCCGCGGGGCACCTCGGGGCCGCAGTGGCAGCGGGCCATCGCCCCGGCCAACGCCACCGCGCCGAGCCGGTCGATGTGTTCGGTCAGCCCGGTGGGCACGAGCCACAGCCGGTACTCCTCACTGGTCCAGCCGAGGAGCAGGGGTACGTCCCGGGCGGCGCCGTCGAGCAGCGCCTGGAGCGGGTCACGGGGCACCAGGTCGCCGTCGACGACGATCCCGAAGGCGGGCCCGCCGAGGATCGGACCGGCCCGGCGGCCCACCTCGGCCTGGGCCTCGGCCAGCAGCGTACGGTCCACCTCGGCGAACGCGGCCGCGGTGGCCGGTACCTTCAGCCGGGCCGCCATGCGGCGTACCAGGCGCCGCACCTTGTCCCGGTCCGTCGACTCGGGCGGCCCGCTCTGCAGCACGGCCCGGTGGAACAGTCCCCGCGCGCGGGGGCTCGCCAGCAGCGCGCCGATGCTGATGGCGCCCGCGGACTCCCCGAAGACGGTCACCCGGTCGGGGTCCCCGCCGAACGCGGCGACGGCGCCCTGCACCCACTCCAGCGCGGCGAGCTGGTCGCGCAGTCCCGGGTTGGGCGGGGCGTCCGGGAAGAGGCCGTACCCCTCCACGCCGAGGCGGTAGTTGAAGGAGACGAGGACGACCCCGTCGCGTGCGAAGGAGCTGCCGTCGTAGACGGGCACGGCGGAGGAGCCGCGGGTCAGGGCGCCGCCGTGGATCCACACCATGACCGGGAGCCGGGCCCCCGGGTCCGGTGCCGGTGTCCACACGTTGAGGTTGAGGCAGTCGTCGCCCGCGACCACCGGATCGGACAGATAGCGGGCGAACGCCTCGGAGTACGGCGGTTTCGGGGGCGTCGGCCCGAACGCGCCCGCGTCCCGCACGCCGTCCCAGGGCTCGGGCGGTACGGGCGGGCGGAAGCGGCGCGGGCCGAAGGGCGGGGCGGCGAAGGTGACGCCCCGGAAGACGGCGATCCCGTGCTCGTACCGTCCACGCACGGCTCCGTAGGGGGTGCGGACCACGGGGTCCGCCGTGTTCGCCGGGTCCGTGGTCGCCTCGTCCGCACGCTTCATCCGGTCTCTCCTCATCGTCGCCTGGGGGCTGCCCGATCGCCCCGGAAATTGCCCAGGGTCTGCCCAACTGTCCGGGGGGACCGCCCGACCGTCCCGGAAACCGCCCGACCGCCCTGAGGACTGCCCGCCTCACCGCATCTCATCTCTTCCCCGTCAAGCCGCCCTTGCGACGGATCCGGCCCGGCTTCCTCGGCACGGCATGGGGTCTCGCCGGTCATGCTGCTGGATTGAACGCCAAGGAATGATCACGGTTCGGGGGCCTCGGTTCGATCACGCTGCGTGGGACACGGGGTGACCGCGCAGGGCACTGGCCGATTGTGTGGTGCCGTCCGGTTCGTGGTCGATGAGCGGCCACGGGCCGTTTCCCGGCGCTGACCAAGGCCGTGCACGACGGCACGGACGTGGACGCCGATACATCCTTCGCGACCGGCCTGAACTGGGTCCTCGACGCCGTGGCCGCCAAACTCACCAGGCCGTCGGCGTGACGCTCAGCTCTTGCCGAATGTGAGCGAGGCCGGGGTCGGTGTCCACGGACCGTGCGGACTTGCGCCGCCACCACTTCATAACGTTGGTGCTGCCATCGGGCCGCCGGGAGCGTCCGCTTCTTGGGCCGGGTCGCGGAAGGGCCGCAAGCCGATGCCTTTAACGGTGCGTGCTGGGACGTGTTCGCGTCGCCGTCGAACCGGCTGCGTGCCCGCCGGGGCGGTGTGTCAGATCATGGCGAGCCGGTCCACCAGCAGTTCCACCCTGCGCTCGGTGTCCTCCGGCGGCAGCCGCCCCGCCCGGGTCAGGGTGGCCAGGCCGTGCAGGGACGCCCAGAACAGCTCGGTGAACAGCCCCGGGTCGACGCCGTCCCCGGCGACCTCGCCCAGGCTCTCCAGCAGCGCGGCGAAGGCGTCCTTCAGCGGCTCCGGGGTGTCCTCCTGCGCGTACGCCAGGCCGCCGTCGAGCTGGAACAAGGCGTCGTAGACCGCCGGGTTGCGTGCGGCGAAGTCGAGGTAGGAGCGGGCCAGGGCGGCGACCCGGGCTCGCGGGCCGTCCGCGGCGGAGGTCGCGGCCCGCACCGCTGTGGCCAGTTCGGCGGCCCCCTGAAGGGCGACGGCGCCGATGATCTCGCGCTTGCCGCGGAAGTGGCTGTAGAGGACGGGCTGGCTGTATTCGATGCGTTCGGCGAGCCGGCGGGTGGTGACCGCATCCCAGCCCTGCTGCTCGGCGAGTTCGCGGGCGGTCGCCACGATGAGGCGCTCGCGGCTGGCCCGTTCGCGCTGTTTGCGTTCCTGTACCGACATGACTCGATTCTAGCACCGCTAGACAAGCGAGCGGCAATAGTACTAGCGTTGCTTCATCACCTAGCAGCACTAGATGTCAGGGGGGCATCATGTTCAACGCACTCGAGGTCGTCACCACCGTGATCGTCGGCGTGATGGTGGGGGTGGAGTTCTCCGTCGCCTTCGTCCTCAACCCGATCCTCAACGCCCTCCCCGAGGACAGCGGCCAACTCGGCCACGCCCACGGGGGCCGGATGCTCGGCGCCGTGATGCCGTTCTGGTACATCGGCTCGCTCGTCCTGAGCGCGCTCTGGGCCATCGCGGGATGGCATCACCACGGCACCGGCCTCGTCGTCATCGCCGCCGCGCTGCTGATCCTGAGCGTGATCATGTCGCTCCTGCTGCTCGTCCCGATCAACAACCGGAACAAGACGTGGACTCCCGAGAACCGGCCCGAGGACTGGAAGGAGCAGATGAACCGCTGGGACCGCTACCACTACGTCCGCGTAGCCGTCATCATCGCCGCCTTCACCCTGCTCGTCGCCGCCCTCACCTGAGCCCACGGGCTCAGGTGCCCGGTCGTCAGCCGCAACCGCTCGGCCGTGCGCCCGAAGTGCGGCACCGCCACCTCCACCTGCATCCAGGACCCGGACACCCACACCCTCGAACTCCGCTGGTATCCGCAGGACGCGGGCCCCAGCGACACCCATTCACCGATAGCGAGAGGAAGTTCCGAAAATGGCCAAGCTGCAGAGTCTCGACCCGAATACGCCGATGTTCGCGCAGTTCAAGGAGGAGACCGGGCCCATCGTCCTGGCCAACACCTTCTTCGTCCCGAAGCAGAGGACTGAAGCGTTCCTGGCCCTCTTTCACAGGCAGGCCGAGTTCATGAAGGCTCAGCCGGGATTCGTCTCCCTGCAGATGCACAAGGGAACGGCGGACAGTCAGCTTCTGATGAACGTCGCGGTCTGGGAGTCGACCGAGGCTCTCGCCACGGCGTTCGGCAGCCCGGAGTTCCAGCGCATGGCTGCCGAGTTCCCCGACGACATCGTGTCGTACCCGCACATCTTCGAGCAGATCGACGCATGACACGGCAGTTGCAGCCGGGGGAGGGCAGCCGGAGAAGCCCTGCCTTCCCCCGGGCAGCCACGCGTCCGGGCACCATGCCGGATCGCCAAGGACGCCGAGAAAGCGGGCGAGTGATCTGTGTACGGTGAGCTCGGGAAAGTGATCCTCGCGGGGGTCGCCCACAACAACCCGAACTACGACCCCGGCTGGAAGGGCTTCTTCTCGGCGCTGGTCGTTATTGCTGGGGGTGCACTCATCCTCGCGGGTGTGACCGCGGGCTTCACAACGTGGCGTCGCGCCGAGCAGCCGCGTGAAAAGGGTCTTTGGCGGGTGCTCCTTGCCACGACGGGGTGCTTCGGGGTCGTGGGCCTCGCGATCATCGCCGTCGGCGTGTGGCTGTACTGAGCCGCACACCCCGTGGCCCCTGCCGGGGCGGCAGGGCGACAGCGTGCCAAACCAGCAGGCCTGCTACGTCTGAAGGTCTCCGCGGCGACCTCCTGGGCCTGGCTCAGCACCTCCAGCCCCTCCCGCGCCCGTACCTCACGCTGTTCGAGCAGACCGATCACCGACGGCATCGCACGCTCCAGAGTCGACAACAACCGTCCGCTGCCTGCCCCCGCCCCACCACGATCATGCCCCGGACGCGAAGAAACCCCTGGTCATCGAGCAGAGGTTCCGTTTGCCACAACGCGCTCAGCAAGCTCCACAAAGCTCGCACCGCCGCCGGGGGCTGCCCGCGCCCGGTGGCGGCCGTCAGTCCCCCGAGCCCTCGTCCTTCTTCCCGCGCTGGTGGGAGACGCTGCGGGCATGCGTCCGCAGGCGGGACGAGAGGTCCTCGTGGGGCAGGAAGCGGGACCAGCGCTCCGGGAACTCCGAGGGCATATCCGGATCGTCGGGGTCGTCGGGATCGGCGGCGCGCGCCGCGGCGGCGCGGGCCACGTAGTCGGCGGCCTGCTCCTGCCGCAGCCGCTCGTTCGCCGCGCGGGCCGCGGCCGTGGCGGCGGCGGGCCACACCCGGTCGATGGCCGCGTTGACGGCGGCACCGACGAGCACGGCGAAGGCGGCCACCCCGATCCACAGCAGCACGGCCACGGGCGCGGCGAGCGAGCCGTAGATCGTCGGCCCCTCGATCGCGTAGGTCAGGTAGATGCGCAGCAGGAAGCTGCCCAGCACCCACATCGCGAGGGCCACCAGGGCGCCGGGCACGTCCTCCACCCACGGAGAGCGCACGGGCACGGACACGTGGTAGAGGGTCGTCAGGAAGACGACCGACAGGACGATGACCACCGGCCAGTACAGGATCTGGACCACCGTCGTGGACCACGGCAGGACGTTCACCACGGCGTCCGGACCGGCGACCATCAGCGGCAGGGCGATCGAGCCGATCAGCAGCGCCACGATGAACAGGACGAACGCCAGCAGCCGGGTCTTCACGATCCCCCGGGTGCCGTCGAGCCCGTACATCACCGTGATCGTGTCGATGAAGACGTTCACCGCCCGGGATCCGGACCACAGGGCGAACAGGAACCCGAGGGAGATGACGTCCGGCCGGCCGCCCCTCATCACGTCGTGCAGGATCGGCTGGGCGATCTGCGTGACACCCTTGTCGGACAGGACCGTGCGCGACGCCTCCAGGAGGTTGCGCTCCAGGCTCTGGATGGTGTCGGCACCGGTCCAGGCGTCCACGTACCCGAGCAGCCCGATGAGGCTCAGCAGCAACGGCGGCACGGACAGCAGCGTGAAGAACGCCGCCTCGGCCGCGAGCCCGAGAATCCGGTACTCCATGCACGAGTTGACCGTGTCCTTCAAAAGCAGCCAGGCGGTCCTGCGCTTGGAGACGTTCCGGTACAGGGCGCGCGCCCGGTGGAGACGGCCGGACGGCCGCTGGGGAGGTTCGCTTGCTGCTGACTGCACGCCTTAACGGTATCCGCCGCCCGGGCCTGCGCTCATCCCCAGCCCGGGCTCCCGCCAGGGGGTGCGGTCGGATGCCCGGGAGATACGGGTGACCCACGGCGTACTGAGGGGTAAGTTCGCTCCATGGCAGCCACCACGCACACCGTGACCAACCAGGCTCCGCCGCTGGTCGGGTACGACGTCTTCACCGCCGACCGCGCCCTCGTGGAGGCCGTCGACCGGCATCTCGACCCCGCGCTCCTCGACGAGGCGCGCACCGAGTTGACCGGGCTCGGGCGCAGTGCCGGTTCCGCCCAGGTGCAGGAGTGGGGCGTCCAGGCCAACGAGAATCCGCCGAGACTGCGCACCCACGACCGCTACGGCAACCGTATCGACGAGGTCGAGTTCCACCCGGCCTGGCACCGGCTGCTCGGCAAAGGGGTCGCCGCGGGGCTGACCGCGGCCTGGGCGCGGCCGGGCGGTCATGTGCGGCGCGCCGCCGCGTTCGTGGTCTGGTCGCAGGTCGAGGCGGGCAACGGCTGCCCGCTGTCGATGACGCACGCCGCGGTGCCCGCCCTGCGCACCGACCCGGCGCTGGCCGCCGAGTGGGAGCCCCGGCTGACCTCGCTGGCCTACGACCAGGATCTGCGCCCCGCCGCGCAGAAGGCCGGTGTGCTCTTCGGCATGGGGATGACGGAGAAGCAGGGCGGCAGCGACGTACGCGCGAACACGACCGCGGCCCGGCCGCTCGCGGAGGACGGGACGTACGCGCTGACGGGCCACAAGTGGTTCTGCTCGGCGCCCATGTCCGACGGGTTCCTGGTGCTGGCACAGGCGCCGGGCGGGCTGACCTGCTTCCTGGTCCCGCGTGTGCTGGAGGACGGCACCCGGAACGTGTTCCTGATCCAGCGGCTCAAGGACAAGCTCGGCAACCGGTCGAACGCCTCCAGCGAGGTGGAGTTCGACGGCACATGGGCACGCCGGGTGGGCGAGGAGGGGCGCGGGGTGCGGACCATCATCGAGATGGTCGCGGCCACGCGGCTCGACTGCGTCCTCGGCTCGACGGCGCTGATGCGGCAGGCGGTGGTGCAGGCGATCCACCACTGCGGCCACCGGGAGGCATTCGGCGCCAAGCTCGTCGACCAGCCGCTGATGCGCAATGTGCTGGCCGATCTGGCCCTGGAGTCGGAGGCGGCGACGACGGTGGCGCTGCGGCTGGCCGCGGCGTACGACGACGGGAGCGAGCAGGAGCGGGCGTTCCTGCGGCTCGCGGTGCCCGCCGCCAAGTACTGGGTGACCAAGCGCTGCACCCCGGTGGTGGCCGAGGCCTCCGAGTGTCTCGGCGGCAACGGCTACGTCGAGGAGTCGGGCATGCCCCGGCTGCTACGGGAGTCGCCGCTGAACTCGGTCTGGGAGGGCGCGGGCAACGTACAGGCGCTCGATGTGCTGCGGGCCCTGCAGCGCGAGCCGGAGGCCCTGAACGCCTTCCTCCAGGAGGTCGGCCGGGCCCGCGGCGCGGACCACCGGCTGGACGGCGCGATCAAGGATCTGCTCGCCGAACTCGCCGATCTGGAGGGCATCGAGGCACGGGCGCGCCGCCTGGTGGAGCGGATGGCGCTGGTGCTCCAGGGGTCGCTGCTCGTCCGGTACGCGCCGCCGGAGGTCGCCGACGCCTTCTGCGCCTCCCGGCTGGGCGGCGACTGGGGCACGGCCCTCGGCACGCTGCCGCACACGCTGGATCTGGCCGCGGTGGTGGAGCGGGCGCGACCGGTCGTCTGAACCCTGGGGCGCGACGGGCGCATCCCCTCGGGAGCCAGGAGCGCAACGGGGTGCATCCGGTCGTGTCCAGGCGTATCGCGGTGCATCAGGGCCTACGACGTCACCGGCCGCGAGGCCGGGTGCGTCAGCGGCCATCGCACCGTGGCGCCGTAGCCGGAGTACGCGCGGGGGTGGTGCTGCGCCGACACGGCACCACCCCCGCGCGCCTGGCCCCCCTGAAGGAGCGCGGACACCGCCGCAGCGGCGTCGCACAAGTTTCAACCACCCCGGACACGTCCGCCAGGGTTGCAGAGGGTTGCAAGGAATCCGAAACGTGCTAGCCCTCACGGTGGGGATATCCCTTCTTTTCCCGGGTCTTCGACCGGCGCCCCATCCGTCTGCCGTAGCATCCCCTTCACAGGCCACCCCACCCGCTCCCCCGTCAACGTCCGGACCGTGAGGAGCAGTTGGTCCACGCCGGGAGGTTGTATGAAGCACCGTGGCAGACACCGCCGCAGGCAGCGGGGCCGTGCGCTGCGGGCCGCGCTGACCGGGACCGCGCTGGCGCTCACCGCCGCCGCCACGCTCATCAGCACCTCCCAGGCCGCGGGCGGGGACAACCCCGGGAGCCTGACCCGGGTCACCGCGGCGGCCGAGACCGCCGGGCTCCGCCTCCACGAGGACCTCACCGACCACCGCGCACTCGACTCGCTCACCCGTGCGATGGGCGGCAGTGTGGGCGTCCACGAGGTCCTTCAGGCCGCCGACCACCCGATGCGCGACCAGGCCGCGTGCGACGCCACCGAGACGGCCGCGCTGCCGGTGAAGCCGACGGCCACGCGCGCGTACTGCTGGGACAACAGCGACGCGACGACCACCGAGTGGCTGCCCCGGTCCGTCACCACCTCCGGGGACGCCGACGACGACGGCCGCTGGGGCCCCGACCGGGTCATCCTGTCGGGGTGGACGCACGACGACCGCCACGCCGGGCGCCGCTCCCCCTCCGCCGACCGGGGCCTGGCCCGGGTCGCCTTCATCGACGCGAACGATCCGGCCCGCCTCGCCTACCGCTGGGTCCTGCTGGTCGCCCCGCGCGCCGACGGCAAGGACTTCGACGCCGTACACACCCGTCTGTCCGGGATGGTGTGGTACCAGAACAAGCTGATCGTCACCACCCGCGACTCCCTGCTCGTCTTCGACCTGGGGCGCATCCTGAAGGCGGACGTCGACAGTGACGCCATCGGCCGGGTGAAGGGCGGCTACTCGGCACACGGCTACCAGTTCGTCCTGCCCGCGATCGGCTCCTACCGCCTGGCCGGCGGCCCCTGTTCGACGGCCGGCGACCGCACGGTCCCCTGCTTCTCCGCCCTCTCCCTGGACCGCACGTCGGCCCCGGACAGCCTGGTGGCGAGCGAGTGGATCCCGCCCGGGGGCACCAGCCGCCCGGCCCGCCTGTGGCGCTACGCCTACAGCTCCGCGCCCGGCCGCACCGGACTGCTGGCCACGGACGCGCACGGAGACGTCCGGGCCACCGAGACCTATGAGACCGACGCCTCCGGGGTGCAGGGCGTGCTGTCGCACAAGCGCCCCGGAGCGGCCGGGTCCGACTGGTACGTCGACCGCGCGCCCACCGTCGGCGACCGGCACGGAACGCTCTGGCGGCAGACCGCGTCCGGGGCGAAGGCGACCACCTGCGCCGCCGACGAGACCCACGCCTGCTGGGGCCTGGACACCACGTCCCTGTCGTACTGGCAGCAGACGGGCGACCTGTGGACGCTGACGGAGGGGGCGGTCGGCGGGGACGACGACGCGGGGACGGACTCGGCCGACGGGCGGGTGCTGTACGCGGTGCCGCTGGACTCCGTGGACAAGGCGCTGGAATAGCGGGCGCGGACCGGCCGGGGTCCGCACTGCGGACCTCCCTCGTCGTGCCGCGCGCCCCCGTGATTCCCTGACCGCATGAGCACCCTCACCGTGACCACGTGGTCCCTGGAACAGACCTCCCCGGCCGATCTGCGGCCCGCCATGTCCCCCGAGGGCGATGTCCGGGTCGTCCGCGCGGAGGTGCCCTCGCCGGAGTTCAACCGCTTCCTGTACGCGTCGGTCGGCGGCGACATCCGCTGGACCGACCGGCTGGGCTGGACCTACGCGCGGTGGCAGGAGTACCTGGAGCGGCCGGGCGTGGAGACGTGGGTCGCCTACGAACAGGGCACACCGGCCGGGTACGTCGAGCTGGACCCGGGGGACGAGGGGGTCGTGGAGATCGCCTACTTCGGGCTCATCCCGGCGTTCCGCGGGCGACGGATCGGGGGGCATCTGCTGTCGTACGGCGCGGCGCGCGCCTGGGACCTCGCGGACCGGTGGCCGCGGCGGGTGCCGACGAAGCGGGTGTGGCTGCACACGTGCAGCAAGGACGGCGAACACGCGATGGACAACTACCGGCGCCGGGGTTTCCGGCTTTTCGACACCAAGGTCGAGGAGGAGCCCGACGTGCCCACACCGGGTCCCTGGACGGGGGCCTACCCGGCCTGAAGTGCATCGGCGCCACAGCGTCGGCCGTGCGGCCGAGGACGCCCTTGTTCCGCATTCCGGGACAAGGGTGTCCACATGACGGACGGATCTGGACTGGCTCCAATACGGCGTGCCACGCTTCGGCCATGTCTGGAACTGGAATCGCCTTGGTGAGTCGACGTCACGTCGATCTCGGCCGCATGTCCAGCGCCATTTGTCCGGCGAGCTGAGACCCCAGCCAGCTCCCGTTCTTCTTCTCTTTCTCCTTCTTCTTCTCCTTCTCGCCCTCGCGCAGCGTCGCGCACTGCTGACGTGTACCGGTAAGCGCAGGTCAGAGCCGCTGCCCCGTCTGTCCCGAAGGACGTACCCACCATGGCCGCCACCCCGCAGAACTCCGCCACGCCCCGCCGCAAGGTGAGCCGTCACCGTGGCGAGGGGCAGTGGGCGGCGGGTCACTTCACCCCGCTCAACGGCAATGAACAGTTCAAGAAGGACGACGACGGTCTCAATGTGCGGACACGCATTGAGACGATCTACTCCCGGCGCGGCTTCGACTCCATCGACCCCAATGACCTGCGCGGCCGGATGCGCTGGTGGGGCCTGTACACCCAGCGCAAGCCCGGGATCGACGGCGGAAAGACCGCGATCCTGGAGCCGGAGGAGCTGGACGACAGGTACTTCATGCTCCGGGTCCGCATCGACGGCGGCCGGCTGACCACCGGGCAGCTGCGCGTCATCGGTGAGATCTCGCAGGAGTTCGCGCGCGGTACCGCCGACATCACCGACCGGCAGAACATCCAGTACCACTGGATCCGAATCGAGGACGTCCCCGAGATCTGGAACCGCCTGGAGGCCGTCGGGCTGTCCACCACCGAGGCCTGCGGTGACACGCCCCGCGTCGTCCTCGGCTCGCCCGTCGCCGGCATCGCCGAGGACGAGATCATCGACGGCACCCCGGCCATCGACGAGATCCACCGCCGGGTCATCGGCAACCCGGCGTACTCGAACCTGCCGCGTAAGTTCAAGAGCGCGATCTCGGGATCGCCGCTGCTCGACGTGGCGCACGAGATCAACGACGTCGCCTTCGTCGGCGTGGTCCACCCGGAACACGGCCCCGGCTTCGACCTGTGGGTCGGCGGCGGTCTGTCCACCAACCCGAAGATCGGGCAGCGCCTCGGCGCCTGGGTGCCGCTGGAGGAGGTGCCGGACGTCTACGAGGGCGTCATCTCCGTCTTCCGTGACTACGGCTACCGGCGGCTGCGCACCCGCGCCCGGCTGAAGTTCCTGGTCGCCGACTGGGGCGTCGCGAAGTTCCGCCGGGTGCTGGAGGACGAGTACCTGGGGCGCGGGCTGACCGACGGTCCGGCGCCCGCGCAGCCCGTGCGGCGCTGGCGCGACCACGTCGGGGTGCACCGGCAGAAGGACGGCCGCTACTACGTCGGGTTCGCGCCGCGGGTGGGCCGCGTGGACGGGACGACGCTGACGAAGATCGCGGACCTCGCCGAGGCACACGGCTCCGGCCGGGTCCGGACGACCGTCGAGCAGAAGATGATCGTGCTCGACGTCGAGGAGGACCAGCTCGACTCGCTCGTCGAGGGCCTGGAGGCGCTCGACCTCAGGGTGAAGCCCTCCACCTTCCGGCGCGGCACCATGGCCTGCACCGGCATCGAGTACTGCAAGCTCGCCATCGTCGAGACCAAGGCGCGCGGCTCCTCGCTGATCGACGAACTGGAGCGCCGCATCCCGGACTTCGACGAGCCGATCACCATCAACATCAACGGCTGCCCGAACGCCTGCGCACGCATCCAGGTGGCGGACATCGGTCTCAAGGGCCAGCTTGTCCTCAACGCCGAGGGCGAGCAGGTCGAGGGCTTCCAGGTGCATCTGGGCGGCGCGCTCGGCCTGGAGGCGGGCTTCGGCCGCAAGGTCCGCGGTCTGAAGGTCACCTCCGAGGAACTGCCGGACTACGTCGAGCGTGTCCTCAAGCGCTTCCAGGCGGAGCGCGAGGACGGCGAGCGGTTCGCGGCCTGGGCGGCCCGCGCTTCCGAGGAGGCCCTGTCATGAGCGAGCGCGCGGCTCCCTTCTACTGCCCCTACTGCGGCGACGAGGACCTGCGGCCGCATGAGGAAGGGCATGGCGCCTGGGAGTGCGCCGCCTGCAATCGGGCCTTCCAGCTGAAGTTCCTGGGCCTGCTGGCCAGGGGGCTGCGGCGCGACGACACGGGAGGGAACGGGATATGACGACGACTCGGCAAGAGCGCACCGCCGACGATCTCAGGGCACTCGCCGAGCAGGCCGGCCGCGATCTGGAGGACGCCTCCGCGCTGGAGATCCTCCAGTGGGCGGCCGGCACCTTCGGCGGGCGCTTCTGTGTGACCTCCTCGATGGAGGACGCGGTGGTGGCCCACCTCGCCTCCCGGGCGATGCCGGGTGTGGAGGTCGTGTTCCTCGACACCGGCTACCACTTCCCGGAGACCATCGGCACCCGCGACGCGGTCGAGGCCGTGATGGACGTCAACGTCATCACGCTCACCCCGCGCCGGACGGTCGCCGAGCAGGACGCCGAGTACGGGCCCAGGCTCCATGACCGCGACCCCGACCTGTGCTGCAGGCTGCGCAAGGTCCAGCCCCTGGAGGAAGGGCTCACGGGCTACGACGCCTGGGCGACCGGACTGCGCCGCGACGAGTCCCCCACCCGGGCGGACACCCCGGTCGTCGGCTGGGACGAGAAGCGGCGGAAGGTGAAGATCTCACCGATCGCCCGCTGGACCCAGGACGACGTGGACGCGTACATCGCCGAACACGGCGTCCTCACCAACCCGTTGCTGACGGACGGCTACGCCTCCGTGGGCTGCGCCCCCTGCACCCGCCGCGTCCTGGCGGGCGAGGACGCGCGCGCCGGCCGCTGGGCGGGCCGCGCCAAGACCGAGTGCGGGCTGCACGGGTGACCACGACCCGGCTTTCCAGAGCCGTTCCGACAACCAGGGAGACCCACGTGACGACCGGAGCCACCGTCTGGCTCACGGGTCTGCCGAGCGCCGGCAAGACCACGATCGCCTACGAGCTGGCCGGCCGGCTGCGCGCGGAGGGCCACCGGGTCGAGGTGCTCGACGGCGACGAGATCCGCGCGTACATCTCCGCGGGCCTCGGCTTCAGCCGCGCGGACCGGCACACGAACGTGCAACGCATCGGCTTCCTCGCCGATCTGCTCGCCCGCAACGGCGTCAAGGCGCTGGTCCCGGTGATCGCGCCGTACGCGGACAGCCGCGCGGCGGTGCGCACGCGCCACCAGCAGAGCGGGGCGCCGTACATCGAGGTGCATGTGGCCACGCCCGTGGACGTGTGCTCCGTACGCGATGTGAAGGGCCTGTACGCCAAGCAGGCCGCGGGCGAGCTGACGGGCCTGACCGGGGTCGACGACCCGTACGAGGAGCCCGAGTCGCCCGATCTGCGGATCGAGTCCCAGAACCAGACCGTGCAGGAGTCGGCGGCTGCGGTGTACGCGCTGCTCAGCGAAAGGGGGCTGGCATGACGACCACCGTCGCCACGACCGCGGAGGGCACGGACAGCCCGTACGCCTTGTCCCATCTGGACGCGCTGGAGTCCGAGGCCGTCCATGTCTTCCGTGAGGTGGCGGGCGAGTTCGAGCGGCCGGTGATCCTGTTCTCCGGCGGCAAGGACTCCATCGTCATGCTGCATCTGGCGCTGAAGGCGTTCACGCCCGCACCGGTGCCCTTCTCGCTGCTGCACGTGGACACCGGGCACAACTTCCCCGAGGTGCTGGAGTACCGCGACCGCGCCGTCGCGACGCACGGCCTGCGGCTGCATGTGGCGTCCGTCCAGGACTACATCGACCGCGGGGTCCTCAAGGAGCGCCCCGACGGCACCCGCAACCCCCTGCAGACCCTCCCCCTCACGGAGAAGATCCAGGCCGAGCGGTTCGACGCCGTCTTCGGCGGCGGCCGCCGGGACGAGGAGAAGGCCCGTGCCAAGGAGCGCGTCTTCTCCCTGCGCGACGAGTTCTCCCAGTGGGACCCCCGCCGCCAGCGCCCCGAGCTGTGGCAGCTCTACAACGGCCGGCACGCCCCCGGCGAACACGTCCGGGTGTTCCCCCTGTCCAACTGGACCGAACTGGACGTGTGGCAGTACATCGCCCGCGAGGGCATCGAACTGCCCGAGATCTACTTCGCCCACGAGCGCGAGGTGTTCCCGCGCAGCGGCATGTGGCTGACCGCGGGCGACTGGGGCGGCCCCAAGGACGGCGAGACGGTCGAGCGGCGCCTGGTGCGCTACCGGACCGTGGGTGACATGTCCTGCACCGGCGCCGTGGACTCGGGCGCGGTGACCCTGGAGCAGGTGATCGCCGAGATCGCCGCCTCCCGGCTCACCGAGCGCGGCGCCACCCGCGCCGACGACAAGCTCTCCGAGGCCGCCATGGAGGACCGCAAGCGCGAGGGGTACTTCTAGCCATGACCACGACCACGGAACTCTCCGCCACCACCCTCCTGCGGTTCGCCACCGCCGGCTCGGTCGACGACGGCAAGTCCACGCTCGTCGGACGGCTGCTGCACGACTCCAAGTCGGTCCTCGCCGACCAGATGGAGGCCGTGGAGCGCGCCTCGGCGAGCCGCGGCCAGGACGGACCGGACCTCGCGCTGCTCACCGACGGCCTGCGCGCCGAACGGGAACAGGGCATCACCATCGACGTGGCGTACCGCTACTTCGCCACCCCCCGCCGGCGGTTCATCCTCGCCGACACGCCCGGCCATGTGCAGTACACACGGAACATGGTCACCGGCGCCTCCACGGCGGAGCTGACGGTGATCCTGGTCGACGCCCGCAACGGCGTCGTCGAACAGACCCGCCGCCACGCCGCGATCGCCGCCCTGCTGCGCGTCCCGCACGTGGTCCTCGCCGTGAACAAGATGGACCTCGTCGACTACCGGGAGTCCGTGTTCGCGGCGATCGCCGAGGAGTTCACGGCGTACGCGACCGAGCTGGGCGTCCCCGAGGTCACCGCGATCCCGATCTCGGCACTGGCCGGTGACAACGTGGTGGAGCCGTCCGCGACCATGCACTGGTACGGCGGCCCCACCGTTCTGGAGCATCTGGAGACCGTCCCGGTCAGCCACGACCTGGCGCACTGCCACGCGCGGCTGCCCGTGCAGTACGTGATCCGCCCGCAGAGCAGCGAGCACCCCGACTACCGGGGCTACGCGGGCCAGATCGCGGCCGGCACGTTCCGCGTCGGCGAGCAGGTCACCGTGCTGCCCTCCGGCCGGACCACGAAGGTCGCCGGCATCGACCTGCTCGGCGCGCCGGTCGACGTGGCGTGGACCCCGCAGTCGGTGACCCTCCTGCTGGAGGACGACATCGACATCTCGCGCGGCGACCTGATCGTGCCGAGCAAGGACGCGCCCGCGACCACCCAGGACATCGAGGCGACGGTCTGCCACGTCGCCGACCAGGCGCTGGCCGTCGGCCAGCGGGTGCTGCTCAAGCACGGCACCCGCACGGTCAAGGCGATCGTCAAGGACATCCCGTCCCGCCTCACCCTCGACGACCTGTCGCTGCACCCGCACCCGGGACAGCTCGTCGCCAACGACATCGGCCGGGTGAAGATCCGTACCGCGGAGCCGCTGCCGGTGGACTCCTACGCGGACTCCCGCCGCACCGGATCGTTCATCCTGATCGACCCGGCCGACGGCACCACGCTCACCGCGGGCATGGTCGGCGAGTCGTTCGCCGCGCCCGACCCGGTGAAGGACGACGCCGACGACGACGGGTGGGACTTCTGATCATGACCACCACCTGCTTCTACTCGATGTTCGCGAAGGAGGGCGGCCGCGTCGGCAGCGGTGCCCTCGGGAGCGGGCAGGGCGGAGTGGCGCGATGTGCGCGATGACGTACGCGCACTGCCTGCGCGCTCCCTCCCCCCACCCGACGTCCCGGAAGCGACGAAGACCCTCAGCCGAACTCCCGGCCACGACCTGAGAGTCCGTGACCGCCGGGCCAACGAGAGGACAGCCTCCCGTGCCTGCCAACCGCTCACCGCTGCGCAGCGGCATAGCCGCGCTCGCCGCTCTTCCCCTCCTCACCCTCACCGCCTGCGGCTACGGCTCCCAGGCCAAGGACGACACCTCCAGCCAGAAGGTCGCCGCCGGAGCCAAGAAGACCGACGGTCTCGACTCCGTGAAGATCGGCTACTTCGGCAACCTCACCCACGCGACGGCGCTGGTCGGTGTCCAGAAGGGCTTCTTCCAGAAGTCGCTCGGCGCCACGCAGGCCAAGTACCAGATCTTCAACGCCGGCCCCTCCGAGATCGAGGCCCTCAACTCCGGTGCCATCGACATCGGCTGGATCGGCCCCTCCCCGGCGATCAACGGCTACACCAAGTCCGACGGCAAGAGCCTGCGCATCATCGCCGGTTCCGCCTCCGGCGGGGTGAAACTCGTGGTCGACCCGAAGAAGATCAAGACGCTGAAGGACGTCAAGGGCAAGAAGATCGCGACGCCTCAGCTCGGCAACACGCAGGACGTGGCCTTCCTCAACTGGATCGCGGAGCAGGGCTGGAAGGTCGACGCGGAGAGCGGAAAGGGCGATGTCTCCGTCGTCCGCACCGACAACAAGGTCACTCCGGACGCCTTCAAGTCCGGCTCGATCGACGGCGCCTGGGTGCCGGAGCCGACCGCGTCCAAGCTGGTCGCCGAGGGCGGCAAGGTCCTGCTGGACGAGTCGTCGCTGTGGCCCGGCAAGAAGTTCGTGATCACCAACGTCATCGTGTCGCAGAAGTTCCTCACGGAGCACCCGAAGGCCGTGGAGGCGGTGCTGAGGGCATCGGTCGACACCAACAAGTGGATCAACGCCAACCCGGACCAGGCGAAGGCCGCGGCGAACCAGCAACTGGCGGCCGACTCCGGCAAGGCCCTGCCGGCGAACGTGCTGGACCCGGCGTGGAAGTCCATCCAGATCACCGACGACCCGCTGGCCTCGACCCTGAACACCGAGGCACAGCACGCGGTCAAGGCCGGTCTGCTGACGGACCCGAAGCTGGCCGGCATCTACGACCTGACCCTGCTGAACAAGGTCCTCAAGGACGAGGGCGAGAGCACCGTCGACGACGCCGGCCTCGGCGTCAAGTAAGCCCGGATCCCGCCAAGTTCCCAGGAGGTGACGACCATGGCCACCGCTCTCGCCAAGGCCGCCGAAGGCGCCGCGTCGGTGGAACACGCCGCCCGCATCGAGCATGTCTCGAAGTCCTTCGCCGGGCCCGCCGGGCAGCAGCTCGTCCTCGACGACATCACCCTGGATGTCGCCCCGGGCGAGTTCGTCACCCTCCTGGGGGCCTCGGGCTGCGGCAAGTCCACCCTGCTCAACCTGGTGGCAGGGCTCGACAAGCCCTCCGCCGGCAGCATCACGACCGAGGGGCGCCCGGCCCTGATGTTCCAGGAACACGCCCTGTTCCCGTGGCTGACCGCGGGCAAGAACATCGAACTCGCCCTGAAGCTGCGGGGAGTCGCGAAGGCCGAGCGGCGCGGAAAGGCCGAGGAACTGCTCGAACTCGTACGGCTCAAGGGCGCGTACGGCAAGCGCGTGCACGAGCTGTCCGGCGGTATGCGCCAGCGTGTCGCCCTGGCCCGCGCCCTGGCCCAGAACAGCAAACTGCTGCTGATGGACGAGCCGTTCGCGGCACTCGACGCGATCACCCGGGACGTGCTGCACGACGAGCTGACCCGCATCTGGGCGGAGACGGGCCTGTCCGTGCTGTTCGTCACGCACAACGTGCGGGAGGCGGTGCGGCTGGCGCAGCGCGTCGTGCTGCTGTCCTCGCGTCCGGGCCGGGTGGCGCGGGAGTGGACGGTCGGCATCCCGCAGCCGCGCCGTATCGAGGACGCCCCCGTGGCGGAGCTGTCCGTCGAGATCACCGAAGTACTGCGTGGGGAGATCCGCCGTCATGGCCAGCACTGAGACCACCGATCCGACGGCGGGCTCCCCCGTCCGGGACAACGCCGGGCTGGGCGGCCTGGAGGCGGGCCTCGACGCCCTGGAGGCCTCCGCCACCGGCCGGACACCCTTCCGGCAGACCGTCGTCCACAAGATCCTCCCGCCGGTCGTCGCGATCGCGGTCGTCCTGCTGGTCTGGCAGGCACTGGTCTCCTTCAGGATCGTCGACGATCCGACCAAGCTGCCGTCCCCCGCCGACGTGTGGGGCGAGGTGAGGGACGCCTGGCTCCAGGGCAAGCTGCTCGGCTACATCTGGACCAGCGTCTCGCGCGGCCTGCTGGGCTTCCTGTTCGCCCTGGCGATCGGCACCCCGCTGGGTCTGCTGGTGGCCCGCGTGCCGTTCGTGCGCGCCGCGATCGGCCCGATCCTGTCCGGGCTCCAGTCGCTCCCGTCGGTGGCGTGGGTGCCGCCCGCGGTGATCTGGCTGGGCCTGAACAACTCGATGATGTACGCGGTGATCCTCCTCGGTGCCGTGCCGTCGATCGCCAACGGCCTGGTGTCGGGTGTCGACCAGGTGCCGCCGCTGTTCCTGCGGGCGGGCCGGACGATGGGCGCGACCGGACTGAGGGGCACCTGGCACATCGTCATGCCGGCCGCGCTGCCGGGCTATCTGGCGGGTCTGAAGCAGGGCTGGGCCTTCTCCTGGCGCTCACTGATGGCGGCGGAGATCATCGCCTCCTCCCCCGACCTCGGCATCGGGCTGGGCGCGCTGCTGGAGAACGGCCGCAACGCCAGCTCCATGTCCATGGTGTTCGAGGCCGTCATCCTGATCCTGATCGTCGGCGTCGCGATCGACCTGCTGATCTTCAGTCCGCTGGAGCGGTGGGTGCTGCGCGGCCGCGGTCTCCTCGTCAAGAGCTGACGTCCCGTGCGCCCGCAGCCTGTTCTCCTCGTCATCGCCCACGGCAGCCGCGATCCGCGGCACGCCGCCACGGTGCACGCCCTCGTCCGGCGGGTGCGGTCGCTGCGGCCCCGACTGCGCGTGGAGACCGGCTTCCTGGACTTCAACGTCCCCTCCGTGCACGGGGTGCTGAAGTCACTGGCGGACGAGGGAGTGCGCGAGGTGGTGGCCCTTCCCCTCCTGCTGACCCGGGCGTTCCACGCCAAGGCGGACATCCCGGCGGTGCTGCGGGAGGCACCGCCCCGGCTGCGGATCCGGCAGGCGGACGTGCTGGGCCCCTCGCCGCTGCTGCTGCGCGCGCTGGAGCGGCGGCTGCACGAGGCGGGACTGACGCCCGCCGACGCGTCCTCGACCGGGGTCGTGCTGGCCTCGGCGGGGTCCACGGACCCGGAGGCGATCGCGGTGATCGCTGACATCGCACGACAGTGGCGGCACACCGGTTGGCGCGCCGTGCGGCCCGCGTTCGCCTCCGCATCCCTGCCCCGCACCGAGGACGCGGTGCGGGAACTACGGGCGGCGGGCTGCGCGCGGGTGGCCGTGGCGCCGTACGTCCTGGCCCCCGGCTTCCTCCCGGACCGCATCGCCCGGGGCGCCGCCGAGGCGGACGTCCTGTCCGAGGTCCTGGGACCCGCGCCGGAGGTGGCCAGGGTGGTGCTGGAACGCTACGACGAGGCCCGGCTGCCCCTGCTGACGGCCCTCGGGGCCTGAGACGGCCACCGCCCGCCACCGCGTCGACGATCGCCGAGGTGAACGTTTTTTCCCTTCGTATGCGGAAGGGCCTGCTGGAGGAGTGGTTCGAGGGTTTCGGTGGGGCGCGTCGGTGCCACGGCCGCGGTCGGCCCCTTGGCGTGGGCGGGCTCGTCCGAGGTCGAGCAGGCCGTGGCCGCGGTCAGCGCGGCGACGGCCTGCAAGCCACCGGCGATCCGCATTCCGATCGCGATCGGTCCCCTGTTCAGTCCTGCGCGACGCGGATGATCGTCTTGCCCGGGGTGCGCTTGCCGGGGGCGAACGCGGCGGGCGCTTCGGCGAGCGGCCGCACAGCGCCGACGACCGGCTTGAGCCGTCCGTCCCTCAGCCGCGCGGCGAGATCGGTGAGCCGGACCCGGTCGGGCTCGACGACGAAGAAGACCGCCCGCCCGTCCTTGGGCCGGACCTGGGGCGGCATGGCGATGGTGACGAGCGTGCCACCGGCCCGGACCAGAGCGGCCGAACGGTCGAGGATGTCGCCGCCGATCACGTCGAACACGACGTCGGCCTCGCCGGCGTCCGCCAGCTTCTCGGTCCCCAGGTCCAGAAAGGTGTCGACGCCCAGGGCGAGCGCCCTGTCCCGGTCGGCGGACCGGCCGGTGCCGATGACGCGGGCGCCGGCCTCGCGGGCGAGCTGTACGGCGATCGAGCCGACGCCGCCCGCAGCACCGTGGATCAGGACGGTCTGGCCGGTGGTGAGGCGGCCGTGGTCGAACAGGCCCTGCCAGGCGGTCAGCCCGGAGATCGGCAGTGCGGCGGCCACGGTGTGGTCGACGTCCGCCGGCAGCGGCGCGAGGTTGCGGGCCTCCACCGCGGCGTACTCGGCGAGCGAGCCGTTGCGGGTCCAGTCGGCCAGGCCGAACACCCGCTGCCCGACGCTCAGACCGGTGGTGCCGTACCCCAGCTCCACGACGACACCCGAGAGTTCGTGCCCGGGCACGCTCGGCGTCCGGTCGCGGCCGGCGCGATCGGTCCACGTGCCCGGCCAGTCCAGCTCGCCCGGGGTGAAGCCCGCGGCGTGCACCCGCACGATGACGTCGTTCTCGGCCGCATGAGGGTAGGGCATGTCCGTCAGGGACATCCCGGCAAGTCCGGCGTCACGGTCTCGCACAGTGATGGCTTGCATACAGATCCTTACTGGGTGGGGCGACTCGAGCGCACAGCCCGTTCACGCACGGGCTCGTAACGGCTCGTCATCGGGAAGACGCAGCAGGTGGATGTATGCCGCTGCGCATGATCGGTCTCACCTGCTCGCACGTATTCCGTCGTCGCCTGTTGTGCGTTCTCATCAGGGAGACGAGGTAGGCCCTTGGGGTGTGACAGCTCAGACGCGCGCGAGTTTGCCCGGATTGATGACCCTGCGGTACGCGGTGATCAGACCGTCTGCGATCTGGACCGTGTCGACGGAGAACACCCGGCCCTCCCGGTGGAACACGAGAGCGAGTTCGCCGCCGACCTCGACGAAGTCGATGCGGTCCGGACGCCACTGGCGCCCCACCCGCACCATGACCTCGGCGACGCGCTCGCCGCCGTGGATGAGCTTGCGTGCCGCGGAGACCTTGCCGCCGCCATCGGTGACGTAGACGGCATCCGGATGCAGGAGCCTGACCAGGCCGGCCAGGTCCCCGGCCTCGTAGGCGGCGCGGAAAACCGTGAGGACACGTTCGCGCTCCGCCTTCGACGCCTGCGGCATGGACTGCTTCGCCTTGGCCACCCGCCGTCGCGCCCGCGAGGCGAGCTGCCGGGCACCCGGCACGGAGACGTCGAGCACGTCGGCGATCCGGCCGAACTCAAGACCGAAGACGTCGTGCAGGACGAAGGCCACCCGCTCCGGCGGGTTCAGCTCTTCCATGATCAGCAGCAGCGCCGAACTGACAGACTCGTCGACGAGTACCGACTGCGACGCGTCCGGCCCTGTCAGCAACGGCTCCGGCAGCCACGGCCCGACATAGGTCTCCCGGCGGACACGGGCGCTCTTGAGAATGTCGTACGACCGTCGCGCGGCCACCGTCACCAGCCAGGCCCGCAGATCACCGACGTCCCGCAGATCCGCTCCGGCCGCCCGCAGCCACACGTCCTGGGTCACGTCCTCGGCATCGGCCACACTCCCCAGTAGCCGGTAGGCCACACCGAAAACCGCGGGCCGGTGGCTCTCCCATTCGACTCCGAGCGCGTCCTCCTGCTCAGAACGTCCGGGCCCGTGCCCGTCACGCATATCGCAGCCTCCTCCAGCTTGCGGATCCAGCGTAGCCATCCGAACTCGGGATCTTCGCAGCCAGCTCCGCGAAGGCGAACCAGCTCGGACGCCCAGACAAGGACGCAGGACGGTGTTTCTCGAGTGCTGATAGCTTCGCGCCCGTGATCGTGTATCCGCTGTGGCATGTTGGCCACCAGAACGAAGCTGGCGATGACGGCTCGACAGTGCACGTCGATGAGAGCGGCGTGTTCTGCGACGAGTCGGACGGCGATGACGTAAAGCTGCTCGGTATCTACTCAACCCTTGAACGGGTCGAAGAGCGTATGCGTCAAGCTCGACTGCTACCGGGCTTCCGTGATGAACCAGAGTGCTTCTACTTCGACGCCTGCGAGCTCGATGAGGACGATTGGACCGAGGGCTTCGTTCGGGTTCCGCTGGGCGAGTAGGCCCGTGGGCAAAGTCTCGGTGGGATGCCGTTCCGTGTTCACGTAAGCCCCAAGGCTTCGGCGTGGTCGAGTTTGTGGTTATGTGAGTCCCAGGAGGGCGAGGGGGCGTCGTGTGTCGCGGGCGTTGTATCGCAGGCCGGCGGCGATGTTAGTGCTCCCTGCGGGGCGGAGGGCGCCAATGGCGAGGTTGCGCCAGGCGGCCATGGCGCGAGGCGCGGTGCCGGTCCTCAGTTGGGAAGCGTCCTCCGCGAGGTCGGCGGGTGTGGTCTGTTCGGCGGTGAGGCTGGTGACGGCGTAGACGGTCTTGATCCTGATCCTGCCGGCCCTGCGATTCACGCGGCAACGCATGAGCTGGACGGCTTGGCGGGCCCCGGGGAAAAGCAGGCTTCCACGCCGCGTCCGGCACGGCACCTAGCTCCCGAACGGGGGTTCAGGGCTCCGGCGCGTAGTGGTGGGCCAGTGCGGTCACCGTCTCGGCGATGGCGCTGCGGAGCTCCGGCGGGCCGAGCACCTCCGCCTCCGTACCGAGTCTGAGCAGATCGCCCACGGCCACGGCCTGGGCCTCGACCGGCAGTTCCACCTGCACCCAGCCCTCGTGATCCGGCGGCCCGGCGTCTTCGAGGGCCCGTGTGCCGGCCGCGCCGAACTGCATGGGCAGCAGCCGCTGTGCCCGGGGAGAGAGCCGCACCGTCGCGGTTCCCTGGTGGCGCGCGTCCTCCAGCCGCCGGGAGGACTCCGCCCAGTACGCGGCCAGCTCGAACGCGGGCGGCCGTGCGAAGACCTCGTCGGTGATCTCCACCGCCAGGAACCGCGACATCCGGTAGGTGCGCACCGCCTCGCCGACGAGCGCCACCAGATACCAGATCCCGCCCTTGAGGACGACGCCGAGCGGGCACAGCTCCCGGCGGACCTCACCGCGCCAGCGTCGGTAGTGGGTACGCAGCACACGCTGCTCCCACACCGCCTGCGCGACCCGCGCCAGATGGGGAACCGGGTCGGCGTCCCGGAACCAGGCCGGCGCGTCGAGGTGGAACCGATCCTCGATGAGCCGGGTGCGCGCGGCCGGTTCGGCGGGGAGGGCCGCCCTGAGTTTGAGCTGAGCGGTCGCCAGCACCGGTCCCAGGCCGAGATCCCGCGCCGGGCCGGGTGCCCCGGCGAGGAAGAGGGCGCCCGCCTCGGCGTCGGTGAGCCCGGTGAGCCGTGTGCGGTATCCGTCCATCAGACGGTAGCCGCCGACGGGCCCGCGGTCGGCGCGCACCGGTACGCCCGAGGCGATGAGCGCCTCGATGTCGCGGTACACCGTACGGACCGACACCTCCAGCTCGGCCGCGAGGTCCGGCGCGGTCATCCGCCCACGGTTCTGGAGCAGCAGGAGCAGTGAGAGAAGCCGGTCGGCGCGCATGGGGCCATTGTTCCGCCGTACCTGACAGTAGGTGTCAGGTACGGCGGCCAGGCTGGTCACCGCACCGCCGGACCCGGCGGACGACCGAAAGGATCCCCATGCCCGCGCACACCACCGGACACATCGCCTACGCCGACTGGGAGGAGCGTCCGGCCGGACCGGCCGAGGCGACGCCGAGACTCGCCCGCGCCTCCGTGGCCAACACCTTCACCGGCGGCATCCAGGCGGACCGCACGACGTGCGAGAACACCATCGTCTACGTCACCGAGAAGGCCGGCACGTTCACCGGTATGGAGCTGCTGACCGGGCGACTGGACGGGCGGGAGGGCAGCTTCGTCGTGGAGGAGCGCGGTACCTTCGCGGCCGACGGCACCGTGCACTGCACCTTCGAGGTGGTGGCGGGGACGGCCACCGGCGCACTGACCGGCCTCGCCGGCACCGGCGCGTTCACCTACACACCGGGAGAGTCACCCTTCCCCTACACCTTCGACTACGACCTCGGCTGATCCTCGACGCCGGTCCGGGCCCACGGTCGGACTTCTTCCGGGGCCCGGGCATCCGCGCCAGGGCCCGCCGGTTGTCATTCTCCCGGAGCGGTCAGCTCGACCAGCTTGACGACGGTGTTCCAGTTCCGTGTGGTGGCAATCACGTCTTTGGTCAGCCGGCGCCTGGCGAGGTGCTCGGCGAGCTTGGAGCGGCCGAGCCCGACGGGGGCGTAGAGGTAGAGGGCGCGGTCGCCCAGCCGGAACTCCTCCGGCCGGTACACGGCCGCGTCGATCTCGGCGAACCGCTCCGCACCGACCGGCTGCGAGAAGTACGTGACGTGCAACTGCCTGCCCTCCAGCCGGTCGGCGGGGAACGGACAGGCCGCGCGTACGGACGTCAGATAGGCGTGGTCGCGCACGATCACGTCGACGGAGAAGCCGAAGCGCTTCTCGATCGCCTCGGTGAGGCCGGCGGCGAGGGACTCCTCGTCGTCGTGGTCACAGGAGAAGACGGCCTGGCCGCTCTGGAGGTAGGTGCGGACGCCGTCATAGCCGAGCCCCTCCATGAGGGTGCGCAGTTCGGCCATCGGAAGCTTCTTGCTGCCGCCCACGTTGATCCCGCGCAGCAGCGCCGCGTACGTCGTCGCCATCCGCACACCCTAAAGCACTGCCAACCGGAGGAAGAAGGGCTCCGGGGGCGGTCGGCCCGTCAGCCACGACGCCGACCTCTACAAGGAGAGCAACACCGTCGAGCGCCTGATCGACAAGCTCAAGGCCTGGCGAGGCATCGCCACTCGGTACGACAAGACCCCGGACAGCTACCTCGCCGGTCTTCACCTACGCGCCTCAATGATCTGGCTCAAAGACCTCACGAGAACCGCCCCTTGATCACAATTCGATACGCACCCTAGCCAGGCAACGTCGCTTCCTAAGCGGCCTTTTGCAGCTCGGCGTTGATCTTCTCCTCGGGGTCGAGGCGGTGGATGTGGATGTCGTGTGTGACGCGGCT
>NZ_JBSFXK010000054.1:0-50177 GCF_053595355.1 Streptomyces sp. NPDC002513 | reverse complement strand
CAGTTCTACCGGGGCTCCGCTCCTCATGTCCGGCGAAACCACAGCTCGCGGCTACCTTGACAAACCCCACCCACCCACAAACTGAACGGCCTTGGCACTAGTCGCGCGGCTTGGCGTTCCGTTCCTTGAGCATCGTCGCCATCAGCTCGATCTCCGACTGCTGTGCGTCGACCATGCCCTGGGCGAGCTTCTTCTCCACGCCGACCGTGCACTTGGCGACACAGCCCTCGGCCATGTGGATGCCGCCCTTGTGATGGTCGGTCATCAGTTGCAGGTAGAGGATCTCGGCCTGCTTGCCCTGCAGCGTGTTCAGCTTGCGCAGGTCGGTGTTGGTGGCCATGCCCGGCATCAGCGCGCCGTCCTCACCGGGGGGCATGTCGCCCATGCCCATCCAGGTCATCGGCGGATCGGCGGACACCTTCGGCAGACCCCACAGGTCGAGCCAGCCCAGCATCATGCCGCGCTGGTTGGCCTGCGTCTGCGCGATGTCGTACGCGAGCCGGCGCACCTCCTCGTTCTTCGTGCGGTCGCGCACGATGTACGACATCTCCACGGCCTGCTGGTGGTGGACCGACATGTCCCGCGCGAAGCCCGCGTCCGCGGAGTCGGCGGTGGGCACCTTCGCCGTGGGTCCGTTGTCCTCGGCCGCGGCGTAGGTGATCGCCCCGGCCGCGACGAGCGCCGCCGCCGCGGCCCCGGCGATCCAGCCGATGTGCCTCACTGGCCCAGCCCGCCCGTGCAGGCGGCGCCCGGCTCGGGCGTCTGGGAGCCCTGGACGAACGCGGCGAAGAACGCGTCCACGGCCGGGTCGTTCGCGCTCTTCACCGTGCGCTGATGGGCCCAGGCGCTGAGCATGATCGGGTCCTTCTGGTCCTCGACGGGGCTCATCAGCGTGTACGGCGTCTTCTTCACCTTGGCGGCGAGCGCGTCGACGTCGCTCTTGGCGGCCTTGCTGTTGTACGTCACCCAGACCGCGCCGTGCTCCAGGGAGTGCACGGCGTTCATGTTGTTGACCGGCTTGGTGTAGACGTCGCCGTTGCAGTTCTGCCACACCGGGTTGTGGTTGCCGCCGACCGGGGGCTCCATGGGGTAGGCCACGGGCGTGGTGGTGTGGGTGCGGCCCAGCGTGCCCTTCCAGGTCCTGACCCCGTCCGCGCCGGTGACGAAGTGGCCCGTGTCGCCCTTCTTCGTCTCCCCCTTCGGGTCGCTCGCCGCGGCGGCCTTGTCGCCGGTCCGGGACTGGACGAGGACGACCCCGCCGACGACGAGACCGCCGACGACGACCACGCTGGCCGCGATCATGAGGATCCGGTTACGCCGCTCACGGGCGTGCTCTGCGCGACGCATCGCCTCTATCCGGGCCTTGCGGTCGGCAGAGCCGGTCTTGTTGGCGGAACCCATGGCCAGTCCTTATGGAGAAGGAACGTTCGGGACCGTCGATGGTAATGGGGCCGGGCGGCCCGGACGTAGACCGGACACACTCATGACCGAAGAAGCGGCTTTCGTTCCGATAATTTAAAGACGAGATGCGCATTATTTGCCGGGACTCTTGCAGAAGGCCCCGGCGTTCATGACGCGGCTCGCCGTCGCCGGCGAGTCCAGCCCCACGACCCGCGAGGTCGCGAAGGTCATGGACATGCCCTGCACGCACGCCGCCAAGGTCGTCGCCGAACTCGACAGGGCGGCGGATGAAAAAGGGGGGGCGGAACCGGACTGGGACGGCCATGACGAATGGGCCGGCGAACAGGCAAGATGGGCAGCAGAGCGGAACACCTGCCGTACGGAGCCGTCCGGTCCGGGACCGGTCGGCCGATCAAGGTCCGCAACGCGTACGAAACGGAGTTGTGGTGGGATGCTCAGGTGCCCGACCGTCTCTCCCGTGGCATCGGCGACAGGCGGCCTGACCAGCAAGGATGGGGAAGCGGAAGATGGACAAGCAGCAGGAGTTCGTGCTCCGGACGTTGGAGGAGCGCGACATCCGTTTCGTACGCCTGTGGTTCACGGACGTGCTGGGCTTCCTCAAGTCCGTGGCCGTGGCGCCCGCTGAACTGGAGCAGGCCTTCGACGAGGGCATCGGCTTCGACGGCTCCGCCATCGAGGGCTTCGCGCGGGTCTACGAGTCCGACATGATCGCCAAGCCGGACCCGTCGACCTTCCAGATCCTGCCCTGGCGTGCCGAGGCCCCGGGCACGGCCCGTATGTTCTGCGACATCCTCATGCCGGACGGCTCCCCGTCGTTCGCGGACCCGCGCTACGTCCTCAAGCGCGCCCTCGCCCGCACCTCCGACCTCGGCTTCACCTTCTACACCCACCCGGAGATCGAGTTCTTCCTGCTGAAGGACCGCCCCCTCGACGGCAGCCGCCCGACCCCGGCCGACAACTCCGGCTACTTCGATCACACCCCGCAGAACGTCGGCATGGACTTCCGCCGCCAGGCGATCACGATGCTGGAGTCGATGGGCATCTCGGTCGAGTTCTCCCACCACGAGGGCGCGCCGGGCCAGCAGGAGATCGACCTGCGCTACGCGGACGCGCTCTCCACGGCGGACAACATCATGACGTTCCGCCTGGTCATGAAGCAGGTGGCGCTGGAACAGGGCGTGCAGGCGACGTTCATGCCGAAGCCGTTCTCGGAGCACCCCGGCTCCGGCATGCACACGCATCTGTCCCTCTTCGAGGGCGACCGCAACGCGTTCTACGAGTCGGGCGCCGAGTACCAGCTCTCCAAGGTCGGCCGTTCCTTCATCGCGGGTCTGCTGCGGCACGCGGCGGAGACCTCGGCGGTCACCAACCAGTGGGTGAACTCCTACAAGCGCATCTGGGGCGGCTCCGAGCGCACCGCGGGCGCGGGCGGCGAGGCGCCGTCGTACATCTGCTGGGGCCACAACAACCGCTCCGCCCTGGTCCGCGTCCCGATGTACAAGCCGGGCAAGACCGGATCGGCGCGGGTCGAGGTCCGCTCGCTCGACGCGGGCACCAACCCGTACCTGGCCTACGCGGTCCTGCTCGCCGCCGGCCTGAAGGGCATCGAGGAGGGCTACGAGCTGCCGCCGGGCGCCGAGGACGACGTGTGGGCCCTCACGGACGCCGAGCGCCGGGCGATGGGCATCGAGCCCCTCCCGCAGAACCTCGGCGAGGCGCTCGCCCTGATGCAGCGCAGCGACCTCGTCGCCGAGACCCTGGGCGAGCACGTCTTCGACTTCTTCCTGCGCAACAAGAAGCAGGAGTGGGAGGAGTACCGCTCGGAGGTCACGGCATTCGAGCTGCGCAAGAACCTGCCGGTGCTGTAGCCGCAGGTCAGCGATCCAGCGCACCTTCGGTGCGCGCCGGGGGCGTGGTAAATGCCGTGGCGCGCGCCGGAGGTGCTTCTGTCTGCCCTGACGTGGGCTGTTGCCGGTTCGGGATCGTGGTGGGGTTCGTTCCGGCCGAGACCGATGCCTCTGTGATGCCGGTGAGCTCGCAGGTCAGCGTGGTATTTACGCCTCAGAGGCGGACGAATGCGGGTCGCGACGGACCTCTCGCGGCGAACCTCGACGACCGGTGCCATGCCGGACGACTGCCGATTTGCCGAGTCAGGGTCAGTGATTATCGACCTGAAAAGGATGTGGTCGAGAGAATTACTCCCGGCTATATCCCTGGGTCGCCAGAGTCGCAAGTGGCCCCAGCGATCCCGGTTCACTCGTGCCGGCCTGCGGAAAATAGGCGGAATCCCGCCCTGTCGCAGTCCAGAGATGTCTGTCCAGACTCGACCAATGGCGATGCCTGACGGTTTCAGTGAGTCGGCGTGACACGAGTGCCGCCGTGTCGATCCGAGTGTGCGCGAACCCGGCCACATCCCGATGATGACCATGCTCTGTGACCACTGCTGGAACGTGGAGGCCAACAAAATCGCGATCGGCGGGGGCGCCACGGACTCGCCGGCCCCGGAGCCCGACCCGGACGACGTCACCTGGTTCGCGGAGCCCATCCCGCCCTGCGAGAAGTGCGGGGAGGTCATCCAGCGCCGGCGGACGAACTATGGCCGGTGGGTGCACCTTGAGCTGGAGCAGATGACGGCGAAAGAGGTCCCGCACGAGTACCGTTGGCGACTGATGCCCCTCAGGGCCCGTCACTCGCTCGTGCCCGTTGAGATCATCGCCGTGAAGGTCGGGGCCATGGACCCTCGCCCAGGGGACCCCGTGTACGCGGCTCACGCCATGTTCTGCTCCGCCCCTGAGGCCACGGCGAACGAGAAACCGCAGGACGGGAGTTGATCAGGCGCCAGTCCCATGGCGCCGGGAATGCCCCCTCCTGGGACCGCCCTGGCAGGTCAGGGCAGTTTCGCTCCGTTCCAGGTGGCCTTCTGCCTGTCGGTGCCATCCAGCAGCGCCCCGGTGAGATCGGCGTCGGTGAAGTTCGTGCCGACGAGTTTCGCCGCCGAGATGCCTTGATCGGGAGCACCGCTGAGATTGGCCCCCCTGAGGTCTGCACCGGTCAGGTCGGCCTCGGTCAGGTTCGCGCCGGCCAGCCCTGCCCTTCTGAGGTCGACGGATACGCCGCTTTCGCCGTTCGACAGGGTGGCGCCGGTGAGGTCGGCGCCGGTGAGATCCGCGTCCTCGAAACGTGCCCCATCCCACGAGGCGTTCTTGAGGTCGGTATTGAGAAAAGTAGCCTGGTCGAACTCCGCATCGCTCAGGATGGACCCGGACATTTGTGCGTCATCGAACCAGACGTTTTCGAAAGAGCCGCTGTCCAGATACGCCTCGGTCAGGTCGGCACCGCGAAAATCCGCGTCGTTGAAATTCAAGCCGTAAAGGTTCGCTCCGACCAGGAAGGTGTTGCGCAGGTCTATTACCGGGTCCGAGTCCACGTTCAATTGTCGCGATCCCAGAACGTTCAGTGCGGCCTGCACGTCGTCCGGGAGTCGTTTTTTCGCGTCCTTGTGGACGCGCTCCGCCTGCTTTTCCCGAGTGGCGACGCGACGGAGCCTCCACGCGGCAAGGAGCCATCCTGCGGCGATGCCAAGGGCCAACCCCGACTCGGTACCGCTCCACCACGGTACGGCCGACGCTTCACAGCCCCTCAGCACGGTCCAGGAAGTACAGTCGCCGCCGTTCCAGTCGTACCACCCCATCGAGCCCAACGTGGCATCGAGGACGTGGTAAAGACTCGGCAGTTCCGAGAAGGGACCACTCGTCATGTACTGAAGGCCGAGCCAGGTCCCCAGTGTCACGCTGGAGAGCACCAGTGCACACGGGATGATCCGGGTCCAGATCCGGCGACCCGCTTGCAGTTGACGCGTGGAGCGGTCCAGCTCCACCAGATCGGGCAGGTACGGGGACGTAGGCGGAAGCCCTTGGAACCGCCGGAGAGCAGTGGAAGCGCGCAACTGGCTGCCGACCACGTCCATGCGTGGGCGGACGAGCCGGCGAGGGACTAAAAGGATGTGACGCCCTGTGCGTTCGTACGGATCGCTGAACGTGGCTGCCTTCACCACCATTTTCCAGATCAGCAGCGTCATCGCGTGGGTGACGGTCGCACCGAGCAGTGCGCGTGCCCAGTCAGCCCAGGAAGTGAAGTCCACCGTTCCGATCCCGCCCCCGCCCGTGCAGCCCTGATGCGTCGAACCGGCTACCCGTGGAGTATGCCCTGAGCGACGGCTTCGGGGCGGAGTTCCAGAGACGTCACCCGGGCGTCCGGGCCGAGGACATCGGCCGGGCGCCGCCGGCACCGAGGCCGGACGACTCACCTGGGGACAGGGACGGGCGCTCCCGCTCGGTGTGGAGGGCGGTCGGCGCGGCTGGTCGCGTCCTCCTCCGGGAGCCGGACGGTTCCGTGGCAGGGCAGGCCGCGCACGCCGGGGGAATTCGACGCCCCTCACACCGGGCTCCGCGCGGGATACTCCGGTTAGGCTCGGGCTCGTAGACCTTGATCCGCCGGCTGGTACGAGCGCGGGTTCGACGGGAGGCCGAGGATGACGGTGCCGGGGCGCAGGAGCAGTACCTTCACACGGCTGCTGCGGCACGGCTTCACCGACCCCTCCGCCGCCGAGCGGCTCCTTCAGAGCGTCGAGCTGGCGCCGATACGGACCGATCCCGTGCTGCTCGAGGCCCTGGGCGCGACCGCCGACCCGGATCTGGCGCTGCACGGACTCGTCCGCCTCCTGGAGGCGCAGCCCGCCCCCACCGCCCGGCGCGAGCTGCTCGACACGCTGATCGCGGCCAAGCCCCTGCGGGACCGGCTGCTCGGTGTCCTCGGCGCCTCCGCCGCGCTCGCCGACCACCTCGCCCGCCACCCCGGCGACTGGCACGTCCTGGTCACCTACGAGCCCCAGGACCTCCACCCCGGGGTGGAGGAATTCGAACGGCAGCTCGCGGACGTCACCGACCCCGTCTCCCTGCGCGTCGCCTACCGCCGCGCTCTGCTGTCGATCGCCGCACGCGACGTGTGCGGCACCATCGACGTCGCCCAGACCGCCGCCGAACTGGCCGACCTCGCCACCGCCACCCTCCGGGCCGCTCTCGCCCTCGCCCGGGCCGCCGCCCCCGACGACGCCGCGCTCTGCCGGCTCGCGGTGATCGCGATGGGCAAGTGCGGCGGCCACGAGCTGAACTATGTCTCCGATGTGGACGTGATCTTCGTCGGCGAGACCGCGCACAACGGCGACGAGCGCAAGGCCTTGCAGGCCGCGACCCGGCTCGCCTCGCACATGATGCGTATCTGCTCCGAGACGACCGTCGAGGGCAGCATCTGGCCCGTCGACGCCAATCTGCGGCCCGAGGGCCGCAACGGTCCCCTCGTGCGCACCCTGAGCAGCCACCTCGCCTACTACCAGCGCTGGGCCAAGACCTGGGAGTTCCAGGCCCTGCTCAAGGCCCGCCCGGTGGCCGGCGACGGGGAACTCGGCGAGCAGTACGTGGCCACCCTCGCCCCCCTCGTCTGGGGGGCCGCCGAGCGGGAGAACTTCGTCGCGGACGTCCAGAAGATGCGCCGCCGGGTGGTCGCCAACATCCCCGTCGGGGAGGTCGAGCGCGAGCTGAAGCTCGGTCCCGGCGGCCTCAGGGACGTCGAATTCGCCGTACAGCTCCTGCAGTTGGTGCACGGGCGGGCCGACACCTCGCTGCGCAGCGGCACCACCCTGGACGCCCTGGAGGCGCTCGCGGCCGGCGGTTACGTCGGGCGCGCCGACGCCGTGCAACTGGAGGAGGCGTACCGCTTCCTGCGCTCCCTGGAGCACCGCATCCAGCTCTACCGGCTGCGCCGTACCCATCTCGTCCCCGAGGGCGAGTCCGATCTGCGGCGCCTCGGCCGCTCCCTCGGCCTGCGCACCGACCCCGTGGAGGAGCTGCGGCGCGAGTGGCGGCGGCACACCGGTGTCGTACGCCGGCTGCACGAGAAGCTGTTCTACCGGCCGCTGCTCGACGCGGTCGCCCAACTCGCGCCCGGCGAGACCCGGTTGAGCCCCGGCGCGGCCCGGGAGCGCCTCGTCGCGCTCGGCTACGCGGACCCGGCCGCCGCGCTGCGCCATCTGGAGGCGCTGGCCTCCGGCGTCACCCGCAAGGCCGCCATCCAGCGCACCCTGCTGCCCGTTCTGCTCGGCTGGTTCGCGGACTCCGCCGACCCGGACGCGGGCCTGCTGGGCTTCCGGAAGGTTTCGGACGCGCTAGGCAAGACCCCCTGGTACCTGCGGCTGCTGCGGGACGAGGGCGCCGCCGCCGAGAACCTCGCCCGGGTGCTGTCCGCGGGCCGGCTCGCCCCCGATCTGCTGATGCGCGCCCCCGAGGCCGTGGCCCTCCTCGGCGACGGCGACGGCAGCGGCGGCGGGCTCGAACCACGGCGGCGGGCCCCGCTGGAGCAGGAGATCCTCGCCGCGGTCGGCCGCGCCGAGAACGCCGAGCAGGCGGTCACGGCGGCACGGGGGGTACGCCGGCGCGAGCTGTTCCGTACGGCCGCCGCGGACATCGTCGGCTCGTACGGCAGCGAGGACGCCCCCGCCCGGCCCGACCAGGGCGCACTGATCGACCTGGTCGGCGGCGCGGTCTCGGACCTGACGGCGGCCACCCTCGCGGGCACCCTCCGCGCGGTCGTGCGGGCCGTCTGGGGCGACACCCTGCCCACGAGGTTCGCCGTCATCGGCATGGGCCGCTTCGGCGGACACGAACTGGGCTACGGCTCCGACGCGGACGTGCTGTTCGTGCACGAGCCCCGGGACGGCGTGGACGAGCGGGAGGCGGGCGAGGCGGCGAACAAGGTGGTGGCGGAGATGCGGCGGTTGCTCCAGCTGCCGAGCACCGACCCGCCGCTCCTCATCGACGCGGATCTGCGGCCCGAGGGCAAGTCGGGGCCGCTCGTGCGCACCCTGGCGTCGTACGCGGCGTACTACCGGCGCTGGTCGCTGGTGTGGGAGTCGCAGGCGCTGCTGCGGGCCGAGCCCGTGGCCGGGGACGAGGACCTGGGCCGCCGCTTCATCGAGCTGATCGACCCGCTGCGCTACCCGGCGGCGGGCCTCGACGGCGACGCCGTGCGCGAGATCCGGCGGCTGAAGGCCCGCATGGAGTCGGAGCGGCTGCCGAGGGGCGCGGACAAGACGCTCCACACGAAGCTGGGCCGGGGCGGCCTGTCGGACGTGGAGTGGACGGTCCAACTGCTGCAGCTACAGCACGGCGCGGCGGAACCGGGCCTGCGCACCACCCGCACCCGCGCCGCCCTCGCCGCCGTCCGCCGGGCCGGGCTGATGTCCGAGGAGGACGCGGCGATCCTGGATGAGGCGTGGGTGCTCGCGTCCCGGGTGCGCAACGCGGTGATGCTGGTACGGGGGCGAGCGGGTGACACGTTCCCGTCGCAGAGCCGGGAGCTGGCCGCGGTGGGCCGCTACCTGGGGTACGGGCCGGGGCACGTGGGCGACATGCTGGACGACTACCGGCGGACGACGCGCAGGGCCAGGACCGTGGTGGAGGAGCTCTTCTACGGCTCGTGACGGCGGTCCGTCACGAGCCGGTGACGGTGGGCGGTGGGCGGTGGGCGGCGGGCGGTGGGCGTCCTCAGGTCTTGGTGGGCAGCAGCACCGGGCCGCCGGCCCCCGCCACCCGGCGCGGCAGTGCGTAGGGCAGGGCGCCGTACCACAGCCAGGCCGCCGCGATACCGAACGAGAGGCAGAGCGCCCCGCCGACCGCGTCCAGCCAGAAGTGGTTCGCCGTGGCCACGATCACCGTCAGCGTCACCGCCGGGTACAGCAGGCCCAGGACCCGCACCCAGTTCACCGTGGCCAGGGCGAACAGCGTCAGGCCGCACCACAGCGACCAGCCGATGTGCATCGAGGGCATGGCCGCGTACTGGTTCGACATGTGTTTCAGATCGCCCGACGCCATCGAACCCCAGGTGTGGTGGACCACCACCGTGTCCACGAAGTCCCCGCCGTTCATCAGGCGGGGTGGCGCGAGCGGGAAGAAGTAGTAGCCGAGCAGTGCCACCGCCGTCGTGGCGAACAGCGTGAGCCGCGTGGCCGCGTACCGGCCGGGATGGCTGTGGTACAGCCACACCAGGATCCCGAGCGTCACCACGAAGTGCAGCGTGGCGTAGTAGTAGTTCATTCCGATGATCAGCCAGGTCACCGAGTTGACGGCGTGGTTGACCGAGTCCTCGACCGCTATCCCCAGATGGTGTTCGAGGCGCCACAGCCCGTCCGCGTTGGCCAGTGCCTGCGCCTTCTGCTCCGGTACGGCGTTGCGGATCAGGGAGTACGTCCAGTAACTGACCCCGATGAGCAGGATCTCGAACCAGAAGCGCGGGCGGCGCGGAGCGCGCAGCCTGCGCAGCGGACTCGGTCCCGCGCGGTCCGCCGTCTCGGCCGTGACGTCCTGTGGCACGGCCCGTCCCCGGCCTTCCACTGTCGTCGCGGTCCTGTCACCCATGGGCACAGAGTCTGCCAGAAAACTCTCCCCGCCGATCATCACCAGGAAGGGTTGTGGCCACATGTTCTCCACCTGGGGGACCCCTGGAGGAGCTCGCAGCACTAGGGACGACTGCGGTCCCCGGGAGCCGATGCGGTCGATCCCCGCACCACCAGCTCCGGCATGAACACGAACTCGCTGTGCGGCGCGGGCGTCCCGCCGATCTCCTCCAGCAGCGTCCGCACGGCCGCCTGCCCCATCGCCGGAACCGGCTTGCGGACCGTCGTCAGCGGCGGGTCCGTGAAGGCGATGAGCGGGGAGTCGTCGAAACCCACCACCGAGATGTCCGTGGGGACTTCCAGCCCCCGCTGCCGCGCCGCCCGGATCGCGCCCAGCGCCATCATGTCGCTCGCGCACACCACCGCCGTGCACTCCCGGTCGATGAGCGCGCTCGCCGCAGCCTGGCCGCCCTCCAGGGTGTAGAGGGAGTGCTGGACCAGGCGTGACTCGATGTCCTCGCCAGACAGCCCGAGCTGGTCCTGCATCGCGCGGACGAAGCCCTCGATCTTCCGCTGCACCGGTACGAAACGCCGGGGTCCGAGCGCCAGCCCGATCCGGGTGTGCCCCAGGGACACGAGGTGGGTGACCGCCAACGACATCGCGGCCCGGTCGTCGGGGGAGATGAAGGGTGCCTGCACCTTGGGGGAGAAGCCGTCCACCAGGACGAAGGGCACGCCCTGGGCGCGCAGCCGCTCGTAGCGCTGCGTGTCGGCGGTGGTGTCCGCGTGCAGCCCGGAGACGTAGATGATGCCCGCCACCCCGCGGTCCACCAGCATCTCCGTGAGCTCGTCCTCGGTGGAGCCGCCGGGGGTCTGGGTCGCGAGGACCGGGGTGTACCCCTGCCGTGTCAGCGCCTGGCCGATGACCTGGGCGAGGGCGGGGAATATCGGGTTCTCCAGCTCCGGGGTGATCAGTCCGACCAGGCCCTCGCTGCGCTGGCGCAGCCGCACCGGACGCTCGTAGCCCAGTACGTCGAGGGCGGCCAGGACGGACTGGCGGGTGGTCGCGGCGACGCCCGGCTTCCCGTTGAGAACACGGCTGACGGTCGCCTCGCTGACCCCTGCCTGTACCGCGATGTCGGCGAGCCGTGTGGTCACGGGATGGGACTGTACCCCTCGGGTCTCGGCTTGCCCACCAATCGGACGCCGGGCCCGGGCGGCTGACCGGCCCGCTGCGGGTTGCTGCGTCATCGCGCTCCCTCGTGATCGTGTTCGGCGTCCGTGTCCGCAAGGGGATGGTCCCCGCACGGCAACGCATGGCAAGAGCTTGCAGAGTCTTGCACACGGGCCCATGCCCGGTGGATCAGCCCGGAATCCGGGTGTACCGACCCTCACGGCGGGATCACGGACCGGTAACCATTGTCGGCTCTTGCACTTTTTTTCTGCAAGGTCTTTCGCGCTGGTTGCATCGCTGTTACGTTCACGTCGCCCGGCGGCACCTTCCCCTCTCGACCTCGCTCGAGCGGGCGGGGCCCCGTCGGCACAGCCGGCAGAGGCGGCGGACGGGACCGCCACCTGTAGCTACACGGGCTTTCACCCTCAAGGAGAACTCATGCGGCGTGGCATAGCGGCCACCGCGCTGGTGGCGTCCGTTGCCCTCGCGGCGACGGCCTGCGGCGGAAGTGACAGCGGCAGCGGCAAGGCGGACGGTCCGGTCACCCTCACCTGGTGGGACACGTCCAACGCCACCAACGAGGCGCCGACGTACAAGACCCTGGTCGCGGACTTCGAGAAGGCCAACCCGAAGATCAAGGTCAAGTACGTCAACGTTCCCTTCGACCAGGCGCAGAACAAGTTCGACACCGCCGCCGGCTCCCAGGGCGCCCCGGACGTGCTGCGCTCCGAGGTCGGCTGGACCCCCGCCTTCGCGAAGAAGGGCTACTTCCTGCCGCTGGACGGCACCGCGGCCCTCACGGACAAGGACAAGTTCCAGTCCAGCCTGATCCAGCAGGCCCAGTACCAGGGCAAGACCTACGGCGTGCCCCTGGTGACCGACACCCTCGCGCTGGTCTACAACAAGGCCCTGTTCAAGAAGGCCGGGATCACCGAGGCGCCGAAGACCTGGGACGAGCTGAAGTCCGACGCCGCCAAGGTCAAGGACAAGACCGGCGTCGACGGCTACTGGGGCTCCACCCAGGCCTACTACGCCCAGTGCTTCCTCTACGGCGAGGGCACCGACACGGTCGACGTCCCCGCCAAGAAGATCACCGTGGACTCGGCCCCCGCGAAGAAGGCCTACGGCACCTGGCTGAGCCTGTTCTCCGGCAAGGGCCTGCACCAGGCCGACACCACCGCCGACGCCTACGCCCACATCCAGGACGCGTTCGTCAACGGCAAGGTCGCCGCGATCGTCCAGGGCCCCTGGGAGATCACGAACTTCTACAAGGGCTCGGCCTTCACGGACAAGTCCAACCTCGGCATCGCCACCGTCCCGGCCGGCTCCACCGGCAAGGCGGGCGCCCCGACCGGCGGCCACAACCTCTCGGTGTACGCGGGCTCGGACAAGGCCCACCAGGACGCGGCGCTGAAGTTCGTCAACTACATGACCTCGGCGAAGTCCCAGGAGACCATCGCCCTGAAGAACTCCACGCTGCCGACCCGCCAGGACGCCTACACCGCCCAGGTCAAGGCCGACCCCGGCATCTCCGGCTACCAGAGCGTGCTCGCCGCCGCCCAGCCGCGCCCGGCGCTGCCCGAGTACAGCTCGCTGTGGGGCCCGCTCGACACCGAGCTGCCCAAGATCGCGGGCGGCAAGGAGTCGCTGGACAAGGGCCTGAGCAACGCGGAGCTGGCGATCGCCAAGCTGGTCCCCGACTTCAGCAAGTAAGCCCGTCAAGCCCGTGCCGGCCGCCGGATCTCCCTGACTCACGGGGGGAGAGATCCGGCGGCCACCGGCCGTGCCCAGCCCCTCCCCCCGCTCCTGCAGAAGGTGTCGAACCATGACAGTCGCCATCGACCGCGCGACCGGCACGCGCCACGGTGACCGCGCACCGCGGCCCGGGCTGGGCCGGCGGCTCAAGAACGGATTCCGTACGTACTGGTACGCGTACGCGATGATCGCGCCGGTGGTCGTCGTGCTCGGCGCCATCGTGGGCTATCCCCTGGTGCGGGGCGTCTACCTGACCCTCACCGACGCCAACAGCCTCAACTCGGCGCGCACGATCGGCGTCAACCACATCGCCGCCACCTACAAGTTCATCGGGCTCGGCAACTACCAGGACATCCTGTTCGGCCCGACGGCGTACGACCGGTTCTGGTCGCACTTCCTGTGGACCGTCTTCTGGACGGCCGCCTGCGTGGTCCTGCACTACACCATCGGCCTCGGCCTTGCGCTCATGCTCAACCAGAAGCTGCGCGGCCGTACCGTCTACCGGCTGGTGCTGGTCCTGCCCTGGGCCGTACCGGCCTTCGTCACCGTCTTCTCCTGGCGGATCATGCTCGCCGACTCCGGTGTGCTCAACCAGGTCCTCGACGCGCTCCACCTGCCCCAGCCGCAGTGGCTGGAGGACACCTTCTGGCAGCGGTTCGCCGCGATCATGGTCAACACCTGGTGCGGTGTCCCGTTCATGATGCTCTCGCTGCTCGGCGGCCTGCAGTCCATCGACTCCTCGCTCTACGAGGCCGCTGAGATGGACGGCGCCAGTGCCTGGCAGCGCTTCCGGTACGTCACGCTGCCCGGCCTGCGCTCCGTCAGCTCCACCGTGGTGCTGCTCGGCGTCATCTGGACCTTCAACCAGTTCGCCATCATCTTCCTGCTGTTCGGCCCCACCAGCGCCCCCGACGCCCAGATCCTCGTGACCTGGGCCTACTACCTGGGCTTCGGACAGCAGCCGCGCGACTTCGCCCAGTCCGCCACGTACGGCGTGCTGCTGTTGTCGATCCTGACCGTCTTCACCTCCTTCTACTTCCGCTGGCTGAAGCGCAATGACCAGCTCGCCGTCTGACGCCGCAGGAGCCGCCCCCATGAGCACCACGACCCTCGAAAAGACCGAAACCGCTTCGGCCCCCGCACCGTCGCCCCGGCGCCGGACCCGCCGGCGGGGGGAGCGGGGCCCGCTGGGCGCCTTCCTGCTCCACGGCGGCCTCGTCGTGGCGAGCCTCATCGCGCTGGCCCCGGTGGCCTGGCTGTTCTTCCTGTCCCTCGGCCCGGACAAGGACGACTACCTGCATCCCGGCAAGATCCTGAACGAGCTGAGCTTCTCCAACTACCGCTTCGTGCTGGAGCACACCGGCTTCTTCGACTGGTTCAAGTCGACGATGATCGTGGCGCTCGGCACCACCCTGATCGGTGTCTTCGTCGCCGCCACCACCGGCTACGCCGTCTCGCGCATGCGCTTCCCCGGCTACCGGCCGCTGATGTGGGTGCTCCTGCTCACGCAGGCCTTCCCGATCGCCATCCTGATCGTGCCGATGTACGAGATCTTCGGCCGGCTCGGCCTCATCGACACCTACTGGTCGCTGATCATCATCAACTGCACCACGGCCGTGCCGTACAGCGCCTGGCTGCTCAAGGGATACTTCGACACCATCCCCTTCGAGATCGACGAGGCCGGACGCGTGGACGGACTCACCCCGTTCGGCACCTTCGCCCGGCTGATCCTGCCGCTGGCCCGCCCGGGACTGGCCGTCGCGGCCTTCTACAACTTCATCACCGCGGTGGGCGAGGTCGCCTTCGCGACCACCTTCATGCTCGACGACTCGAAGTACACGTTCGCCGTCGGCCTCCAGACCTTCGTCAGCGAGCACGACGCGCAGTGGAACTACATGGCCGCCACCGCGGTGTTGATCGCGATACCCGTGTCCGTGTTCTTCTACCTTGTCCAGAAGAACCTGGTGACCGGCCTCACCGCGGGCGGCACGAAGGGCTGACCACCCTCCCGGGGTTCCCGTGCGGCCCGATCCGCGCGGGTGGCGGCCGCGGTGTCGATCCGACCCCGCGGTCACCGCGGCCGCCCAGTCACCTCCACCCTGCCCAAGCCCCACGACCCGACCCTCTCCCCCCGCTCTCGTCTTCGCCCGACCGGGGGATCCCCACCGCATCAAGGACGCCATGAGCCAGCACTCCGCCGACCCGGCCCCGAACACCGCCCTCGCCACCGTCGCCACCCACCGCGACTGGTGGCGTGACGCGGTGATCTACCAGGTCTATCCGCGCAGCTTCGCCGACAGCAACGGCGACGGCATGGGCGACCTGGAGGGCGTACGTTCCCGACTTCCCTATCTGCGCGACCTCGGCGTGGACGCCGTGTGGCTCAGCCCCTTCTACGCCTCGCCGCAGGCCGACGCCGGCTACGACGTCGCCGACTACCGTGCCGTCGACCCCATGTTCGGCAGCCTTCTGGACGCCGACGCACTGATCCGCGACGCCCATGGGCTGGGGCTGCGCATCATCGTCGACCTGGTTCCCAACCACTCCTCCGACCAGTACGAGTGGTTCAAGCGGGCGCTCGCGGAGGGGCCGGGCTCGCCGCTGCGGGAGCGCTACCACTTCCGCCCCGGCAAGGGCGAGAACGGCGAGCTGCCGCCCAACGACTGGGAGTCCGTCTTCGGCGGCCCGGCCTGGACCCGGGTCACCGAACCCGACGGCACGCCCGGCGAGTGGTATCTGCACCTCTTCGCGCCCGAGCAGCCCGACTTCAACTGGAACCACCCGGCGGTCGGCGACGAGTTCCGCTCGATCCTCCGCTTCTGGCTGGACATGGGTGTCGACGGCTTCCGTATCGACGTCGCCCATGGCCTGGTGAAGGCGGCGGGCCTGCCCGACCTCGGCGCCCACGACCAGCTCAAGCTGCTGGGCAACGATGTCATGCCGTTCTTCGACCAGGACGGCGTCCACGCCATCTACCGGCAGTGGCGCACGATTCTCGACGAGTACGCGGGTGAGAAGATCTTCGTCGCCGAGGCATGGACGCCGACCGTCGAGCGCACCGCCCGCTATGTGCGCCCCGACGAACTGCACCAGGCCTTCAACTTCCAGTACCTGGGCACCTACTGGGACGCGGCGGAGCTGCGCGCGGTCATCGACCGCACCCTCGACGCGATGCGCCCGGTCGGCGCCCCCGCCACCTGGGTGCTGTCCAACCACGATGTGACCCGCCACGCCACCCGCTTCGCCAACGAGCCCGGCCTCGGCACCCAGATCCGCCTCGCGGGAGACCGGGAGCTGGGCCTGCGGCGCGCCCGCGCCGCCACGCTGCTGATGCTGGCGCTGCCCGGCTCGGCGTACCTCTACCAGGGTGAGGAACTCGGCCTGCCGGACGTCGTGGACCTGCCGGACGAGGTGCGTCAGGACCCCGCCTACTTCCGGGGCGAGGGCCAGGACGGCTTCCGGGACGGCTGCCGGGTGCCGATCCCGTGGACCCGCACCGGACCCTCGTACGGCTTCGGCAGCGGCGGGAGCTGGCTGCCGCAGCCCGCGAGCTGGGGCGACCTCAGCATCGAGGCCCAGCAGGGGGTCCCCGGCTCGACCCTGGAGCTGTACCGCACCGCCCTCGCCGTGCGGCGCGCGCAGCCCGGCCTGGGCGCGGGCGACTCGGTGGAGTGGCTGAGGGCACCCGAGGGCGTGCTCGCCTTCCGCCGCGGGGACTTCGTGTGCGTCGCGAACACCACCGGCGAGGCGGTCACGATCCCGTCGTACGGCCGTGTCCTGGTCGCCAGCGGCGAGCTGACCCTGACGGCCGACGAGGCGAAGCTGCCCGCGGACACGACGGTGTGGTGGACCACCGACTGATCCGGCGCAAGCCTTTCACCGGGTTTTCAGGGGCCCGTCGTCCGTCCGGGACGGCGGGCCCCTTCCTGTGGTCGCGCCGGGTGATGTGGTGTCAACCGGCCGCAATCCGGCGCTATTTGGCGTATGTGGCAGGAACATGTCCGGGGGGTTGACCGTCGAGGTCGGGACTCGTACGGTCTGCTGCACTGCAAGCAGTTGAAAACTTGCAGTAATTCCCTTCAGGGGATCTCAGGGTCCGTCAGGGACCCCGCAGCAGATCCTTCAACGGAGAAGGAACCCCCACATGGCCAGTAGAACGCTCTCCGGAGCCCTCGCCCTCGCGGCGGCGGCGTCGGTCGCACTCGCCGTCCCCGCCGGGACCGCGTCCGCCTCCCCGCCCGGCACCAAGGACGTCACCGCGGTCCTGTTCGAGTGGAACTTCGCCTCGGTCGCCAAGGAGTGCACCAACACCCTCGGCCCGGCAGGGTACGGTTACGTCCAGGTCTCCCCGCCCGCCGAGCACATACAGGGCTCCCAGTGGTGGACGTCGTACCAGCCGGTGAGCTACCGGATCGCGGGCCGCCTCGGCGACCGCGCAGCCTTCCAGAACATGGTCGACACCTGCCACGCGGCGGGTGTGAAGGTCGTCGTGGACACCGTCATCAACCACATGTCGGCGGGCAGCGGCACCGGCACGGGAGGCTCGTCGTACACGAAGTACGACTACCCGGGCCTGTACTCCTACGCCGACTTCGACGACTGCACCTCCCCGGTCACCAACTACCAGGACCGCTGGAACGTCCAGCACTGCGAGCTGGTGGGCCTCGCCGACCTCGACACCGGCGAGGAACACGTCCGCAAGACCATCGCCGGCTATATGAACGACCTGCTCAGCCTTGGTGTGGACGGCTTCCGCATCGACGCCGCCAAGCACATCGCGGCCGACGACCTGGCCAACATCAAGTCGCGGCTGACCAACCCGTCCGCGTACTGGAAGCAGGAGGTCATCTACGGCGCGGGCGAGGCGGTCCAGCCGAGCGAGTACACGGGCAACGGCGATGTCCAGGAGTTCCGCTACGCCTACGACCTCAAGCGGGTGTTCACCAGCGAGAAGCTGGCCTATCTGAACAACTACGGCGAGGGCTGGGGCTATCTGAGCAGCTCGGTCGCCGGGGTCTTCGTGGACAACCACGACACCGAGCGCAACGGCTCGACCCTGAACTACAAGGACGGCGCCGACTACACCCTGGCGAACGTCTTCATGCTGGCCTGGCCCTACGGCGCCCCCGACATCAACTCCGGCTACGAGTGGTCCGACGCGGACGCGGGCCCGCCAGGCGGTGGTGCGGTGAACGCCTGCTGGCAGGACGGCTGGAAGTGCCAGCACGCCTGGCCGGAGATCAAGTCGATGGTCGCCTTCCGCAACGCCACGCACGGCGAGGCGGTCACCAAGTGGTGGGACGACGGCAACAACCTGATCGCGTTCGGCCGCGGCAGCAAGGGCTATGTGGTGATCAACCACGAGAGCACCACGGCCGCCCGGTCGTACGAGACCTCGCTGCCCGCCGGCACCTACTGCGATGTGCAGGGCGACAGGACCGTGACGGTGAACAGCAGCGGCTGGTTCACGGCGTCGGTCGCCCCGAACACGGCGCTCGCCCTCTACGCGGGGAAGTCGAGCTGCTGACCCACTGACGGGCCCGTACCGCTGCGGTGCCCTCCGGCAGATCCGCCGGAGGGCACCGCGTCGTGTCCGTGCCCCAACAGCCGTGCGCGGCCCGCGGACCGGGGCCGGACGGAAGGGGCTCTGAAAATACTTGCCGTGAGTTTCACAACTCTTGCTGTAAGGCTTTCGTCGGCGATACGGTCGCGCGGACGCCCGACGACGCAGCCGTCCCGTGGCGCAGGGGTCGGACCCGATTGAGCCGCAGTCGCAAGGAGTTTCCGCCTGTGATACCGAGATGGCCGGCGCCCCGGACGCGCCGCACCCAGCAGTACAGAAGGGTCGCGGCCGTTACCGTCGCCGCGCTCGCCGCAGCTTTGCTCCCGCCCCTGGCCGCCCGCGCGGCCGCTCCGCCCTTGCCGCCGTCGGACGCGAAACTCGCCGCCGAGCCCGCCCGGCACGACGACACCCGCGAGCAGTTCTACTTCGTGATGCCGGACCGGTTCGCCAACGGCGACACCTCCAACGACCGCGGCGGACTGACCGGTTCACGGCTCGCCACCGGATACGACCCCACGGACAAGGGCTTCTACCAGGGCGGCGACCTCAAGGGCCTGACCCGGAAGCTCGACTACATCAAGGGCCTCGGCACCACCGCCATCTGGCTGGCCCCGATCTTCAAGAACCAGCCCGTGCAGGGCAGCGGCGCCGACGCCTCGGCCGGGTACCACGGTTACTGGATCACCGACTTCACCAAGGTCGACCCGCACTTCGGGACCAACAAGGACCTGGCGGACCTCATCTCCACGGCGCACGCCAAGGGCATGAAGGTCTTCTTCGACGTCATCACCAACCACACCGCGGACGTCGTCGACTACGAGGGCGCCTCGCACGACTACCTCTCCAAGGGCGCCTTCCCCTACCTGACCAAGGACGGCCGGCCGTTCGACGACGCCGACTACGCGACCGGCACGAAGGGCTTCCCGCCGGTCGGCACCGGCTCCTTCCCGCGCACGCCCGTCGTGCCCGCCGCGAAGAGGAACATCAAGGTCCCGTCGTGGCTCAACGACCCGACGATGTACCACAACCGCGGTGACTCCACCTACGCCGGCGAGAACGCCACCTACGGCGACTTCTCCGGCCTCGACGACCTGTGGACCGAGCGTCCCGAGGTCGTCAGCGGCATGGAGAAGATCTATGAGCGCTGGGTGCGGGACTTCGGCGTCGACGGCTTCCGGATCGACACCGTGAAGCACGTGAACATGGAGTTCTGGACGCAGTGGGCGACCGCGCTCGACCGGTACGCCGCCGCGCACGGCCGCAGGAACTTCTTCATGTTCGGCGAGGTCTACTCCGCCGACACCTCGATCACCTCGCCCTACGTCACCCAGGGCCGCCTGGACGCCACGCTCGACTTCCCCTTCCAGGAGGCGGCCCGGGAGTACGCCTCCCAGGGCGGCAGCGCCCGGAAACTCGCGGGTGTCTTCGCCGACGACTACAAGTACACGACCGACAAGGCCAACGCGTACGAGCAGGTCACCTTCCTCGGCAACCACGACATGGGGCGGATCGGGTACTTCCTGAAGCAGGACAACCCGAAGGCGTCCGACGCGGAGCTGCTGAAGAAGGACGAGTTCGCCAACGAGGTGATGTTCCTCAGCCGCGGCAACCCCGTCGTCTACTACGGCGACGAGCAGGGCTTCACCGGCTCCGGCGGCGACAAGGACGCCCGCCAGACGATGTTCGCCTCCAAGGTCGCGGACTACCTGGATGACGACGAGATCGGCACCGACCGCACCCACGCGAGCGACGCGTACGACACGAGTGCGCCGCTCTACCGCCAGATCGCCGCTCTCTCCGAGCTCCGCAAGGCCAACCCCGCCCTCGCCGACGGGGTCCAGGCCGAGCGCTACGCGGCCGACGGCGCCGGCGTCTACGCCTTCTCGCGCACCGGCGCCGACGGCACCGAGTACCTCGTCGCTCTCAACAACGCCGGCGAACAGAAGACGGCCACCTTCGCCACCGGCTCCGCGGACATGACCTTCCGGGGCACCCACGGAACGGACGCGTCGGTCCGCAGCGGCGCCGACCGCAAGGTCACCGTCACCGTCCCGGCCTTCTCCGCCGTCGTCCTCAAGGCCGCCCGCCCGCTCGGCGCACCGGCCACCAGCCCGACGATCACCTTGAAGGCCCCGGACGCGGGCGCCACCGGCACGGTCGCGGTCTCCGCCGACGTCGAGGGCGGCCGGCTCAACCGGGTCGTCTTCGCCGCCCAGACCGGCAACGGCCCCTGGCGAACCCTCGGCTCCGCCGACCACGCCCCGTACAAGGTCACCCAGCCCCTCGCCGAGAACGTTCCGGCCGGAACCGCCCTGCGCTACAAGGCGGTCGTGATCGACTCGGCGGGCCGGACGGCGAGCGCGACGGCGGACAGCACGACCGGCACCCCGCCGGCCCCCCAGGTCCCCACCGCCTCCTCCCGCGACTACGCGATCGTCCACTACAGGAGGGCCGACGGGAACTACGGCGACTGGGGCCTGTACGCCTGGGGCGACCTCGCCGACGGCGAGGCGACGACCTGGCCGGACAGCCATCCCTTCGTGGGCCGCGACGCCTACGGCGCCTTCGCCTACGTCAAGCTCAAGCCCGGTGCCTCCAGCGTCGGCTTCCTCGTCATCGACAAGAACGGCGACAAGGACGTCTCCGCCGACCGCACCATCGACGTCACCCGGACCGGCGAGGTCTGGGTCGAGCAGGGCAAGGAGACCGTCCTCACCGAGAAGCCGACGACCGACTACCCGCCGCAGGACACGACCAAGGCGGTCATCCACTACAAGAGGGCCGACGGGAACTACGACGGCTGGGGCCTCCACGTCTGGACGGGCGCCGCGCACCCCACCGACTGGTCCAGCCCGCTCAAGCCGGTACGGACCGACGCGTACGGCGCGGTCTTCGAGGTGCCGCTCGCCGAGGGCGCCACCAGCCTCAGCTACATCGTCCACAAGGGCGACGAGAAGGACCTCGCCGCCGACCAGTCGCTCGACCTGAAGACGAACGGCCACGAGGTGTGGCTGCTGAACGGCCAGGAGAAGTACCTGCTGCCGCAGCCCGCGGGCAGCTCGGCCGCCCTCGACCTGACCACCTCCAAGGCGGTCTGGATCGACCGGGACACGCTCGCCTGGAACGGCGTCGACGGCGCCGCCTCCACCCAGCTCCTCTCCTCCCACGACGGCTCGATCACCGTCAAGGACGGGACGCTGACGAGCGACGACGAGCGCTGGCTGCGACTGACGAGGACCACGCTCACCGACGCCCAGAAGACGGCGTTCCCCCATCTGAAGGACTACACCGCCTGGTCCGTCGATCCGCGCGACCGCGGCCGGGTCCGCGAGGCCCTGAGCGGCCAGCTCGTCGCCTCGCAGCGGGCCGCGAACGGGGCGGTGCTGGCGGCGACGGGCGTCCAGACCGCCGGCGTACTCGACGACGTGTACGACGCGACGAAGGCCGACCTCGGGCCGACGTTCCACCACGGCCGCCCCACACTTTCCGTCTGGGCGCCCACCGCACAGTCGGTGAGGCTCGAAGTGGGCGGCTCCACGGTCGCCATGCGGCGCAACGCCACCACCGGCGTCTGGTCCGTCACGGGCCCGGCGTCCTGGAAGAACAAGCCCTACCGGTATGTCGTGAAGGTGTGGGCGCCCAGCGTCCACAAGATCGTCACCAACAAGGTCACCGACCCGTACTCCCTCGCCCTCACCGCCGACTCCGCACGCAGCCTCGTCGCCGACCTCAGCGACCGGTCCCTCGCCCCGAGCGGCTGGTCGCGGCTGAAGAAGCCGAAGGCGGTGCCGCTCAAGGACGCCCAGATCCAGGAGCTGCACATCCGCGACTTCTCCGTCGCGGACAGGACCGTACCGGCCAAGGACCAGGGCACCTATCTCGCCTTCGCCGACAAGAACAGCGACGGCTCCCGGCATCTGCGCGCACTGGCGAAGGCGGGCACCTCGTACGTCCATCTGCTGCCCGCCTTCGACATCGCGACCATCCCCGAGAAGAAGTCCGAGCAGCAGACCCCCGGCTGCGACCTCGCCTCCTACGCCGCAGACTCCGACCGGCAGCAGGCCTGCGTCGCCGCCACCGCCGCGAAGGACGCCTACAACTGGGGCTACGACCCGTACCACTTCACGGTCCCCGAGGGCTCGTACGCCACGGACCCGGACGGCACCGCGCGCACGGTCCAGTTCCGCACCATGGTCAAGTCCCTCAACGACGACGGCCTCAGGGTGGTGATGGACGTCGTCTACAACCACACCGCGGCGAGCGGCCAGGCGGACACCAGCGTCCTGGACAAGATCGTGCCCGGCTACTACCAGCGGCTGCTCGCCGACGGCTCGGTGGCGAACAGCACCTGCTGTGCGAACACCGCGCCCGAGAACGCCATGATGGGCAAGCTCGTCGTGGACTCGCTCGTCACCTGGGCCAAGGAGTACAAGGTCGACGGGTTCCGCTTCGACCTCATGGGCCACCACCCGAAGGCCAACATCCTCGCGGCGCGCAAGGCGCTGGACGCGCTGACCCTCGCCAAGGACGGGGTCGACGGCAAGAAGATCATCCTCTACGGCGAGGGCTGGAACTTCGGCGAGGTCGCCGACGACGCCCGCTTCGTCCAGGCCACCCAGCAGAACATGGCCGGCACCGGCATCGCCACGTTCTCCGACCGCGCCCGTGACGCCGTGCGCGGCGGGAGCCCCTTCGACGCGGACCCGGGCGTCCAGGGCTTCGCGTCCGGCCTGTACACCGACCCCAACACGTCCCCCGCCAACGGCACTCCGGCCGAGCAGAAGGCCCGGCTGCTGCACTACCAGGACCTCATCAAGGTCGGTCTGACCGGCAACCTCGCGAAGTACCGCTTCACCGACGACGACGGCAAGGAGGTCGCCGGCGCGGAGATCGACTACAACGGCGCCCCCGCCGGTTACGCGGACGCCCCCGGCGACGCCCTCGCCTACGTGGACGCACACGACAACGAGTCCCTGTTCGACGCGCTCGCCTACAAACTGCCCGTCTCGACCAGCGCGTCGGACCGGGCCCGGATGCAGGTGCTGGCGATGGCCACGGCCGCCCTCTCGCAGGGGCCGGCCCTCTCCCAGGCGGGCACCGACCTGCTGCGCTCGAAGTCACTGGACCGCAACTCCTTCGACAGCGGCGACTGGTTCAACGCCATCCACTGGAACTGCGCGGACGGCAACGGCTTCGGACGCGGGCTGCCGATGGCGGCCGACAACCTGTCCAAGTGGACCTATGCCAAGCCGCTGCTCGGCACGGTCAAGGTGGGCTGCCCGCAGATCGACGGGACCTCCGCCGCCTACCAGGACCTGCTCAGGATCCGTACGACGGAGAAGGCGTTCTCCCTCGGCACGGCCGCGCAGGTACAGGACCGGTTGTCCTTCCCGCTGTCCGGGAAGGACGAGACACCCGGCGTGATCACCATGCGCCTCGGTGACCTGGTCGTGGTCTTCAACGCCACTCCCGAGCGGCAGGAGCAGCGGATCGGCAGCCTCGCCGGGACGCGCCTCCGGCTGCACCCGGTGCAGGCGGCGGGCGCGGATCCGGTGGTGAAGACCTCCGCCTACGCGGCGGCCACGGGCACCTTCACCGTCCCGGCGCGCACGGTGGCGGTGTTCACCCGGGCTGCCCGGTAGGGCCGGAACCCGACGCCAGGGACATCAGCCGGCCGGCCAGCTCCGCGAAGGGGCCGTCGGCCGGCTCGTCCTCGACCATGGCGCGCAGCAGGGCGGCCATGTCCTCGTCGTAGGCCGCGCTGACGGCGGCCAGGGCGGCGAGATCGTGCACGAGCTGCGACTCCAGTTCGCCGCGCGGGATGCGCCGGCCGTCCAGCCAGATCAGCGCGGTCGACTCGGCGAGCGAGATCCAGGAGCGGACGACCAGTTCGAGGCGCGCGGGTGCCTCGGTGACGCCGAGGTGCGCGAGGATCTGCTCGTAGGCGGCCTGGCGTACGGAGTCGACGAGTGCGTTCGTCGTCGACGAGCCGACCGCCGGGCCGCCGCGCATCAGCGCCGAGAAACCGGGTCCGTGCTCGTCCACGAAGTCGAAGAAACGGTGCGTCACCCGGAGCAGCCGTGCCCCCAGGGGGCCTTCGTGCGGTTCCGTGAACCGGCCCGCCAGATCCTTGGCGGCACGCTTCAACGCGGCCTCGTACAGGCTGAGTTTGCCGGGGAAGTAGTGGTAGACCAGCGGTCGCGAGATGCCCGCGGCCGACGCTATCTCGTCGAGGGAGACCTCGTCGGGGGAGCGCCGGCTGAACAGTTCGAGCGCGACGCCGATCAACTGCTGCCGTCGCTCCTCGACTCCCATCCTGCGGCGTACCCCGGCTGGCATGCGAACACCTTACCGATTGAATCCGGCCTCGAACCGGCCGGATCCCTGTGGTGCGCTCACCGCTCCGGCACGGCTCCCGCGCCGGACGCCCGCGATCCGCGGACCGGTCGGGTGCGCTCACCGCAGACCGCCGACCGTCCTTCCGTCGGCCAGGGTGCCCCGCAGCCCGGCCCGCGCCCCCTGCCTCGTCCGCACCGCCAGCAGATTCCCCCGCGCCGACCCGCTCACCCCGCCGGTCGCCCGCAGGGACGCGGTGTCCCCGCTGCCCGCGGCGAGCAGGTACCAGGCGCCCTCCGCCGACTTCCACAACACCCCGGCCAGCACATGGGGATCCTTCGCGCCGCACGCCGCGACGCCCTCGGCCTGCGCCGCGACCGCCCCGGACCGCCCGCCCGGGGTGCGGAACTGCGCCAGCACCAGCGGGGCGTCGCCCCGCCAGGTGTCCGCCCGGGTGCACACCCACTGAGCCGCCCCGGACCCGTCCGGCAGCGACTGCCGCGCGTACTCCCACGCGTTCACGGACCGCACACCCTGCGACCGCACCGCCGCCAGCGAGCACGCGAGCGGCGCCCAGGCGCGCAGCCCCGCCGCCCCGGACGCCTCCCGCGGTGCGGCCGGCCGCCCCACGGTGAGGTGCGCCGGCATCAGCTCCCCGAGGTCGGCCAGCAGCCGCGTACCCGAACCGTCCGTCAGTTCCAGCACGTTCCACGACGCGCACGGGCCGCTCGGCCGGACCGGACTCGCGAGCGGCGCCGTCACCCCGTGCGCCGGACGCAGGTCCAGCGCCCCGGACGACGGCGCCACCAGGTCCCGCTCCGTCGCGGCGGTCACCCACGGGGCCGTCAGATAGCGGACGGTGCCCTCGGCGCGGTCCAGCACCAGCGCCTCCGCCTCGGCCCCCGCCGCCGCGTCCGCCCGGGCGAAGTCGAGCGCGGCCCGGTCCGTGCCGTCCTGCGGCTCGGCGTAGCGCACGATGCGCAGACCGTCGTGGAAGACCACCACGCGCGCCGCGTCGACCCGGCCCGCGTACAGCAGCTGCGGTGGGCCGGGGGGGCCGCCCGAGGGGGTGCCGGGGGTGGCCGAGACCCGCACGGACTGCCCGGGCCGCGCCCAGACGGCGAGCGCGCGCCGCAGCAGCCCCCGGTCGCCGGTCAGATCGCCGCGGGCGGGCCACACGGAGAAGTCGGTGCGCGCCGACGTCCGCCACGCGGTGGGCGCCACCCGGGTCACCCGGGCCGGATCCAGGGCGGCGCGGGCGGCCGGGTTCCGTGCGTCGGAGGAGGCGGCCGCGCCGTCCGGGCCCCAGCCGCCGCTCGGCAGCGCGAGCAGCGCGCCGCACACCGCGACGGCAGCCGCGGCCGCGAGCGCGGCCTTGCCGTGCTGCCGGCGCCGCACCAGGCCGGTCGGCCGGGCCTGTAGCGCGCACGGGTCGAACTCGGGTGAGTCCAGCAGGGCGTCCCGCGCCGGTACGGCCGCGGCCTCACGGATCGCCGCCGACGGGTCCGCGACGCCCGCCGCGGCCAGCACCCCGTGCACACCGTCCTCGGGGAGCTTCTCCAGACCGCGCAGCACATAGGCGGCACGGGCCGGGCCGGACAGCGCGGACAGCCGCTGGTCCAGGGCGAGTTCGTCGGCGCCGCCCGAGCGCGGGAACAGCCGCAGCCCCCACACCTGGGGCAGCAGCGGCGGTAGCTGGGACCGCTTCGGCCAGGCGGTGCCCCCCAGCGGCCGGCCCGCCTCCAGCGCCGTCCGCAGCACCCGAAGCCGCAGCAGGGCGTACCCCGGGTCGCCGTCGCGGCTGCCCGCCAGGCCTCCGGCGTCACGGGAACGGGGGAATGCCCCCGCGCTGTGCCGGCCCCCGCCCTGGGACGGGACCGCGGCCGCGAGGGCGCGCCCCGGGGGCAGCGCCCGCTGGGCGAGGGCGTGCGCGGTCAGCACCCGTCGGCTGCGGCCGAGGCCCGTCGGCAGCACCAGATAGGCGAGCCGGACGAGCCGGGGATAGTGCTCGACGAGCGTGGCCTCGGCCTGCTCGACGTCGATGAACGCACCGAAGGCCGATGCGCGGTGGGGGGCGACGTCCTGTGACTGCACGTTCAGCAGAACGAGCGGAACGGTGGTTGGTCACCTGGACGCGGGAGCCTTCGGCGAGGCTCCGGCACCCGCCGTCACGGCGGCAGCCCGCTGATCGCGGGCAGCAGTTGAGCACGGGAGGCGTCACAGCCGTACGGAAGGGCAGGGCCCGCGTGGGGGCTTCCAGCGGCATGGGCCGCGACGACCGGAGGACGACATGAGGACGCGCGAGAAACTGGCGGCCGGTGCGGCCGTCGCCCTGCTGGTGCTGACCGGCTGTGCCGGGTCGGGCGGGTCGGGCGGACCGGCCGCCGTCCGGAGCGGGGTTCCGGTGACGGCCACCGGCAGTCTGGAGGATCTGGCGGCGGACGTGCGGTGCAAGCCCGACATCCAGACGGACGCCGACGAGATCCGGCAGGCCATCTGCGCCACCTCCGACGGCAGGTTCGTGCTCGCGACCTTCGCCACCGACCGGGGGCAGCGTGAGTGGATCAACGATGCCAAGGACTACGGCGGCTTCTACCTCGTGGGCCGCAAGTGGGTCGCCGTCGGGGACGACGGGGTGGTCAAGGAGCTGCGCGGCACGCTCGGCGGCGATGTCGAGATCGGGGTCGACCACCATGCCCACGCCGGGCACAGCGGCTGAGCCAGGGCCAGGGGCCCCGCGGTGGGAGCCGCGGGGCCGCACGGCGAAGGGCCGGTCGCAGTGCGGCGCACATGCCGAAGAAGGCCGGTGACGGGAATCCCGCCACCGGCCTTCTTCAGTGGATCACCGTGTCGGTGGTCACCGCCTCAGCGGGTCACTGGCACTGCCGGCCGGAGTTGATGCAGTTGGCGATCTTGTTCGCCAGGCCGCCGGTCGTGACGCTGATGAAGTCGTCGTGGTCGGTGGCCGGCTTGTGGAGCTGTTCCGGGAAACCGTCCACCGCGTAGGCGTTCTTCACCTGACCGTTCTGGAGGGTCGGCGGGTCGATCTTGTACACGAGGCGCATCGTCAGCTGCGGGATCGCTTTGAAGCCGTTCCCGCAGACGCCGCTCGCCGGGTCGGGGAAGGCCACGTGCGTACGGTGGTTGGCGCTGTCGATGTTCTGACCGTCCCAGCAGCTCTGGAAGGCGAACGTGCGGACCACGTTGCTGCCCTGCGGGCAGATCGGGTACTGCGTCGTCAGCTGGACCTTGCTCTCGAAGCCGGTGCAGCTCCAGTGCGCGTTGGCGTTCGCCAGGCCGTTGGTCGTGGTCTTGGCGTCACCGGTGATGATGCGCAGGAACTGCGGCATCGCGACGACCTTGCCGGCGGGGCTGCCGACGTACTTGATCTGCGCCTGGACCGGGGTCAGGATCCGGCCGACGTTGCCTTCCTTGCCACCGCCGTCGGCGTTCTGGTCGAAGTCCTGCGTGCCGTCCTGGACACGGACCACAGGCCAGTAGTACGCCGACAGGTCGTTCTTGTTCTGGCAGCTGGTGCCGCCCTGCAGGAACGTCTGGTTGCTGGAGAACGCGTTGACCTTCTGGTTGCCGACGTAGTCGTGCAGGTGGTGCGCGCCGTTGGTCACGCCGGGCGCCACGATGACGTTGTCGGTGTTGTGGTTCTTGTTCGCGTTCACACCGCAGCGGGTGACGAACGAACCGGTCGAGGCGTTGCCCTGCTTGGCCGGCTTGCCCTGGACATTCGGTGCGACCGTGGTGATGTCGACGAAGTCCGCCGCCACCGGGCCGTTGCCGGCCTGGCCGCCGTTGTTCTGCTGCTGTCCGCCGTTGTTCTGCTGACCACCGTTGTTCTGCTGCTGCCCGCCGTTGTTCTGCGGCTGCCCGGTGTTCTGGCCGCCGGTGTTCTGCTGCTGGCCACCGCTGTTCTGCTGGCCGCTGGTGCTGGTCAGGTCGCCGGGAGTGCCGGTGCAGGCGGCGAGGGCGTCCAGGCCGCTGGGTGTGGTGCCGCCGACGCGGGTGATCTCCAGCTTGATCCGGTCGAGGATCACCTTCCGGCGGTCCTGCAGCGGCTGGAGAATGGTGTTCTGAACGAAACTCGCGTCCCTGGCCTGTGCGTCCCGCGTGGTCGCCAGACTCTGGTAGGCGTCGGTGATCTGGCGGTCGAGGTTGGCCAGTTCGCCGTCGACCTCGGTCCGTGCCTGGCTGGGTACGTCGGTGAGTTTCTGGCCCACGTCCGGGCACGAGATGGTCGCGACCTGCGCGCTCGCGGCCTTCGTCTGGTTGCCACCCCAGGCTTGGTCGTTCGTCTCGTGCGCCGAGGCGTAGTAGTTCGCCCAGATCAGTCCGCCCCCACCGAGCGCTAGGGCAGCCGATGCGGCTATGGCCTTGGTGGCCAGCGGCGTACGGCGTTTTCGAGTGTTGCGTCCCATGGAACTCCTCTGACTTCCTTTCGGGGCGGAGGCGCCCGACAGGGGTGAAGCGGCGTCCTCTCATACGCAGGGGGTCCGTGGGGTGTTCAGAAACCTCGGGAAAACTCAGAAGTCCGTGAGGTCATTTCCGGCGCAAGACCCACAGAAGCCCCTGCTTCAGCGGGAGTTGAGGAGGGGGAACGACACTTTCCTTGAATTCGATTCAGCGTTCGGTGCCGCCCTCGCCCTGACCGGCCAGCACCTGCTCCTCCACCGCGGGATCGAGGCCCACCTTCGGACGGTCGGGCCGCCGGGGCGCGTCGGTGCCGACGCTCCGCAGCCAGGTCCAGGTGTCGGCCACGGTCTCCGCCACGGGCCGGCAGCGCAGCCCGTCCCGTACCGCCCGTGACACGTCCGCGCTGTGCAGGGCCGCGTAGCCGTCGCTGTCCGGCGGCACCCACACGGGAAGCTGCGTCCAGGGCTCGATCCCCGCGTCGAGGATCACCTCGGGTGCGGTCCAGCGCAGCCGCGCACCGCTTCCGGTCTCCCGTACGCACGCCTCCAGCAGCTCGCCCATGGTCGTGTGACCCTGCGGACTCATGAGGTTGTACGGCCCGCTCAGCCCCCGCTCCACCGCGCCGAGGATCCACTCCGCGAGATCCCGTACGTCGATGTACTGCAACGGCAGGTCGCGCGGCCCGGGGGCGAGGACGGGGCCGCCGCGGGCGATCCGGGTGAGCCACCACGGCAGCCGGTGTATGTTCTCGTACGGCCCCAGGATCAGTCCCGACCGCACCAGCAGGGACCCCTCCGTGCCGAACGCCGCCGTCGCCGCCAGCTCACCGCCCGCCTTGTCCCGCGGGTAGTCGGTCTGCTCCGCGTCGGCCGCCGCCCCCTGCACCAGGGGAGCGCTCTCGTCGTAGCCGGGGTCGGGTGCCCAGGCGTAGACCGAGCAGCTCGACACATACACATACCGTCGGGCCCGGCCGGCGAGCAGCCGGGCGGACTCGTGCACCGCGCGCGGCGCCGCCGACCAGGTGTCGACGACGGCATCCCAGTCCCCGTCGAGGGCCGCGAGCGCGGCGAGTCCGCCGGGCGCGGTGCGGTCGCCGAGTATCCGCCGTACTCCGGGCGGGGGCTGGTGCCGTCCCCGGTTGAGGACGGTCACCTCCCAGCCTCGGCCGAGCGCCGCCTCCACGACGGCCCGCCCCGCGAACTCCGTACCGCCCAGAACCAGAAGTCTCATGCCGGGAACTGTGCCCGGCCCGCCCGCGGAGCGGAACCCGGATCTGCTGAGAGAAGATCCGGAACGGTGGGGTCAGCGGCCCGGTGTGTACTTGTAGCCCACGCGCCGTACGGTCTGGATCGCCTGGCGGTGCTCGGCGCCGAGCTTGCGGCGCAGCCGGGCGATGTGGACGTCCACGGTGCGGCCGTCGCCCACATGCCCGTAGCCCCACACCGTGCTCACGAGCTGCTCGCGGGTGTGCACCCGGTGGGGGTGCGCGACCAGATGGGCGAGCAGTTCGAACTCCAGGTAGGTGAGGTCGAGCGGCCGTCCGGCCACCTCGGCGGTGCGCCGCGCGGTGTCGACGCGGACGAGCGGGTCCTTGGTGGCGCGGTCGGCCGGCCGGCCGGCCGGGGTGTCGGCCGCCGGGGGGCCGTCGGCGGGGGCGGGCACGGCGACCGGTGCGAAGGGCGGACGCTGGTCGGCCGGTACGAGCACCAGATAGCCGATCATCGGCGGCCGGCCCGGCAGTTCGGGCAGGGAGTGCGGGGGCGCGGGCAGCCAGGTGGTGCCCGGCGGCAGGAAGTCCGGCACGCCGGCGACCTCGTCCGCGTCGACGGCACGGAGCCGGTGCCGTGCGGAGCCGGGCGAGGGGGCGGTCGGGGCGTCGAGGGCGGTGGTCGGCACAGAACGAGGGGTCGCCATGAGAGGTCAGCTCTTTCGCGCGAGGAGTTCGACGGGGAGGCCGACGACCGCGAGTTCGTGGCCGGGGTCGTCGAGGACGTACGTCGTGCGCGCTGGCCGAAGGCCGGGGTGCCGGCTTTAGAGGGCCCGCGCGTTCCGCGCGCGACAACACACCCGGTCGAAGTCGTGGTGCTGACGGGACGGCCAGAAGGGCTCGAGGTCATGGCGACCCGTCACGCTGCACTTCTGGAAGCTGGCCATGGCCCCATTGAAGCAGACGGCCGGGCCCGGCAGCAGCCTTCTCTCGCGCATTGGACGCTCTCCCTCGACGCGGACGCGAGCGGGCACGCCCCCGCCGGCCGGCGGCGTGAACCGTGCCGGGGGAGTGGCCCGGAGCCTCCACCCTCGTGCGTCACCGGGTGGCCGGTTCGTCCCCTTCCGAAGGGGCGGCACGAGGCGGACGTACGTCAGCCGGAGGCGGCGGGGGGCCTTGGTCCGCGGCCGCCTCCCGGACGCCGTCCAGGAAGTCCCGTACCGCGGCCCGTTCCCGCTCGTCGTACCCCTCCAGCAACTCAACCGCCCGTCCGATCAGCGGCCCGAAGAACCCCCGGCCGAGCTCCACCGCCCGCTCGTCGATCTCGACGAGCACCCGCCGCCGGTCGTGCCCGTCGCGCACCCGCCGCACGTGCCCGAGCCGTTCCAGCCGGTCGACCAGCGCGGTGGTGCCCGCGGAGTTGAGTCCGAGGAGCGCGCCGAGGCGGCCCGCCGTCATGTCCTGACCGGCGCGGGAGGCGTCCATGAGGGCGATCAGGGCACGGACGTCGGTCGGGTGCATGCCGTTGCGGTGGGCGAACCGGGCGCTGTGCAGCCCGAGTTCGACGGTCACCGCGCGCAGGAGATGGACGATCTCCATCTCGGGTCCCTGGTCGGCCCGGTCCGCCATGCCCGCCTCCGTCGTCGTCCTGTCGTCTCGCTGGCCAAGTATCTTGCTCAGCGAGATAATGCGGGCTCATGGACTCCACTGTGTACGAGACGCAGGGCCCGGCGGACTTCCACGCGGCCTACGACAAGGTGCTCGCCGAATGGCCCGCGGACACCCGGCAAAGCACCGTCCCCACGGACTTCGGCAGCACACGGGTGAACAGCTGCGGCCCCGCCGGCGGACCCCCGCTCGTCCTGCTGCCGGGCGGCCGCGCGACCTCCGTGTCCTGGTACGCCAACGCGGCCGATCTGTCCCGCATCTTCCGGGTCCACGCGGTCGACCTCATCGGCGACCCGGGCCGCAGCGTCCCGGACCCGAGCCGCCCCCTGCGGACCGTCGCCGACCTGACGGCCTGGCTCGACGCGGTCCTCGACGGGCTGGGCGCCGACCGGGCCGCCCTGGCCGGACACTCGTACGGTGGCTGGATCGCCCTCCACTACGCGCTGCACGCCCCGGGCCGCGTCACCCGCCTCGCGCTGCTCGACCCGACCCAGTGCTTCGCCGGATACCGGGCCGGATACCTCCTGCACGCCCTGCCCATGCTCCTGCGCCCCTCCGCGCGCACGATCCGGGCCTTCCTGGAGTGGGAGACGGGCGGGGTGCCGCCGGCCGCGTGGCTGCGGCTCCAGGAGACGACGGCCGGTTTCCCGACGGCCCGCCCGGTCACGGGGCCGCGCCCGAGCGCCGCCGCGCTGCGCTCGCTGCACACCAGGGTCCTGCTGCTCGTGGCCGCGAACAGCAGGAGCCATGATCCCCGCCAAGTGGCCGCCCGTGCCGCCGAGTGGCTGCCGGAGGTGGAGACCCACGTCCTGCCGGACGTGTCTCACCACGCCCTGCCGTACACCAACCCGGCGGCGACGAACCGCCGCCTCCTGGAGTTTTTGGGCGGCTGACCTCACCCCACCTTCTCGATCACGGCCCGGCGGATCAGGAACTTGCCGGGCTCGCGGACCTGTTCGAAGGCCGCGTTGTTGAGCAGCACACAACTGCCGGAGACCGAGGTGACCGTCACCGTCGTGGACTTGTTGTTGTCCAGGTTGGTGACCTTCAGCTTCGTACCCGACGGGAACTGGTTGCTGGACGCCGCCGGGGCGCCGCCCTCACCGGAGAGCGTCACGGTCGAGCCCTTGCAGACCTGCGGGCCCGAGGCGCCCGCGGCGTTGCCCGCGTTCCCGTTGCCCGCGCCGTTGGCGGGCGCCGTGTTCGCGGGCGGCGCGGCGGACGCCGACTGCCCGGCCCGGGGGTCCTGAGCCGACCCCCCGGCCGGTGCCGCGCCACCGGACCGCGCCGCCCCGCCCGCCTGGAGGGACTCCCCGACCTGGCAGCCGGACGCCTCCTGCTGACGCTTGATCTGGGCGACGACCGCCTCGCGGTTGGCGATCCGGGCCGCCGACTGGGCGTCCGGGTTCGCCTTCTGCGCGGCGATGAACGACTCGTTGTTGCCGAGCGCGGTGGCCAGCCCCTTGCAGACCGTCGAGGTGGACGCGTTCTGCACGTTCGCCGCGTTCGAAGTGGCGGCGAAGGCGAAGGCCCCGCCGCCGGCCACGGCGAGGGCGGTGACCGCCAGCGTGATCTTCTTCCCGGGGCTGAGGGTTCTCCTACGCGACATGCGCGCCTCCTGTCCCCGGCCGCTGTCCTCGGCGGCCGGATGCGATGGGTACGCCGCTAGGTACGCGATGCCGAACGGTGTTACTCAGCGGTTGCGGGAGTCGCCGAAGTAACGTAGGTCACAAGGGCCTGGGCTCAGCGGGACAGAGCGTCCCGCACCGCCTCTTCCGTGCGGGCGACGACGGCCGAACCGTCGTCGGCGGTGATGATGGGCCGCTGGATGAGTCGCGGGTGCCCGGCGAGCGCGCGCACCCAGCGGTCGCGCTGCGTGGCGTCCCTCGCCCACTCCTTCATCCCGAGCTCCCTGGCCTCGGCCTCCTGGGTGCGGGTGATGTCCCACGGTTCGAGACCGAGCCGGGTCAGGACGTCGCGGATCTCGTCCTCGGTGGGCACGTCCTCCAGGTAGCGGCGCACGGTGTACTCGGCGCCCTCGGCGTCGAGCAGGGTGAGGGCGCCGCGGCACTTCGAACAGGCCGGGTTGATCCAGATCTCCATGCCCCACACGGTAGTCGAAGCACCTCTTCTCACCGGTGTCACAACCTTGCCCAAAGCCCTTGTGGCCAGCGGCTTTTGTCAGTGGGCGGCAGTAGAATAGAAGCAGTGTTCGAGGGAGGTGCCGGGGTTTCCGGACCGCTCCCCGACCGCGACAGGAGGATGCCCGTGCCCGCTGCCGCAACCAAGCCGAAGCCGAAGCCGACCCAGTCCACCGCCAGGAGGCCGGTCCTCATGGATCTGCCGTACGCGCCGGTGGAGAAGCGCCCGCTCCCCCCGGGGCGGCCGCGTGATTGGTACGTCACCCACAACCGGCGCCTGAAGGCGATGCGCCTCGCGATCGCCCTGCTCGACTCCGGGGTGTACGTGCCGAACCAGGCCCGCAACGAGACGATACGGAGCACGGCGGAGCGGATCGGGGTGCATCCGCCGTCGGACACGACGTGTCACATGGTGCGGGCGCTGATGCGGTACTGCCGTTGAGCCCCAGCCGTTGACGCGGTGGAGCCGCCAGAGCCGGGTGCCTCGTACGTGGGGCGCCCGGCGAGGTCCACCCGTCGGCGGCGTCCCGTCACCCGGAGTGCCGTACCCGGCATGCGGACGGCCCCGTCCAGGCCTTCACTGAGGCGGAGACGGCGCGGACGGCCGTCACGCAGAGGCGGGAGAAGCGATGGCACGACACGGACGCCCCCCGACGGCGTCAGCCCCGACGGCGCCCGTGCCGAACGGCACCGACCCGGTGACCGGCCGCCACGCCCCGTGCTCCGGCCCCCGGCCCCCGGGCCGGCCCGCCACCCGTACCGGCCCCCGCCCCAAGGGCCCCTACGGCCCGCGCCCGGGCCCCGGCCCCACGTCCCCCCGGCCCGCGAGCCGGGTGCGAGCCCATCGATCCCGTACGCGCCGGACCGTACGGCCACAGAAGAACGCATGAGCCTCGCGGACGCCGCCGGTCACAGGCCGGGGGCGCCCCACACCGGGAACCACCGGCTCAGGTCCTGCTCGATCCTGAGGTCGTCCGCGAGCGCCGCCTTCACCTGCAACTCCAGCGCGCTGTCCCGGCTCTGCGAGGCACCGGGCAGCGGGGCGAAGGGATAGAACGTGCCGCGCTTGTAGAGGTAGACCAGGGCCAGCCTCCGGCCGGTGCCGTCCCCGTCGTGGCCGGCGTCCCCTCGGTTCTCGGACCTGTACTCGAATCCGGCCAGTGAGCACAGCAGCTGCGGCCCGAAGCCGTTGGCCTCCATCGAGCTGTTCACCGCGTGCAGGTCGTTGACCAGTTGGGGCAGTTGGTCGGGGGTCCGCTGGGAGACCAGCCACGAGTAGCCGTAGTCGTCCTGCCTCAGTTCCACCGGCCCACCGGTGCGGTCGGCGTCCGCGTCGAGAAGGGCCTGCACCTCCCGGTGGGTCTGCTCGAAGGCCGCGCCCTCGACCGTGGCGAAACACACCGCGCCGCCGCCGGTCGGCGTGAACCCGGCTGCCGCCTGGAGCGTCACGGCCGCCCCCGGCAGTGCGAACAACTGGTCGAGGTCGGGCGCGACGGGTTTCGTACGGCCCAGCAGGATGTCCAGCAGCCCCAAGGGTCAGCCCGCCTTCCCTGGCGCGGCCGCCTCACCCAGCTCCGCGGAGATCCGCCCGAGCTGGTCCAGCCGCTGCTCCAGGGTCGGGTGGGTGGAGAAGAACCGCTCGATGCCGGGCTCCTTGCCGGTCGCCGGGGTGAAGTAGAAGGCGTTGAAGGCCTGGGCCGTGCGCAGGTCCTTGGTCGGGATCCGGGCGATGTCCCCGGTGACCTTGGTCAGCGCGGAGGCCAGCGCCGAGGGGCGTCCGGTCAGATGCGCCGCCGCCCGGTCGGCCGCCAGCTCCCGGTACCGGGACAGCGCCCGGATCAGCAGGAAGCTGATCGCGTACACGGCGGCCGAGACACCCAGCACGGCGGCGAAGACAGCGGCGGTGTTCTGGTCCCTGCGGCCGCCGCCGAAGACCTGCGAGTAGAAGGCGAACCGCACGATCAGTCCCGCGAGCACGCCGAGGAAGGACGCGACCGTGATCACGGCGACGTCCTTGTGCGCCACGTGCGACAGCTCGTGCGCGAGCACACCCTCCAGCTCGGCGGGCTCCAGCCGCCGCAGCAGCCCCGTGGTCACACAGACCACGGCATGGTCGGGATTGCGCCCGGTGGCGAACGCGTTCGGCATGTCCATCTCGGACACGGCGACCACCGGCTTCGGCATGTCCGCCATCGCGCACAGCCGGTCGACCACCGCGTGCAGCTCGGGATACTCCTCGCGCTCCACGACCCGCCCGTGCATGGCGAACAGCGCGATCCGGTCGGAGAACCAGAACTGCGCCACGAACATCGCCCCGACCAGGACGACGACCAGCACCCAGGACTTCAGCAACGCGATCAACGCGGCGACGAAGGCCACGTACAGCAATCCGAGCAGGAACAACGTGACCGTCATCCGAACGGTCAGCCGCCGATCGCTCCGGAAGCGACTCTGCATCTGCACCACCCCGCAGTCAGGCACTCGTCCCGCTGTCCAGTGTGCACCCGTGGATTGCCATGAAGTGGTTCCGAACGACCCTAGGAGGGGCAAAAGGTCCCTGTGAGTCGCTGTGCGTCGCTGTGCGTCAGCCCGGCGCTCGCGCGCCGCCGCTTGCCCCGCCCCCGCAGCGGTCCCGGGAGCCGTCCCCGGACCGGGAATCTGACGGTGCGCGCAGGGCCGCCGGAACCGGGGCCGTCACCCTTCGAAGAGTGGCAGCCCCGGGGGACACGGCCGGACAGCGCCGACCGTCGGAGCAGCGGGCCAGGACGGCCATCCTGCGGCTGCTCTCGAGCCGGACCAGCACCTCGCTTCCGGTGGCTGCGACGCCGGCGTACCTAGGGACCTTCGAGGTAGGCGACGGTTCCCGTCTCTCGTGCGCTGTTGATCGCGTCGAGGCGCGCGAAGTCGACCCGCCTCATCTCCCGCCGCCACTCATCGACTGTCGCCACGCGCCATTCGGTGTGCTCGTGGGTGAGCCGCACGTGGGCAAGCTGGACGTCGGTGAGCTCGCCGCCGTCGAAGACGAAACCGATGTGGTTGGCGGGCCAGTCCGCGCGCTGGGGGACGAAGTGGACGCCGAGGAGACGTTGCGGCCCCTCGAACTCGATACCGGTCTCTTCCAGGCACTCGCGCCGGGCACCCTCCCACGGTGTTTCGCCGCGTTCCAGGTTGCCGCCCGGCCACTGCCAGAATTCCCTCTCGTTGTGGGAGCGGAGCTGGAAGGGCCGGCCGGCGGTGTCGGTGAAGTAGAGGCAGGCGTAGGACGTGGCACGGGCGATGGTCTCGATGTACTGCTCAGGCGGGAGCCACGTGTTCGTCATTCCGGCGTCCCCGTGGGCAGGAACCTGGCGGCCTTGAGCTTGAGCTGGCCGGCGAAATAGGCGGCGGCATCGGGGCGCATGCGGGCAAGGGCGACCATGCCCGTGATGACGGTGTCGGCGACTTCGGCGTGCACGTCGTCCCAGGTGTGGGAGGTGCCCTTACGGGGATTCGTCCCCTTCACACCGATGACGGCCTGTGCGGCCTCGCCGAACTCCTCACCGATCTTGAGTACCTGAAGAACATGCTGCTCCTCGGCCGGCACGCCCCGAGCCGCATCGGCCTCGTTGAACCGGCCGGCGAGGGCGGTGATCGTGGACCATGAGTCGTCAGCCATAAGGGTCCCTCCGTCAGACTTTCCGGTGACGGCAGCAGCCGCCCTGGAACGGGTTCCGCGTGTTCGGGTCATACGGCAGCGGCTTCACCACCGCGTCTCCTTCGATGCCGTGGAGAACGCGCCGCGCGGCGGCGTCGCTATCGGCCGAAGTGGACGTCGGGACGGTTGTAGCAGGTGTCCGTCTCGGTTGTCGTCCTGTTCCCGCGAAGCCGAGTACGTGAGCCGTTCGGCGAGGCCGCCACAGGCAACACCGTCCTCCAGCTGACCGACATCCACGGCGACGTCACCGTCCAGCTCCCCCCGGGACATCAGCCAGCCCGACATCGCCCTCGCCTACGACGAGTTCGGCGAAGGCCTCCGGCGGGAATCCGGACCGGGCGGTCGTCATCAGGCTTTCCTCAGGAAACGCGCGATGTCGGCGGACTCCGCCGCGATGCCCCCGGCGAGTCCGGGCACGGCGGCTCCGGCCGACGGGTCGAACAGCGAGATCTCGGCGCTGTCGCGGCGCCAGGCCCAGGTGCCGCGGGCCAGCCCGTCCGTGAGGACGGTGGCGCGGATCTGGCCGCCACCGGGCCAGACCTGCTTCTCGTGGGAGGCCGGCACGGCGAGGGTACGGCTGCGGTAGCCGGCCAAGTAGTTGTCGTACGCGGGCAGCAGCCGCACGTCGGGGGCCGGCAGCGGGTCGAGCCCGGTCTCGGCGGCCCGGTCGGCCGGCAGCGTGCATGCCTGGTCCAGCACCCGGACGTGCACCAGTTCGCCGGTCGCGTCCAGGGCACGCCAGGCACGCTGGACCGCCGAGGCGGGCAGGCCGGACCAGCCCGCGAAGTCCCCGGGCGCGGCGGGGCCGTGGGCCCGCAGGTAGCGGCGGGCCAGCGCGGTGACGGCGGCCTCCCCGGTGGGTCCCTCGGGGGCGGCCGGCAGCCAGTCCGCGAGCAGGACGAAGGTGGCCTCGCCGGCTCGGTCCGGGCCGAAGCAGACCCTGCCGCGCAGCGCGGCCCGGCGGATCAGGTGGAATGGCGCCTGGCCGCGCGGAGCGACGCCGATCGCTGCCAGACGGTCCGTCAGCTCGGCCCGGGTGGACGGGCCGTGTTCGCCGATGGTGTCCACGATCACGGCCTCGGCGCGGTCGCACAGCGCCTCGTCGAGGTCCAGCTCCCGGTAGCGGCGGGCGCTCAGCCGGAGGAAGTGCGGCCCGAGCAGCCCGAGCAGCCAGGGCAGGTCGGCCGCCGTGACGGTGTGCAGGGTGCCTCGCAGGAACCAGCCCCGGACCAGGCTGCGGTCCTGCTCCATCGCCTGCCGTACGTCCGCCGCGGTGACACCGTCGGCACTGACCCGGATGCCCAGCGCACCCGCCTGAGCGTCTTGGGCCTGCACGGCGACAACCCGTTCGACGGCCTCGGCGGCGGAATCGAAGGTGACGCCGCCGCCGATGCCCTGACCCCGGGTGCGCAGAGCCCGCACCTGGTCGTGGTCCAGTGAGCGCATGCCTCTACCGTACGCACGGCGCTGCTGCGCCGTGGCCGGTTTCCCCTGTCAGTCCCAGGAGTTGAGGAAACGGGTGGCGCGGCGACAACCAGCACGATCAGGAGAGGGACCCGGTCCGGGAACGGCCGCGAGGGCGGCCGTGGTGGCTGTCGCCGCGGCCATGAGTGCGGTCGGGCCGGTGTGCTGGGCGAGGCGGACCTCACGAGGGCCAAAAGGGCGGGGTGGGTGCTCATTTTGCGTGAGCACTACGGTGTTGTGCCCCTTGCCCTCAAGGGGCACAACACCCCACCGATCACACGTCGAAGTACAGCTCGAACTCGTGCGGGTGCGGGCGCAGCTGGAGCGGGGCGATCTCGTTCGTGCGCTTGAGGTCGATCCACGTCTCGATCAGGTCGGTCGTGAAGACGTCACCCTGGAGGAGGAACTCGTGGTCGGCCTCCAGGGAGTCGAGGACGGCCGGGAGCGAGGTCGGGACCTGCGGGACACCCGCGTGCTCCTCGGGAGCCAGCTCGTAGAGGTCCTTGTCGATCGGCTCGGCCGGCTCGATCTTGTTCTTGATGCCGTCCAGGCCGGCGAGGAGCAGGGCCGAGAAGGCCAGGTACGGGTTGCCGGAGGAGTCCGGGGCGCGGAACTCGACGCGCTTGGCCTTCGGGTTCGAGCCGGTGATCGGGATACGCATCGCGGCGGAACGGTTGCGCTGCGAGTACACCAGGTTGACCGGCGCCTCGAAGCCCGGCACCAGGCGGTGGTACGAGTTCACCGTCGGGTTGGTGAAGGCCAGCAGCGACGGGGCGTGCTTGAGGATGCCGCCGATGTAGTAGCGGGCGGTGTCCGACAGGCCCGCGTAGCCGGCCTCGTCGTAGAACAGCGGGTCGCCGTTGCTCCACAGCGACTGGTGGACGTGCATGCCCGAACCGTTGTCGCCGAAGATCGGCTTCGGCATGAAGGTCGCGGTCTTGCCGTTGCGCCAGGCGACGTTCTTCACGATGTACTTGAAGAGCTGGAGGTCGTCGGCGGCGGCGAGCAGCGTGTTGAACCTGTAGTTGATCTCGGCCTGGCCGGCGGTGCCCACCTCGTGGTGCTGGCGCTCGACCTTCAGGCCGGCCTGCTCCAGCTCCAGGGAGATCTCGGCGCGCAGGTCGGCGAAGTGGTCGACCGGCGGGACCGGGAAGTAGCCGCCCTTGTAGCGGACCTTGTAACCGCGGTTGTTCTCCAGCGCACCGGTGTTCCAGGCGCCGGCCTCGGAGTCGATGTGGTAGAAGGACTCGTTCGCGCTGGTCGCGAAGCGGACGCTGTCGAAGACGTAGAACTCGGCCTCGGGACCGAAGTAGGCCGTGTCGGCGATCCCGGTGGAGGCGAGGTAGGCCTCGGCCTTCTTCGCCACGTTGCGCGGGTCACGGGAGTACTGCTCACCCGTGATCGGGTCGTGGATGAAGAAGTTGATGTTGAGCGTCTTGTCACGGCGGAAGGGGTCGACCCGGGCGGTCGACAGGTCCGCGCGCAGCGCCATGTCGGACTCGTGAATGGCCTGGAAACCACGGATCGACGATCCGTCGAAGGCAAGCTCGTCGTCCGGGTCGAACGCCTCGACGGGCACCGTGAAGTGCTGCATGACGCCCGGCAGGTCGCAGAAGCGGATGTCGATGAACTTGACGTCCTCGTCCGCGATGAACTTCTTGGCCTCGTCGGCGTTCTGGAACATCCAGCTCCTCCTACTCCCGACCGTCCGTGCCGGGGTGGTAGTTCGTTCGTGCGGCCAGTGTGGGTGGCACACGCTGCAGCCGACCATAAGGACGGGGGATTTCTCGGGCGTGACCCGTTTGTTTCTCCCAGGTTAACCAGCCGGAGGCCGACCGACCCCACCTTCCCGTGTCGGAAATCGGGCGCAGTACCGTGGACGGGTGGACAACAGGCAAGCAATCGGATCGTGGCTCTCCGGTCCCCGCGCGGCCATGGAGGAAGCCGGGGCGGACTTCGGGTACCGGGGGCAGCAGCTCGGTCTGCCCGAGGAGGGGCCGGGCTCGATCGCCCGCCCGGGCCGGCGCCTCGGCGCCCTGGCCGTCGACTGGGGCCTGTGCGTCCTGATCGCATACGGCCTGATCACCGACGGCTACACCCGTGCCACGCCGAACTGGGCACTGCTCGTCTTCTTCGTGATGAGCGTCCTGACGGTGGGCACGATCGGCGTCACTCCCGGCAAGCGGCTTTTCGGCATCCGGGTGGTGGCGGTGGACACCGGCCAGGTGGCCCCCCTGCGCGCCCTCGCCCGCACGATCCTGCTGTGCCTGGCGATCCCGCCCCTGATCTGGGACCGTGACGGCCGCGGCCTCCACGACCGCGTGGCCAGAACGGTCGAGATCAGAGTCTAGAGACCCCGGTCCCCACGAGGAACGCGGACAACGGCGCCAGCGCCCCCACCTCGATCAGGGGAGGGGTGCGGGAACCTCCCACGGTCCCGTACCGATGAGCGCTCCGGCACCACCCCTGTCGGGGGCGCGGGGAACGGCGCGGGAACTTTCCACGGTCCCGCGCCGGTGGACGTTTCCCGCACCAGCCCCATCAGGGGCGCGGGGAACTGCGCGAGGCACCCCCACCACCCCGCACCCAAGAACGCTCCCGCGCCACCCCAGCCCCCAAAAGCCGCAGGGCCCTCGAAGAACCGCACAGGTTCTCCGAGGGCCCCGAAACCCGGCCGAGTCCAGCGGCGGCGTCACCGCTGGCGACCACCCCGCGGCATGCGCATCCCCTTCGGCAGCGGCCCCTTCGGCAGCGGCATGTTGCTCATCAGGTCGCCCAGCGCCCGCAGCCGGTCGTTGGTCGCGGTCACCTGCGGGCCCGTCAGCACGCGCGGGAACTTCAGCATCGTCGTGCGGAGCTTCTTCAGCGCGATCTGGCCCTCGCCCGTGCCGACGAGCACGTCGTGCACCGGTACGTCCGCCACGATGCGGGCCATCTTCTTCTTCTCGGCGGCCAGCAGGCTCTTGACCCGGTTCGGGTTGCCCTCGGCGACCAGCACGATGCCGGCCTTGCCGACCGCGCGGTGCACCACGTCCTGGCTGCGGTTCATCGCGACCGCCGGCGTGGTGGTCCAGCCCCGGCCGATGTTGTCCAGGACGGCCGCGGCGGCGCCCGGCTGGCCCTCCATCTGGCCGAAGGCGGCGCGCTCGGCCCGGCGTCCGAAGACGATCGCCGTCGCGAGGAAGGCGAGCAGGAAGCCGAGGATGCCGAGATAGACGGGGTGACCGATCAAGAAACCGATGGCGAGGAAGACACCGAAGATGGCGATTCCGACAGCCGCGAGTACAAGACCGATCTTGGGGTCGGCCTTGCGGGTCATCTTGTAGGTCAGGGCGATCTGCTTCAGTCGCCCCGCGTTCGCAGCGTCCGCTGCGGGTTCCTTCCTGGCCATGCCCCGCAGTCTACGTGGCCCGGGAAGCGGTCACGACGGCAGTGCCGGGTGGGGGAGCGGTGGGGGCGCTCCGGGGGAGGGGGCGTCTCCGTCGCTCAGGAGTGGGATGCCGCGGTCGGACTCGACTCGAACACGCGCTGCGCCTCGACGCGGTCCTTGGCGCGGCGGCGGTCCTCCAGGACGGAGGTCCAGGCGTTCTGGCGGGCGGTGCGCTGACCGCCGCTCATGAGGACCGACTCAATGGCACGGAGTGCATCGGTGAATGACGGAATCGCGGTGGCGCGTACGGGCGCGGCCTGCATGGTGGAGGTCCCCCCTCGGGTCGGCGGCTCGGGCAGGAGCTGTACGTGGCGTGAGTTCAGCGTCACTGTTCGGTGTTACCAGGGCGTGACCGACCGGTCAAACGCCGATGAAACCTTGATGTGAGCCCCCAAAAGCCTGACGCGGCCCTGACCGCCCCCCAAGCTGCGGGGACGGTCGGGGCCGCGTCCATCGGCCACTACCGGGGGGTAGTCGCTTGTGTGCGGATTCACACGCGGCTGGTGGCACGGGGTGCCACCAGCCTAGGCGAAGCGGTGTCAGACGGCCTGCGAGGCGACGTACGCGCCGCGCTTCTCGACCGCCATCTGGTAGAGCCGTCCGGCGCGGTACGAGGAGCGGACCAGCGGGCCGGACATGACGCCGGAGAAACCGATCTGCTCGGCCTCCTCCTTCAGCTCCACGAACTCCTGCGGCTTGACCCAGCGCTCCACGGGGTGGTGGCGGACGCTCGGGCGCAGGTACTGCGTGATGGTGACCAGCTCGCAGCCGGCGTCGTGGAGCTGGCGCAGCGCGTCGCTGACCTCCTCGCGCGTCTCGCCCATGCCGAGGATCAGGTTCGACTTGGTCACCAGGCCCTGGTCGCGGGCCGCGGTGATGACCTTCAGGGAGCGCTCGTAGCGGAAGCCGGGGCGGATGCGCTTGAAGATCCGCGGGACGGTCTCGACGTTGTGCGCGAAGACCTCGGGGCGGGCGGAGAAGACCTCGGCGAGCTGCTCGGGCACCGCGTTGAAGTCGGGGGCGAGCAGCTCCACCTTCGTACGGCCGGCCGCGCGGTCCGCGGTCTGCCGGTGGATCTGCCGGACCGTCTCCGCGTACAGCCAGGCGCCGCCGTCCTCGAGGTCGTCACGGGCGACGCCGGTGATGGTGGCGTAGTTCAGGTCCATGGTGACGACGGACTCGCCCACGCGGCGGGGCTCGTCACGGTCCAGCGCCTCGGGCTTGCCCGTGTCGATCTGGCAGAAGTCGCAGCGCCGGGTGCACTGGTCGCCGCCGATGAGGAACGTGGCCTCGCGGTCCTCCCAGCACTCGTAGATGTTGGGACAGCCGGCTTCCTGGCAGACCGTGTGCAGGCCCTCGCTCTTCACGAGGTTCTGCATCTTGGTGTACTCGGGACCCATTTTCGCCCGGGTCTTGATCCACTCGGGCTTGCGCTCGATGGGGGTCTGGCTGTTGCGGACCTCCAGGCGCAGCAACTTGCGTCCGTCGGGTGCGACTGCGGACACATCGGCTCCCTGTAGCTTCGATTCTTCGGCGTACACCAGGGTACGCCCGTGTTTGTTGAGCCCTACCCGTGAGGCCAACCCCGCTGCTCCGGAGTCCATTCCCGCGTCAGGCGGACGCCTTCTCGATCTCCCGCGGCTTCAGATCCGCGTTCTCCAGGACGTCCCTGAGGTGCCGTTCCACCACCGGAAGCACGTCCGCGATCGTCACCTCGCGCCCCAGCTCGCTCGCCAGGGACGTCACGCCGGCGTCTCTGATTCCGCAGGGGATGATGCGGTCGAACCAGGCGTTGTCGGGGTTCACGTTCAGCGCGAAGCCGTGCATCGTGACGCCCTTGGCGACCCGGATGCCGATCGCCGCGATCTTGCGGTCCTCCCGGCGCTGGCCGGCGTTGGAGGGCGCGTACTCCGGGCCGTTGAGCCGCGGGTCGAACTCCTCGTCGGTCAGGCGCGGGTCGAAGTCCAGGGAGAGGCCGCCGAGGGACGGGCGCTGTTCCACCGGGTCGCCGAGCACCCAGACGCCGCTGCGGCCCTCCACCCGGGTGGTCTCCACGCCGAACTCCGCGCAGGCACGGATCAGGGACTCTTCGAGACGGCGCACATGGGCGACGACGTCGACCGGGCGGGGGAGCTTCTGGATCGGGTAGCCCACGAGCTGGCCCGGGCCGTGCCAGGTGATCTTGCCGCCGCGGTCCACGTCGATGACCGGCGTGCCGTCCAGGGGTCGCTCCTCGGGCGCCGTGCGCCGCCCCGCGGTGTAGACCGGGGGGTGCTCCAGGAGCAGGCAGGTGTCAGGGATCTCGTCCGCGAAGCGGGCGGCGTGCACCCGGCGCTGCTCGTCCCAGGCCTCCTGGTACTCGACGGCCTCGGCCCCGAACCCCATGCGGACGAACCGCAGCTCACTCACGGCAAGCGCCTCCCTAGAAGCTTCGTAAGGCGCGAAAGGCGCCCACGCCACTGTACGTCCAGCCCCGAGGTCGACAGGGCCCGGTGGCTCGTCAGCCGGACCGAGCAATCCTCACACGATCGGATGAATGCGCTCCGAAGTCTGCGATCAGCCACTCACTCTCCGCTACATTCGCGCCGTTCACAAGGCCATGAGGGCTGCTCACCAAGGCGATACGGGGACCGCGGCGACCCGGGAGGCAGGCATGCCTTCTCGGGGCTCGGCGTCGGTGACCGGAAGGCAGGAGACCGCACCGCAGATGACGGAACGACCCGCGCAGCGCACCCCCAACCGACAGCTCGCCGTGCTCATCGCAGAAGCGGGGTTCTCCAACGCCGGTCTCGCCCGTCGCGTCGACCAGCTGGGTCTCGAACATGGGCTCGATCTCAGATACGACAAGACGTCCGTGACCCGATGGCTGCGCGGGCAGCAGCCGCGCGGCACCACGCCCGCGCTCATCGCCGAGGTGTTCACCCGGCGGCTCGGCCGCCGGCTCACCGCCCAGGACCTCGGGCTGGACGCCTGCGCCCCGGTGTACGCGGGACTGGAGTTCGCCGCGACCCCGGAGGAGGCCGTGGACATCGTCAGCGGTCTGTGGCGCAAGGACTCCGGCAGCCATGCCGAGCTGCGCAAGATCGCGTTCACCCCGGCCGGTCTCGTGGTGCCCAGCCGGGACTGGCTGATCGGCCGGGCCGACGACCGGGTCGGCCGCGGCGAGACGATCGCCCGCGTCCCCGCCCAGGGCCGTCCCGCGTCCCCCAGGGTCCCGGCCGCGCCGGAACCGGGCGGATCCCCGTCCCGGCACCGCGGCCGGTCCGAGCGCGGACCCGGCCAGAAGGTCACCGGCGGGGACGTCGCCGCCCTCCGCTCGGTCGGCGAGCTGTTCCGGGCCCTCGACCACGCGTACGGCGGGGGCCACGCCCGCCAGGCACTCGTGCGGTACCTGGAGCACGAGGCCGAGCCGATGCTCCATGGCGGCTACGGCGAGCAGACCGGCCGCCGGCTGTTCGCCGCGACCGCCGATCTGACCCGGCTCGCGGGCTGGACGTCGTACGACATCGGCGCGCACGGTCTCGCCCAGCGCTACTTCGTCCAGGCGCTGCGGCTCGCCCAGGCGGCCGGGGACCGGGTCTTCGGGGCCTACGTCCTGATCACCATGAGCCGCCAGGCCGTCTACCTCGGCCACGGACGCGAGGCCGTGCAGCTCGCGCGCGTGGCCCAGCAGGGCGTGGGCACCTCCGCGCCCCCCGTCGTCCAGGCGCTGCTGCACGCCGTGGAGGCGCGCGGCCACGGCGTGCTCGGCGAGGTACGCGCGTGCACGGCCTCGCTGGTGCGGGCCGAGCGGACGCTGGAGTCCGCCCGGCCGGGTGACGACGTCCCCTACTGGGCGCGGTTCTTCGACGAGGCGCAGCTCGCCGACGAGTTCGGGCACTGCCACCGGGATCTGCAGCAGTACCGGGCCGCGGTCCAGCACGCCGAGCGCTCGCTCCGGCTGCGGGCGCCCGGCTACGCCCGCAGCCGGCTGTTCTGCCGGGTCGTGCTCGCCTCGGCGCGGCTCGGCCTCGGCGAGCTGGACCTCGCCTGCCAGTTGGCGGTCGAGGCGGCCGGACAGGCCTCGGAGATGCGGTCGGTGCGGGCGGCGGAGTACGTACGGGACTTCGAGCGCCGGCTGGAGCCGTACCGGGACACGGCACCGGTGCGCGCGTACCGCGACAAGGTGGCCGCGCTGAGCTGAGGCTCAGGCCGCCGTGGGCAGCGGGTCCGCCAGGCGGGTCGGGCCCGCGCCCAGGTCCGCGAGGACGGCGGAGGCGGCCCGGCGGCCCGAGTGCAGCGCGCCCTGGACCGTACTCGTGTCCCGGTGGTCGCCGCACACATACAGCCCGGCCAGCAGCCGTACCGGCCGGCGCGGATCGTGCGGCGGCCGCATCACCGGTACGGCCCGCGGGGTGTGGTGCACGGCGAGCGTCTCCCAGCGGGTGGTCGAGGTGCCGTACAGCCGCGCGAGCTGGGCCCGTACGGCACCGTCCACGTCGTCGGGGGGTGTGCCGAGGACCGTGGAGGAGATGAGGGCACGGCCCGCGGGCGCCCGGGACGGGTCCACCAGGCTGACGACCGCCGTGTGGGACACCGGACCGTCGCGGTCCGCGTCCAGCAGCAGCGAGGCGCCGGTCGGCGGCGGCTCCTCCGTGGTGTGGTGGACGACGGTGACGGGGTGGAAGTCCGGTACGCGCAGTCCCGGCAGCAGTTCGGCGGCGGCGGACGCGTCGGTGGCCAGCAGCACGGCCCGGCAGCGCAGTTCACCGTGTTCCGCGGTGGTCACCGACGTCGTGGAGACGGAGGTGGCGCGCACCCCGGTGTGCACGGTGCCGGGCGGCAGCGCCCGCGCCAGCAGCTCCGGCAGGACGTCCGCGCCGCCCTCCGGCATGCACAGCCGGCCGCTCACGAAGGCGCGCAGCGCGAGATCGGCGCAGCGGCTGGATGTGATCAGCTCCGGGTCGTGCAACAGGGCGGCGAGCAGGGGGCGGAAGAAGCCGTCGACGCTGCGGGCGGGGATTCCGCGCGCCGTGAGCGCGTGCCCGGCGGCCGACTCGGGCCGGGCCAGCAGCCGTTCCAGGGGGGTGGCGGCGATCCGCGCCAGTGCCGCGCCCAGGCGGGCCTGGTCCATGGCGCCGCCCAGCGGGGCGCCGGGCCGCGCGCCGGCCGTGCGGGATCCCGTCGCCGGCCAGCGGGCGGTGCGGGATCCCGTCGCCGGCCAGCGGGCGGTGCGGGATCCCGTCGCCGGCCAGCGGGTCGTGTGTGCCTGTCCCGTTCCGCTCGCCGGCCAGGGCGCGGACGTCCTACGGGGAACGGTGGCGAGGGCGCGCACGGCGCTGAGCGCCGTCCGTGCGCCCCCTGCGCCCCCGCCCCTCACGGCGGCGCCCGCACGGTGCCGGCGCCCCTCGCTGTGTATGAGGACGCCCGGTGCGAAGGGGCGCAGGACGAGGTCCTCGAGCCCCGGCGTCCAGCGCAGTTCGGGGTACGCGGTGGACAGGAGCTGGCCGATCCGGTCGAGCCGGAAGCCGTCGACCTTCTCGGTCGACATGCGCCCGCCGACGTAGGGGGCGGCCTCCAGGACCGCGGTCGTGACTCCTGCGCCGGTCAGCCAGTGGGCTGCCGCGAGGCCGGCGACCCCGGCGCCGACGATGACGACGTCCGCCTGATACACGGGCTGTAGCACGTGCCCCTCCTCGAGGTTGTGCGGCCGGTGGAGCCGTCATGCCCCAACTGGCTGGCGAAGTACCCGAGTTCGGATCGAGCGTAGGTCCGTGAACGGCCAGGTCTAGTCGCGCATGAACAGAGCACGGTCGCACGGTGGTCGCATACGGGCGAGACCGGCGACTCCGTGCCTCCCGCACCCCGACGGCCGTCGTGGCCGCGCCGTCCTTCACCGCTCCAGCGCGGCCCGCAGTGCCTCCTCGATCCCCGGGAACGCGAAGGAGAAGCCGGACTCCAGCAACCGCTTCGGCACCACCCGCGCACTGCCGAGCACATCCGCGGACATCTCACCGAGGGCCAGCCGCAGGGCCGCCGCCGGCACCGGCAAGCGCGTCGGGCGGTGCAGCACGCGCCCCATGGCGTCCGTGATCTCACGGTTCGTCAGCGGCTGAGGAGCCGTCAGATTGAACGGTCCGGACAGATCCGAACGGTCGATGAGATGGCGCAGCGCCGCCACCTCGTCGTGCAGCGCGATGTACGACCAGTACTGGCGCCCGTCCCCCATGCGTCCGCCGAGCCCCGCCTGGAACAGCGGGAACAGCCGCTCCCAGGCCCCGCCCTCGCGGGCCACCACCAGCCCCGTCCGCGCGAACACCGTCCGCACGCCGGCCTCCTGCGCCGGGGCCGCGGCCTCCTCCCACTCCACGCACAGCGACGACAGGAAGCCGTCCCCGGGCGGCGCCGTCTCGTCGACCGTCCGGTCCCCGGTCTCGCCGTAGTAGCCGATCGCGCTGCCGCTCACGAACACCCGCGGCGGCTCGGGCAGGGCGGCGACCACCTCCGCGAGCGCCGCCGTGCCCAGCACCCGGCTGTCGCGGAGCGTCCTCTTGTACGCGTCCGTCCAGCGGTGGTCGCCGATGCCCGCCCCGGCGAGGTTCACCACGGCGTCGCAGCCGATGAGTCCCGTCGCGTCGATGTACTGCCCCTCGGGGTCCCAGCAGACCTCTTCCTCGCCCCGGGCCGAGCGCCGCACCAGACGGACCACCTCGTGTCCGTCCGCGGTCAGCGATCGCACCAGGGCACTGCCGATCAGACCGGACGCACCGGCCACGGCGATTCGGGAACGTTCCATGGGCTCATCCTGCCCCGCGCGTCCCGCCCGACCCGCCCGGCGACCCGGGAAAACCCCGAACGGGTTGCCGCATTCCGGCCCTACAGTGACCCCCATGTCCGTTCCGTACGTACGCCTCGCCGCCTTCGACGACGAGGACGCGCTCGCCCGCCTCGACCGCGCCACCTGGTCTCCGCTGCACTCCGTACAGCCGCGTCCCGAGCCGCCGTACGAGTCCTTCTTCACCGAGCGGTCCGGGCCGGGGGACCACCTCGTGGCTGAACTCGGCGGCGCCGTCGTCGGCTACCTCCGGCTCGGTTTCCCCACGGAGCTGGAGTGCAACGCGCACGTCCGGCAGATCCATGGGCTCGCCGTCGCCGACGAGGCCCGTGGCGCCGGGGTCGGCCGGGCGCTGCTGCGGGCCGCGCGGGAGGAGGCGAGGCGGCGGGGAGCACGACGCCTGACCCTGCGCGTCCTCGGACACAACACTCCGGCCCGGCGGCTGTACGAGTCCGAGGGGTTCACGGTCGAGGGAATCCTGCCCGAGGAGTTCCTGCTCGACGGCACGTACGTCGACGACGTGCTCATGGGTTCTGTTCTCGTCTAGTAGGGCTTCGTTAGGTAGCCCAACTGCCGTCTGATCGGTAGCGTGTGATCTTGTATCGGGTATGACACCCGAGGAGATGGATGAGGTCCGT
>NZ_JBSFXK010000053.1:0-50641 GCF_053595355.1 Streptomyces sp. NPDC002513 | reverse complement strand
GCCGGCACTCCCCCAGCCTTCGGCCGGGGGGACCCCCAGAGCACGCACCGGACGCCGCTCCTTAACGGGCAAACGTTGCCTGCCGCGGCACTAGCGAAACGGTCTGGCAGCGACCCCGCGGTCGGCGCGTGCCCTGCTCAGCGGTCTGTGTGACGCGGCGTCAGGAATCCGGCGTCGCGCGCCCCACCGATCAGCTTCAGCGAGCCGCGGCGGCTGCGGCCCGTCGCGGACATCACCGCGAGCACCGGATCGGCGCCCCGCCCCTGAGCCGCGAGGTACTCCTCGGCGGCCAGGCGCATCCCTTCGACACCGGGCGGCCAGGCGGGGCGGTCGCGGGTCGCGAGCGCACCGGCGGACTCGGGCGGCGGGGCGGAGTGCGCGCCGCACGCCTCGAGCAGGGGGTCCTCGATCCAGTCGGCGAGCGCCGTCAGGTCGCCGAGGGACAGGGGCGGTTGCGCCCTCACCTCCTCGATCTCCACGCGTCCACCGGCCGCCACGGCGAGCACGTCCACCCGTCCCCCGTCGGGCAGATCAAGCCGGACCGCGAACCACGACGTGACACTCCCGCACTCCTGCACTTCCCACGCGGGCCAGACGGACACCGGCCCGTCCGAAAGGAAGTCGGATCGGAAGTGATCGGAAAAATCCCCAAAGGACGCTTCCAACATATACGCAACGTAAGCGATCGATCACATACCATGCGAAGAGCCACGCACGGCAGGAACCCGCTCCGCACCCCGTCGGCCCAGTGCGCCACCCCCTCCCCTCCCGCCGTGCGCGGTGCAATGCTGGAGCCACCAGCGATCTCCTCAGCGAGGGAGTTCCGCCGTGCTGAATGTCGCCGTCGTCGGCTCCGGGCCGAGCGGGGTCTACACCGCCCAGAGCCTCGTCCAGCAGGACCCGGAGGTGCGGGTCGACGTCCTCGACCGGCTGCCCTGCCCGTACGGGCTGGTTCGGTACGGCGTGGCGCCCGACCACGAGAAGATCAAGTCGCTGCAGAACAATCTGCGCACGGTCCTGGAGCACGAGCGGATCCGGTTCCTCGGCGGTGTCGAGGTGGGCGGGGGCGGGGTGCCGCCCTCGCGGCTGCGCGAGCTGTACCACGCGGTGGTCTACTGCGTGGGGGCCGCGACCGACCGGCATCTGGGCATCCCGGGCGAGGAGTTGCCCGGGAGTTGGTCGGCGACCGAGTTCGTGTCCTGGTACAGCGCGCACCCGGACTCCGTCACCGACGGTTTCGTGCGCGGGACGCACACGGCCGTGGTGATCGGCGTCGGGAACGTCGCGGTGGACGTGACCCGGATGCTGGCCCGGGGAGTGACGGAGCTGAGCCCCACCGACATGCCGCAGGCGGCGCTCACCACGCTGGCCGCCAGCACGGTCAGGGAGATCCACATGGTGGGCCGGCGTGGCCCCTCGCAGGCCCGGTTCACCACCAAGGAACTGCGCGAACTGGGCGCCTTGCCGGACACCGAGGTGATCGTGGACGAGGAGGAGCTGGCGCTCGACCCGGCCTACCTCGACCCGTCCGGGCTGCCGGCCGCCCAGCGCCGCAACGTCGAGGTGCTGCGCGCCTGGGCCGCAACGCCCCCGCGAGACGCCCCCCGCCGGATCCGGCTGCGGTTCTTCCTGCGGCCGGTGGAGCTGCTCCCCGCCGGAGGCACCTCCGCGCCCGGGCGGAGCCCGGAGCCCGGGGAAGCCCACGTGGGCGCGGTGCGTTTCGAACGGACGGTCCCCGACGGGGCCGGCGGGATCAAGGGCACCGGGCGTTACGAGGACATGGAGGCCCAGCTGGTGCTGCGTTCGGTCGGCTATCGCGGGGTGCCGCTGGAGGGGCTGCCGTTCGACGCGAAGAGCGGCACCGTGCCCCACCGCTCCGGACGGGTGCTGCGGGACGGGTCCGTCTCACCGGGCGAGTACGTGGCCGGGTGGATCAAACGGGGTCCGACCGGTGTGATCGGCACCAACCGGCCCTGTGCCAAGGAGACGGTGACCTCGCTGTTCGAGGACGCCTCCGGGCTCGTGGGGCGTGAGGTGCCCGAGGACGCGCTCCCCCTGCTGCGCGCGGACGGGCTCGCCCCCGTCGAGTGGCCGGGGTGGCTGGCGATCGAGCGGGCGGAGGCGGAGCTGGGAGTCTCGCTCGGCCGCACGGTGGTGAAGCTCCCGGACTGGCAGTCGCTCATGACCGCCGCGGGGTGCGACACGCGCAAGACCGCCGCGCACCACGACCCACAGCGGCAACCGCCTCGAGATCAACAGCCCGTTTGAGCCGCCCACCGTCTCCCCCTGACGACAGCCGTGGACCCGGTCGACGACGTCCCGCCCCTGCGTCGGCTCACCGCCTTCGGCTCCCGGCGCATCCTCGCGATATGCGGGGCTCGGTGCCCGTGCCGCTGATCGCGGACGGGCGGTGGAGCTGCCGGGCCTTCCCTCGAAGGCCGGTTCAGTCACCGGAGCGGACGGCCTGGTGGGCGGCGGCGGCCAGGAGGGTGTCCAGGAGCCCCGGGAAGAGACCGTCCAGATCGTCCCTGCGCAGGCCGTTCATCTTGGCCGTGCCCCGGTAGACCTGCCGGATCACCCCGCTCTCCCGAAGCACCCGGAAGTGGTGCGTGGTCGTGGATTTGGTCACAGGCAGGTCGAAGTGCGAACAGGACAGCTCGTCGCCGTCGGTGGCCAGTTCTCGCACGATCCGCAGCCGCATGGGGTCGGAGAGCGCGTGCAGTACCGCCTCCAGGCGGATCTCCTCGCGCGCCGGGTGCGGAAGGTCACGACTGCCGGGGGCGGGGGCGGGGGTCACAACGGCTCCAGTTCGTCCGGGGGTTCCTCCGGAAGGCCTTTCCTTGTCCGAGTCATTGTACGAGAAGTATCGTAGTTTGACATTCACCGTACTACGACGCCTATCGTACGAGTGACCCACCGGCCCCGCCCCGAACGGAGTCCACTGTGAACGCGCTCTTCGAACCCCTCACCCTGCGCGACGTGAGCATCCCGAACCGGATCTGGATGCCCCCGATGTGCCAGTACTCGGCGGCCCCGAAGGGGCCCGCGGTGGGCGCCCCCCACGACTGGCACTTCGCGCACTACGCGGCGCGCGCGACCGGTGGCACCGGACTGATCATCGTCGAGGCCACCGCGGTCTCACCCGAGGGCCGTATCTCCCCGTACGACCTGGGCCTGTGGAACGACACCCAGACCGAGGCGTTCCGCCGGATCACGGGCTTCCTCCGGGAGCAGGACACGGTCCCGGGCATCCAGCTCGGACACAGCGGACGCAAGGCATCCACCGCCCAGCCCTGGAAGGGCGGGGCTCCCCTCGGCCCCGACGCGTACGCCTGGCAGCCCCTCGCCCCGAGCCCGCTCCCCTTCGACCAGGGCCACCCGGTGCCGACCGAGCTGACCGTGGAAGACATCCGGACCATAGTGGACCACTTCGCGGACTCCGCCCGCCGCGCCCTGGCCGCCGGCTTCGAGGTCGTCGAGATCCACGGCGCGCACGGCTACCTCATCAACGAGTTCCTCTCCCCGCACTCCAACCACCGCACGGACGCCTACGGCGGCTCGTACGAGAACCGCACCCGCTTCCCGCTCGAGGTCGTCGACGCCGTGCGGGAGGTGTGGCCGGACGACAAGCCGGTGTTCTTCCGCATCTCGGCCACCGACTGGCTGGACGAGGGCGGCTGGACGCCCGACGACACGGTTCGCTTCGCGACCGACCTCCAGGCGCACGGCATCGACCTCCTCGACGTCTCGACGGGGGCCAACGCCGCGGGCGTACGCATCCCCACGGGCCCCGGCTACCAGGTCCCCTTCGCCGCCCGGGTGAAGGCGGAGACGTCTGTGCCGGTCGCCGCCGTCGGACTCATCACCGACGCCGACCAGGCCGAGAAGATCCTCGTGAACGGCGAGGCGGACGCGGTGCTGCTGGGCCGCGAACTCCTGCGCAACCCGTCCTTCGCCCGGCTCGCCGCCCGCGCACGGGGCGCCGAGGTGCACATACCGGACCAGTACCGCCGGTCGGTCTGACGGATTTCGTACCGGCGGTCGGTCCGACGGACTCGGTACCGGCGGTCGGTCCGACGGACTCCGTACCGGCGGTCGCCCTGGCCGACTCGTATCACCAGGCGCGGCGGCGCCGTCGTACGGGGCCACGGGCCGGCTCCGGCCGCGCCGGCCCGCTCGGGCCGCGACCGTGGCGCCCGCCGCCGAACCCGTCAGCGTTCGCGCAGCCGGGCGAGAGTGGTGTCCAGGCCCACTCCGCACGACCGGTTGTGCGGGAGCTTGCCCAGCAGGCGGGCCATCCCGCAGGTGTCGGTCACGGCCGAGTAGACGAGGCCGCTCGCGACGCCGGCGGACAGCAGCCGGAACGCCGGGTGGGCCAGACGGCCGAGCCCGAGGCCGACCAGCACCAGCGAGCCGGCGGCGAACCTCACCTGACGCTCCATCCCCCACACCCGGCGCGCGCCGGTCTCCGGGCGGCGCACCTCATATCCGGCGGCGGCCCACGCCGTCGTCCCGCCCACGAGGGTGGCCGCGGCCACCCCGTGTTCGGCGAGGATCCCGCACGCGGTCGCCGAGCGGTTGCCGGAGGCGCAGACCATGAGCACATCACCACGGGAGGCGGCCTCCCGAAGGACGGGCAGAGCGTCACGGAGGTCGTCGAGGGGGATGTTGAGCGCGCCCGGGACATGCCCAGAGGCGTACTCGGCCGGCGTCCGCACGTCGATGACGGTCAGATCGGCCAGCCGGGCCCGGGCCGCGGCGGCGTCGAGGGCGGGCGGGGCGTACGGAGTGGTGGTCTGTGCGTCGGACATGAATGCCATCCTTGGTTGTCATTGTTGCCCCGAAACGGGGTAGATTACCCCCGGGGGTATTCCTGAGGAGGGATCGTGGACCTGGATCTCGCGGGCGCCGAACTACGAGCCGTGCTGAACCGACTGCGCCGTGCGCAGGGCCAGATCTCCGGTGTGATCCGGATGATCGAGGAGGGCCGCGACTGCGAGGACGTGGTCACGCAGCTCGCCGCCGCCTCCCGTGCCCTCGACCGGGCGGGTTTCGCGATCATCGCGACCGGTCTGCAGCAGTGCCTCACCGACGGCGAGGACGGATCCACGCCGACCGAGGACCGCGAGGTGATGCGGGCGCGTCTGGAGAAGCTCTTCCTGTCGCTGGCGTGACGCGACGGTCGTCCACCTGACCGGGCGGGTGTTCATACGACCGCGCTGACCAGCATGAACACGGCCACCGCGAGCAGCACGACCGCGAAGTACCGCTGCAGCAGGCCGCCGGAAATCCGGGCCGCGAGCCGCTTTCCGTCCCACGCGCCCAGGACCGCCGCCCCGGCGAAGGGCCCGACGACGGACCAGTCCAGACCGGCGACCGTGCCCGTGCGGGCCACGAGTGCCGCCAGCGAGTTGATCGTGATGACCAGCAGACTGGTGCCCACCGCGAGCCGCATCCGCAGTCCGAGGACGTTCACCAGTGCCGGTACGGCGAGGAAGCCGCCGCCGACCCCGAGCAACCCGGTGACCGCGCCGAGCCCCGCGCCGGCCGCGGCGGCGGGGGCCGCGCGTCTCTCGCGCCGGTCGTCGGCCACCGGTCGCGGACGCAGCATGCGCAGCGCGGCCGCCACCGCGACGACGGCGAAGGCACCGGTCAGCAGCGGGGCGGGCACTCTGGCCGCCACGACCGCGGTGAGCATCGCGGGGAGGATGCCGGCCGCGGCGAACAGGCTTCCCGTCAGCCAGCGGACGCTGCCCTCGCGAGCGTGTGCGACCAGGGCGGTCGCGGACGTCGCCGCCACGATGAGCAGGCTCCCGGTGGTGGCGGCGACCGGTGTGAAGCCGAGCAGATGGATCAGGGCGGGGACGGCCAGAACGCTCCCCCCGCCGCCGAGCGCCCCGAGCGCCAGGCCGATGACGGCACCGGCGGACAGCGCGAGAACCAGGGTGCTCACGTGGCCGGTCCGCCGCCGTCACGACTCCCGCGCACGGTGAGTCCGGCCGCCACGGCTGCCGGGAAGCCGTCGTCGACGGCGACGACGGAACGGCCCGCGGCATCGAGCAGGGACGCGGCGATCGCGGCGCGCATGCCGCCCGCGCAGTGCACCCACACCTCACCCGCGGGGATCTCGTGGAGGCGCCGGTACAAGGTGTGGAGGGGGATGTGCACCGATCCCTCGACGTGCCCGTCGGCGCGTTCGACGGCACGGCGGACGTCCAGGACGACGACGTCCCCGCCCGTGCGCCCGCGTGTGCGCCGAGCCGCGAGATCGGCGAAGGTGGCACGCCGGAAGGAGGCCGGGGCCGCACCTTCCGGTATCCAGGAGGCGGGGCCGCCCACGGCCGCCGCGGCCGGGCGGTCGATGCCCACCCGGGTCAGTTCGCGCTGCGCCGCCGCCAGTTGCTCCGGCGACTCGGCGAGCAGCGTGACGGGCTTGCCCCACGGGACGAGCCAGGCCAGATAGGTGGCGAGTTGCCCGCCCGCCTCGAAGTTCAGCGAGCCCGCGACATGCCCGTTGGCGAAGGCGACCCGGCTGCGCAGGTCCACCACCCACTCCCCCGCCGCCAGGCGCGCGGCGATCTCCTCGGCGTCGGCGACCGCGGGCGGGGTCAGATCGACCGGTGCGGGGCCCTCGGCGTTGGCGGGGCCCATGTGCACGTAGTACGCGGGTATGTCCTCCAGGCCGGCCAGCAGGTCCGCGACGAAGGCGTCGGCGTCGCGCAGCAGGGCCGCGTTGGTCTCCTTCTCCTTGCCGATGGTGGTGTCCGTACCGGCGGCCTGTGCGGAGGCACAGAAGCTGCCGAAGCCGTGTGTGGGCAGCACGGGGGTGTCGTCCGCGAGTTCGGCGGCCAGGCGGCGCACGGAGGCGTGCTGGGCACGGGCGAGCCGCTCGGTCAGCCGCGGTTCGACGAGGTCGGGACGGCCGACCGCGCCGATGAGCAGCGAGCCGCCGGTGAACACCGCCACGGGCGTGGTCGACTCCGACGGGACGGCGGATCCCTCCGGGACGACGGACTCCTCCAGGACGTACGAGGTGTGGTGCGGCGTGTGCCCGGGGGTCGCGAGCGCGCGCAGGGTCAGGCCGGTGTCGATCTTCACCGTGTCACCGTCGTGCACGGCGGTCCGTGCGAACGAGACCCGCGCGGCGGCCGGGACCAGATAGGCGGCGCCGCTGACGCGGGCCAGTTCAAGCCCGCCGGAGACGTAGTCGTTGTGGAGGTGTGTCTCGACGACATGCGAGATCCGCACGCCGCGCCGCGCGGCCGCGGCGATGACCTGGTCGATGTCCCTGGGCGGGTCGACGGCCACGGCCGTGTGCGCGCCGCCCGCGAGATAGCTGCGGTTTCCGAGCCCCGACAGCTCGATGGTGTCGATGAAGAACACCGGGCACTCCTTTGCTGACTGAATTACCCCCCGGGGTATCTGGAGGCTAACACGATTACCCCGGGGGGTATCTCATGTGGGTCAGGGAGCCGCAGGCCGGGGGCTGGGCCCCCGGCCACGCGTACGCCCGTAGGGCCAGGCGGAGACGCGACCGAAGGCCCGGGCCGGGTCAGCCCGTCTTGCGGCCCCACATCGGGCCGAACCGCGCCCAGGACGCGTCCCACCGGGCCATGCGGCGCCGTTCCAGGCGCTCGCGGACGATGCGCCCGACCAGGTACGGAACCGTCGCGACGCTCGTCCCGACCAGCACCCCGACCATCGCCGCGCGTATCCGGGCCGCGGACGGGGAGGCGGGACGGGTCACCAAAGAGCCGTTGCCGTCCGTCCACACCGTGACGGCCGCGCCCGCCCGGCTGCCGGCGGCCGCACGTGCCTGGCCCGCGTGGGACCGGCCGTCGGTCCCGGTCCAGCGCACGTCCGCCCAGACGCGTCCCGCACCGGACGCGGTCGTCGCCTTCGGCGCGTCCCGGGTGAGAAGGGCCACGACCGGGCGCCACTCGGCCCGCTCCCGGGCCAGGCCGTGCTCCACGGAGTGCGTCGCCGCCAGCCCCGTCAGCACTCCCCCGACCACGGTCACCACCCACACGGTGAGCACGACCCAGGCCTCCAGCACGTCGCTGCGGCGCCGCAGCGGATTGCGCCGCCACCGCCACCACCACACCCTGGGACCGCGGAACACCGTCACCGATGGCAGCCGCCTCATCGATGCCCTCCTTCTCACGCGCACACGGACGCTCCCGAACGCCCTCTCGTACGGGAGCCGGGCCGCCGCCGCTCACGTGACGTCCGCCGTCTCCGGGTCCAACCCCGGGCGGGTCCCTCCCCGTCTTCCGTCAACACGGCACGTGACCTGCGCGAACAAGGTGTCCCGGGGTGACTGTCAGTGCCTGGGTGCAGACTGGCCCGTGTCTGGAACAACGACGTTTCGGAGGTGGTCGGCATGACCGAGGTACTGCTCACCGTGGGCACCCGCAAAGGACTGTTCATCGCGCGGCGACGGGGCGGCGCATGGGAGTTCGACGAAAGTCCGTACTTCAACGCGCAGGCGATCTACTCCATCGCCATCGATACCCGCGGTGCGACCCCGCGCCTGCTGGCCGGAGGGGACAGCGCGCACTGGGGACCGTCCGTCTTCCACTCCGACGACCTGGGCCGCACCTGGACCGAGCCGGCCCGGCCCGCCGTCAAGTTCCCCCAGGGCACCGGCGCTTCGCTGGAGCGCGTATGGCAGTTGCACCCGGCGGCCGCGGAGCCGGACGTCGTGTACGCGGGCACGGAGCCGGCCGCGCTCTACCGCTCGGAGGACCGCGGCGAGAGCTTCGAACTGGTGCGTCCGCTGTGGGAGCACCCGACGCGTGGCAGATGGGTGCCGGGCGGCGGTGGCGAGGGCCTGCACACGGTGGTGACCGACAGCCGCGACCCGCAGGCCGTGACGGTCGCCGTGTCGACGGCCGGGGTGTTCCGGACCCGGGACGGCGGCGCGAGCTGGGAGCCGTCCAACTCGGGGGTGTCCGCGGTCTTCCTGCCCGATCCGAACCCGGAGTTCGGCCAGTGCGTCCACAAGATCGCGCAGGACGCGGCGGTCCCGGACCGGCTGTATCTGCAGAACCACTGGGGGGTGTACAGAAGCGACGACGGGGGCGCACGCTGGACGGACATCGGGGACGGGCTGCCCTCCACGTTCGGATTCGCCGCGGCCACCCATCCGCATCGCGGGGACACGGCGTATGTCTTCCCCATCAACGCGGACGCGGACCGGGTTCCGGCCGGCCACCGGTGCCGCGTCTTCCGGACGGCGGACGCGGGCAGGAGCTGGGAGCCGCTCACGGCCGGCCTGCCCGACGAGGACCATTACGGCACGGTGCTGCGCGACGCCCTGTGTACGGACGACGGAGATCCCGCGGGCGTGTACTTCGGCAATCGCAACGGCGAGTTGTACGCATCGGCGGACGACGGCGACAGCTGGCGGCAGCTCGCCTCCCATCTGCCGGACGTGCTGTGTGTACGGGCGGCGGTGATCGCCTGATCCGGCACCGGCAGGACGGCGGCCCCGGCGCCCCCTGGCCGGCCGGACGACGACTCCTGAGACAACCCTGGAGAGGAAGGACTTACGCTCGGTCACATCCGCACATCCCGTGCCCCGTTCGTGACTCACACGATCATTCCCGGTCGGCCTCGGGCCACCGGTTGATCATCGGCGTGCGACCGGCAGTAGGGTGACGCCCGTGGCACCACGACCGTTGCATGAGATCGTCGAACCCGGCTGGGCGAAGGCCCTGGAACCCGTGGCCGGAAGGATCGCCGAGATGGGCGACTTCCTGCGCACGGAGATCGCCGCGGGGCGTACCTACCTCCCCGCCGGGCCGAATGTCCTGCGGGCCTTCCAGCAGCCCTTCGACGACGTTCGCGTCCTGATCGTCGGACAGGATCCGTACCCGACCCCGGGACACGCGGTGGGACTGTCGTTCTCGGTCGCCCCGGACGTCCGTCCGCTGCCGGGCAGCCTGATCAACATCTTCCGGGAGCTGAACACCGACCTGGGCCTGCCTCAGCCGTCCAACGGCGATCTCACGCCCTGGACCCAGCAGGGCGTGCTGTTGCTCAACAGGGCGCTGACCACGGCTCCGCGCCGTCCCGCGGCACACCGGGGGAAGGGCTGGGAAGAGGTCACCGAGCAGGCGATCCGCGCGCTGGCGGCACGTGGCAAGCCCCTGGTGTCCATTCTGTGGGGCCGAGACGCCCGCAATCTGCGGCCCCTGCTCGGCGAGTTGCCGTCGGTCGAGTCCGCGCACCCGTCCCCGATGTCGGCGGACCGGGGCTTCTTCGGCTCACGCCCGTTCAGCCGCGCCAACGACCTGTTGCTCAGGCAGGGCGCACAGCCGGTGGACTGGCGCCTGCCGTGACACCGCCGGGCCCTGCGGCCGACACGGCGGCGGGCACGGACACAACGGCGCCGCAGACCGTCCGCACCGTGGACTCGGGAGGTACGGGCCTGCGAGTCGCCCTTGCCCGCGCGGCCATGGTCCGGTCTCGGTCGCGACGGACCCCCTCACGTCCGGGGAAAGGCCGCGCACCCTCCTCCGGCAGCCCTCGAGTCGCCCTGAGCGGTGGCCGGTTCGGTATGCGGGGCCCGGTCCTCGTCCCGCCGCCTCGCAGCGCCGCCGCGGAAGGAGTTGGCGCATCGGCTTCCGCACGCTCCGCCGGTCCCTGCCGAGTGCGACCCGCCGCGCGGGGCCGTGCGGATCGCACTCGCCCCGGCGGACGATGCGCTCCAACTGCCCTGCGACGAACGACCGCCGTACGTCGTGACCGAAAAAGGCGAGTGGTCTCCTTTGCCGGGAGTGGGATGATAATCGCGGTGCGTGACGGGAAAGTCGCACCGTATCGATCACTTCTCATCCGTACGTAACTCATCCGACAAAACCGGACGGATACCGCTCACCTGCACCCTCCCCGAACAGGGAAGCCCACAAAGCCAGTAGCATGCGGCGCCATGAGCTCCCCCACTGGGCCGGCATCCGGCCTGCCTGTACGAATGCCGCGACCCCGCCAGCCCGGGCGGCACCGCCGCCCCGAGCCGCTGGCGGCTCCCGAAGGCGCGCCCGCGCTCGTCCTCGCGGTGCCGGGCACGCCCAGCGCCGCCACGCGCAGCCTCGCCGAGGAGGTCGTGAGCATCGCGCGTTCCGAGCTGCCCGGTCTCGACGCGCAGATCGGTTACGTGGACGGGGACGACTCCGAGTTCCCCACGCTGCAGTCGGTCCTCACCCAGGCCGCCGAGGCGCGCACCGCCCGCTACGAGCAGGCGGTCGCGGCCGGCGTGGAGACCAAGGCGCCCGAGGGTCCCGTCGCCATCGTGGTGCCCCTGCTGGCCGGTCCGGACAGCGCGCTGCTGCGCCGGATCCGCCAGGCCGTGATGGACAGTCGCGTCGCGGCCGAGCTCACCGATGTGCTCGGCCCGCACCCGCTGCTCGCCGAGGCGCTGCACGTGCGCCTGTCGGAGGCCGGTCTGGCCCGCGCCGACCGTGCCCGTCTGTTCACCGTGGCGACGGCCGCCGACGGCATCATCCTCGCGACCGTCGGCGGCGAGGAGGCCGTGCAGGCGGCCGGGATCACCGGCATGCTGCTGGCCGCCCGTCTCGCCGTGCCGGTGATGGCGGCTGCGCTGGACCAGGAGGGCTCGATCGCGGGCATCGCCGAGCAGTTGCGCTCATCGGGTTCTCAGCAGCTCGCGCTCGCTCCGTATCTGATCGGCCCGGAGCTGGAGGCCGGTCTGCTGAACGCGGCCGCCGAGGAGGCGGGCTGCCCCACCGCCGAGGCCCTGGGCGCGTATCCGGCGATCGGCAAGCTGACGCTCGCCAAGTACATGACGGCGCTCGGCATCGCCCCGCAGCAGCCGCAGGGCGCACCGGTCCGCTGAGCCCCGCACCAGAGCACCTGTACGGCCAAGGAGCCCGCTTCCCTCACAGGAGCGGGCCCTTGGCTTCGCCGGCCCGGGGGCCCGTTGCCCTACCGGTGCACAGGACGGCTGTCGAGGGCACAGGAGAGCCCTGGTCAGCGGAAGACGACGCAGGAGGCCGCCGGCGCCTCCACCGAACCGCCACGCCGCGGCAGGCCGGTCTCCCTGTTCAGCGCGAACCAGGTCACGTCCCCGGACCGTTCGTTGGCGACGTAGAGGAACCCTTTCGACAGGGCGATCGCCCGCGGCCAGATGCCCCCGCACGGCACCGCGGCCACCGGCCGCAGCCCGTCGCCCTCGACGGCGAGCACGGACAGCAGGTCCTGTCCCCGGGTCGCGGTCCATACGAAGCGCCCGTCGGGCGAGGCGACGATTCCCGACGGGTAGGCGTCGCCCATGGGCGGTTCGGGCAGCACCGGCGTCTCGGCGACCGGTTCGAGGACTCCCGCCCCGGCGTCCCAGCGGCAGACGGTGACGGTCGGCGTCAGCTCGTTCAGGACGTAGGCGCGGTCGCCGTCCGGATGGAAGACCAGCTGGCGCGGGCCCGACCCGGCGGGCAGTGGCGTCTCGCGGTGCAGCAGCACGGCCCCGTCCCGAAGTACGCACACGCGGACGGAGTCCGTGCCCAGGTCGACGCTGACCACCCAGCGACCGCTCGGGTCGGGCTGTACCTGATGGGCGTGGGGACCCTCCTGTAGCCGCGGAACGGGCCCCGCGCCCCGATGCCGGAGCACGCCGGACGCGCGGTCCGCCAGGGTTCCCTCGGCGCGCAGGGGGACGGCGGTGACGCTGCCGGAGCCGTAGTCGGCGGTCAGGACATGACCGTCGTGCAGGCTCAGATGCGTGGGTTCGCCGCCGACGCGGACCGGCGGACCGGCGGGTTCGAGCCGGTGATCGTCGAGACGGTACGCGGCGACCGCACCGTCGGGTGCCTCGCTGACCGCGTACAGCATCTCCCCGGACAGGGCCAGGTAAGACGGGTCGGGCAGCCCGTTCAGGGCGCTGAGGACGGTCAGGGCTCCGCTGTCCGGATCGACTTCGGCCGTGAGGATGCCGCGCCCTCCCGCCGTGGTGAACGAGCCGATGTACGCCCGCCGCCCGCCGCCGTCCGCCACTGCCGTCCCCTCTCGTCGACGCGCTGCCGGGACGACCGTAGCAGTAGGTCTAGACCAAGGGGCGGCGTGCGGGAAAAGTCAGGCCTGGGCCGGCGACGAGCCGCGCAGCGGCGCGGCCAGTGCGAGCAGGGCCCGTTCCAGGCCGTGGAGGTGGCCGAGCGCCTGCTTGGCGCCCGGGTGGTGGCCGGGGGCACCCGGGTGCGCCGCGAGCACGCGCTCCGGGACCGCGCCGAGCAGTGCCTCCACCGCGGCCTCGACACGCCGGCACGCGGCGGTGAGGCGTGCGTCGTGCGAGGCGTCGGGGTCGGCTGCCACGGCCACCAGGCCGCGGGTCTCCCGGGCGCACATGTCGAGCAGGGCGAGCACCTGCCGGGCCCGGGCCTTGCGGGCCCGCAGCGGGTTCAGCGGGTGCACCAGCGGTGCGAGGGCCTGCCGCACCCGCCTCAGCAGCGCCTCCAGCTCGGCGGCGCGGAACGCGGGGTCCGCCTCTGTGTCGCCCGCGAGCCGCCGCGCCGCCGCTGCGGTGCAGCCGTGCACGGCGTGCACGGCCCGGCGCACCCATCGGTCGGTGACCGCGTGGGTGGTGATCGGCAGGACGAGCACGACGGCGAGCGCGGCGCCGAGCGCCCCGACGCCCGTCTCCGCGAGGCGCAGACCGAGCAGACCGGGGCGCAGGACGCCGAGCAGCCCGTACAGCAGGCCCGCCATGACGGTGACGAAGAACATCATCCAGCTGTAGGACGGCGCAGCCGTGTAGAAGATCCCGAACACGCAGGCGGCGATGAGCGCGGCCGTGGGCGCGGGGGCGCCGTGCAGCGGCACGGCGACCAGCAGCCCGGCGACGATGCCGGTGACCGTGCCGACGACCCGCCGGAAGCCGCGGACCAGCGTCTCGCCGCGCGAGGCGGTGTTCACGAAGATCCACCAGGTGGTGCCGACGGCCCAGTACCAGCGCTCGTACGACAGCGCCTGGCCCACGACGACCGCGAAGGCACAGGCGGCCGTCGCCTGGAAGGCCTGCCGGGTGGCGGGCCGGGCCAGGCCTCGCCCGTCGAGCGGCGCGGGTACGGCGGGCAGCGGCGTACGGCGCTCGACGCACCACAGAAACCGGACCGCCGCCGCGGCGGCCAGCGACAGCGCCACGGCCGCGCACAGCTCCGGCAGCCGATCCGGGACGGCGTGCAGGAACTGCGCGACGAAGAACGTCATGAAGGCGAAGATGCCGAGCGCGTTGCCCCGCGGACCCCAGCGGCGGGCGTACACACCGGCGAAGACCACCACGAGCCATGCCGCGTCCCGCACCGCCGGCACCCCGTGCAGGACGGTCGCGACCGCGAGGACGGGCAGGCCGACGACGGGCAGCAGCGCGGTGGTGACCGCCTGGCCCCGCACCGTCGGGTCGGCGACCGTGAACAGCGCGAGAAGCGCGGCGAGCCCGCCGGTGATCGAGGCGGGCAGGGACAGCCCGGCCGACGCGCACGCGGTCACGGCGACGCCGATGCCGAGGACCGCGCGCAGCGAGACCCGCAGCCGGAACAGCCCCGGATCCGGAGCCATGAACATCTTCTTCACCGTGGGAAATCCGCCCCCCGCGTGTCTGTGTGCCGCCCGGACATGGGAATGGCGCCGCGGGCACGGTTTCCGGCTTCGTCACCGGTCCTGCGCTGCGCGGCGCCATTGATGGCCCCAAGGAAAGCATCAGCAGGGAAGTGGCTCAAGCGGCTGGCCGCCCACTGAGCCATTGGTACAGTCGTGCCAGATCCAGCCGGGCACCAGGGAGGCCAACGGACCATGGCCGTGGACGGACTCGACACCCGTATCCTGCGGCTGCTGATTCAGCAGCCGCGCACTAGCGTGCGGGAGTACGCGCGGATCCTGGGCATCGCGCGCGGCACCCTCCAGGCCCGGCTGGACCGCCTGGAGCGCGACGGAGTGATCACCGGTACGGGCCCTTCCCTGTCCCCCGCCGCGCTCGGCCACCCGGTGCTCGCGTTCGTGCACATCGAGGTCACCCAGGGGCACCTGGACGACGTGGGCGACGCGCTCGCGGCCGTGCCGGAGATCGTCGAGGCGTTCTCGATCACCGGGGGCGGTGATCTGATGACCCGGGTCGTGGCGCGGGACAACGAGCACCTTGAGGACGTGATCCAGACACTGATCAGCCTGCCGGGGGTCGTGCGCACCCGCACGGAGGTGGCGCTGCGCGAGCGCGTGCCGCACCGGCTGCTGCCGCTGGTGGAGTCGATCGGCCGCACGGCCCCGACCTGACCGCCCCGGACGGCCGGGCCACCCGTTGTGCGACACCTCGAGTGGCGTCCCCGCCGACCACGATCGGCGCCGGGCGTCTACGAGCGGCGGCGGGGCTTGCCGCGCCGGTTGCTGGCCTGGGATCCGCCGGAACCGCTCCGCGCGCTCCGGCCCGTCGGCTTCCCCGACCTTCCGGACTTCCCCGCCGTCTTGCCCGCCGCGGGCTGGCGCCGGGCGCCGGCCGTGTCGGGGCGCGTCTGCTGGGGCTGCGCGCCGGCCTGAGCCGGAGTGCGCCCCCGCGTGCTGTTCACCGTCCGCCCGCGCACGATCCCGATGAAGTCCTCGACCAGGTCCGTGGTCGCGTCCTCCGGCCAGGCGAGGGCCACGCCCGACTGGGGGGCGTCCACGACGGGCCGGTAGGTGACGTCCCGGCGGTGATACAGCCGCGCCAGCGACTGCGGGACGACGAGAACCCCCACACCTGCCGCCACCAGCTCGATCGCGTCCTCCGTCGTGGCGGGCCGCTCGAACGCGGGCCGCCCCGGCGGCTGCTCCCAGCCCAGGACGTCGTCGAGGGGGTGGAACAGGACCTCGTCGGCGAGGTCTCCCAGGGACACCTCGTCCACGGCTGTCACCAGGTGCTCCTTGGGGACGACGACGACCGTCGTCTCGGTGTAGAGGGGGATCGCGCTGAAGAAGGTGCGGTCCACCGGCAGCCGGACGAGCCCCGCGTCGGCCGCCCGGTCGCGCAGTACCTCAGGGGCCTGTGCCGCCGGCACCTGGAGCAGGGCCAAAGAGACATCGGGCAGGCGCTCGTTCCAGATCCGCACCCACTTGGCGGGCGTCACCCCGGGGACGTACGCGAGCCGGAACGCGGGAGGTACTTCCGAGCCTGTCACCCCGCCAGGTTACCGGGCGTGGTCAAAGGGCTCGTACCCGGCGGATAGTCTGGACACCATGAAGTCGCACCAGACCGCCCAGACGATGAAGCCCGCGACCGCGGCGAAGAAGCTGGGTGTGTACCTCCCCGCCACCCCCGCCGAGTTCCAGGAGGGTGTCGTCTCGCGCACCGAGCTGAACGAGCTCCAGGCGAATCCGCCCGAGTGGCTGCGGGAGCTGCGGCTCAACGGCCCGCACCCCCGCCCGGTGGTGGCGGAGAAGCTGGGCGTGTCCATCGCGGGTCTCGCGCGCGGCGGGGTCACGGAGCCCCTCACCACCGAGCAGATCGAGGCGCTCAAGCAGGACCGGCCCGAGTGGCTGGAGAAGGAACGCGCCACCCAGGCCGAGGTCCGCAGGGAAGCCGCCCGCATCAAGGAGAGGAACGCCGAGCGCGCGGAACAGGACCGCGGGTCGCGTTCTTGACGTCCGTCCCCCGGTCCCGCGCGACGGGCCGGGCACGGTGTACGACCTGTTCGTGGACGGCGTCCGCCACCGCCCCGGGGTGAGCCGCTTCCGGCGCAGGGCCCGGGTCGGCAGCCGGGTGCCCCGCCGGGGCTCGTAGCACGCTTGGGGGCACCCATGCCGGAGACCGCGCGTCAGCCTCAGCCTCCCGTGGCGAAGCCCGGGAACAGGGTCATACCGCCGTCGACATAGAGGGTGGCCCCGACGACGTAGTCGAGCAGGTCGGAGGCCAGCACGGCGACCGCCCGCGCGATGTCCTCCGGCTCGCCCACCCTGCCGTACGGGATCAGGTTCAGCAGGCTCGCCTCGGCCTGGGGGGTGTCCCAGGCGCTGCGGTTGATGGGGGTGCGGATCGCCCCGGGCGCGACCCCGTTGACCCGGATACGGTGCGGTGCCAGCTCCTGGGCCATGGTTTCCATCAGCATCAGGACGCCGCCCTTGGAGGCCGCGTAGTTCGCGTGGCCCGCCCAGGGGATCGTCTGGTGCACCGAGCTCATGCAGATGATCTTCCCGGCGGACGACGACACCTCGGGGACCACTCCCCGGCGCAGGAACTCCCGGGTCGCCTCCCGCGCGCACAGGAACTGCCCGGTGAGATTGACGTCCACGACCTTCTGCCACTGCGTGAGGGTCATGTCCGTGAGGCGGGCGTCCCGCTGCAGACCGGCGTTGGCGACCAGGATGTCGACGGTGCCCAGCTCCTCCACCATGCGGGACACCATGCCGACGACCTGGTCCTCCTGGGAGACGTCCGCCTGGTGGGCGTAGGCGCGCACCCCGAAGCCCTCGATCTCCCGCACCACCTGGTCCGCGGAGTCGGCGTCGGCGACGTAGTTGACGACGACGTCGGCGCCCATCCGGCCCAGACCGACGGCGGTGGCCCTGCCGATCCCGGAGTTGGCGCCGGTGACCAACGCCTTCTGTCCTTTGAGGAGCGGAACACCGCCGGTCTTCTGAGCCTCGTCCACGATGGTGCCCACGTCCGCCTCCTGTCGGTACCGCCCCGGAACACGGCCGGGACCACCTCGGCGCTCCGGCCGACCACCCCTGACCCCACCACTGCGGACGGCACTCGGCGGGCCGCGAAACCCGACTCCGGTGCGCCTTCACTCCTTCGGCGTTGCGGAAGGAGACCGTCCGACAGGGTGGTGGGGGCGGCGGTCCACCGGAGCCGCGGCCACCCGGACTCGCTGCCGGACTCGCCGTGCGCACCGCCACCTCATGAGTCACATTGGGACCATGGATCGCTATCCGCCGATCGCCGATCACGGGCTGGTGGGCGATCTGCAGACCGCCGCCCTGGTCTCCGCGCAGGGTGTCGTGGACTGGTTCGCCGCTCCGCGGTTCGACTCGCCCAGTGTCTTCGCGGCCCTGCTGGACCACGACCGAGGGGGCTACTTCCGGTGGGCACCAGTGAGCGGGGACGGCGGGACCTGGCGGCAGCTCTACTATCCGGACAGCGCCGTGCTGGTGAGCCGGTTCATGTCGGCCGACGGCGTGGGCGAAGTGATCGACTGCATGCCGATCAAGCGACCCCATCAGGCCAGTGACCGCCACACCCTGGTCCGGGCCGTGCGGACCGTGCGCGGTACGGTCCGCTTCGTCCTGGAGTGCCGTCCCCGTTTCGACTACGCGCGGGCCGCACACACCCTCGAACTGCGGGAGGACACCGCGTCCTTCCACTCCCCGGGCATCACCGCCCATCTGCAGAGCACCTTTCCGCTGCGGCGTGACGGCCAGGACGTCATCGGGGAGGTGACCCTGTCCGAAGGACAGGTCTCCGCCACGGTCCTCACCGTCTGCGAGCCGGGCGGATCCGCGCCCCCGCCGCCGACCGAGGAGCAACTGTCCCGCGAGATCTGGCAGACCATCGGCTTCTGGCAGCGCTGGGTCCGCACCTGCCGCTACCGAGGACGCTGGCCGGACATGGTGCACCGCTCGGCCATCACGCTGAAACTGCTCACCTACGCCCCCACCGGAGCCCCGATCGCCGCGGCCACCATGGGCCTGCCGGAACAGATCGGCGGGGAACGCAACTGGGACTACCGCTACACCTGGGTCCGCGACGGTTCCCTGTCCGTGCGCGCCCTGCTCGACCTCGGCTTCGTCGAGGAGGCGAACGCCTTCGTCCACTGGCTGGGAGACCGGCTGCACGACCAGGCGGGGCCCGACGGAGAACCCCTCCAGATCATGTACCGGGTGGACGGGGACCCCCGGCTGCCCGAGGAGATCCTCGGACATCTGGAGGGCTATCACGGCTCCTCACCGGTCCGGGCCGGCAACGCCGCCGCCGACCAGCTCCAGCTGGACATCTACGGCGAGGCCCTGTACGCGCTGTCCGAGAGCCGCAAGATCGGCACACATGTGGGCTACCACGGCTGGAAGGGACTGAGCCGGACCCTGGACTGGCTAGCCGACTCCTGGGACCGGCCCGACGAGGGCATCTGGGAAACCCGCGGCGGGCGCAAGGACTTCACCTACAGCCGCGTGATGTGCTGGGTGGCGTTCGACTGCGGTCTACGGCTGGCCCAGGAGTGGCGCCGGCCGGCGGACACCGCACTGTGGACCGCCGCCCGTGACGCCATCCTCGACCAGGTCATGGAGCGCGGCTGGAACAAGGAGGAACAGGCGCTGGTCCAGCACTACGACAGCGACGTCCTGGACGCGTCGCTGCTCCTGATCCCCCGGCTGGGCTTCCTCGCCCCCCTGAGCCCGGGCTGGCTGAACACGCTGGACGCCATCGACCGCAGACTGGTCTCCGACAGCCTGGTCTACCGCTACGACCCGGCCGCCTCCCCCGACGGACTGCGCGGTGCGGAAGGCACCTTCAGCCTGTGCACCTTCCTCTACGTCGACGCCCTGACCCGCTCGGGCCAACTGGCCAAAGCGCGCTACACGTTCGAGAAGATGCAGACCTACGCCAACCACGTCGGCCTGTTCGCCGAGGAGATCGGCCCCGGCGGCGAGCAACTGGGCAACTTCCCCCAGGCCTTCACCCATCTCTCGCTCGTCATGGCCGCCTCCTCCCTCGACGACGCCCTCGACGAGGCCGCCGACCGGCCCTCCCGCCCGCCGGAAGACGAGGAAGCACCCCCATGGCGCATCACCCCCATATGAGCGATCCGCCCGCGCTCGATGGGCAGCCTCCGGCGTGTGGACGGGCGGGGAGCATGCGGGCGACCGGGGGGCGCGCGGACTGGGACGTAGAGGGGCGGTCCGGGGTGTGTGCGGCCGGGAACGTAGAGGGGCGGTCCGGGACGTCTGCGCGGCCGGGGACGAAAAACCCGAATGCACCGTCTCGCGCCGCCGTGGAATCATGCGGCGGTGATCCACCGTCTCGAACCGCTGGTCGTCCGGCACACCCACCGCCTCCCCGCCCCCACGGGGCCCTCGGGGACGGGCGACGTCGCAGCGCGGCAGTTCGACGCCGCGCTGATGTCCGTGGGCTTCAAACTCTCGGCGGACCTGCTGGAGCACCTGTCGACGCTCTCCCAGGACACGGTCGTCGACACCGCCGTGCGTACCCTGGCCACCGTCCGCGAGATGGTCGGGGACCACGTGCGGCACAACGTCTACTTCATCGACTTCCCGGCCAACGTGCCCGACACCTTCGACTTCTGGATGGGCCGCATCGCCGAGGCGCTCGACGACGACACCACGCACGAGCGCACGATGGCCCAGCTGAAGAGCGGTGTCCTGGACCTGCTCACCCTCCCGTCCTACGGCAACTACCGCCACACCTACGCCGAGATGCTCGCCGCCCACGACGAGCTGATCGCCGCGGCCGGCGACCGCATGACGGTTCTGCGGCGGGGCGGCGACCTGGCGGACGAGGTCACGGCCCTGTATCTGGCGCTGGCCGGCAGCCCCACTCCGCTCGGCGACGACGAGCTGGACGACCTGCGGATACTCGCCGAGCACTGCACCAAGGGCCCTCAGCCGGACGCGATACCGGTCCGGGAGATCCGCGCCGTCGTCAACCAGGCCCGTCTCACGGCGGGCGCGGAGCCCCTGCTGGACACCGTCACCGATGTGCTCCGCCTGGCCTGTGCGCTCTCGGGCGGTGACGTGACCCTGCGGGAACCGACGCGGTTCCGCGCGCTGCCCCGCCCGGTCCGTCGCGCCCTGCTCGCCGGCCTCGACACCGTGGTCGCCACGGCCCCGGCCAAGCTCGCCGACGTGGCGGCGCACCGCGAGGCGTGGAAGCGCCTCGGCGAACGCCTCCACCCGCACGAGTACCCTGGCCGGCCGCATGCCGCCGAGGTGTTCGCCGTCGCCCGGGGGGACAAGACCGCACGGTCCTTCGACAGCCGGGTCGAGGAGCTGCTCGACACGGGCGACGTCGTCTCGGCGACGGAGATGCTCAAGTCCGCACCCGGCAAGCTGTTCCGCGCCCTGGACCGCCTGCTGCGCACGGCGGCCACACAGGCCGAACGCGACGCCGTCATGGCCGCCGCCGAACAGGTCGCCCCCCTGGTCTCCGGCCGGGTGGTGCTGTCGGTCCGGGAGCACCTCCACAACCGCGCCGCGCAGACCGGCAAGAGCCGGCTCTTCGTCAACCGTCTCGGCCGCGCCCGGGTCGTCCCCGACACCCGGCCGGCCGTGGGAGCTGCGGAGCGCACCCGCCTGATAGCCGCCCTCGACACCGAGATACGCCGGCGCCTCCCGGCCCCCGGCCACCTGGTGGTCGACCCCGATGTGCTGGAGGTCGCGCTCCCGCTGAGCGGCCGGGCGACCACGTCCGGCCTCGGCGTACTGCCCCGCGGTTCCGTCTCCCCGGTCGACGGCGAGCTGCTGCGCTTCTTCGTCCACTGGAAGCAGACGGCCCGCCGCACCGACTACGACCTGTCGGCACTGACCCTGAACTCCGACTACTCGACCCGCTCCTGGCTGTCCTACACCAGCCTCACCGACGTCGAGGGCGAGCACTCGGGCGACATCACCGACGCCCCCGACGGCGCCTCGGAGTTCATCAATCTGCGGCTGGGCGCCGTGCGCGGCACCTTCATCGTCCCGCAGGTCCACATCTACACGGGTGAGGGCTTCGAGGAGACGGAGGAGTCGTTCTTCGGCTTCATGCTGCGCGACGCCGAACAGCGAGGCCGACCGTTCGAGCCGCGCACCGTGCGCATGAAGTCGGAGCTGCGCGGCCCCGGCCGGGTCGCGCTGCCGCTGGCGTTCCACCGCGGCCGTGACGGCCGGTGGCGCGCCCGATGGCTGCATCTCTACCTCAAGGGCGAGCCGTCGGCCAACCGGGTCGAGGAGCACCGGGTGTCGGTCGCGACGCTGCTGCGCGGCGTCATGGAGCGCGCTCCCCTGACGGTGCGCTACCTCACCGACCTGATGGCCGACGATGCCACGCGTGTGACGGTCTGGGACGGCGAGACGGTCCTGGACGGTCCGGTCACCTACATCGGCCTGGAGCGGCCCGAGGTACTGCCTCCCGGCTCCCGGGTCATCACCCCGGGAAATCTGCGCGACCTGATCCCGGACTGACTGCTACCGTTGATCGTGGCGAGGCCATGAGGGGGCTTCCTTCTCCACTCAAATCCCCTTTGATGCTAGTCCTCTCGCTTTCCTCGCCCTCGACGTCGCGCCGCCAGCGCCCGGCGCCTCAGGCGGCCACGGCGCTGCCGCGCCCGTCGCTGTCGCGGTGGATCGGCGTCCCCGAGCCGGTCAGCGGGACGCCGGTGCCGCCTCGCCGGGCCGCCACGACCTCCGCCGCGATGGACAGCGCGGTCTCCTCGGGCGTACGCGCGCCGAGATCGAGGCCGATCGGCGACCTCAGCCGGGCCAGCTCCCGCCCGCTCACGCCTGCTTCACGCAGTCGCCGGGTGCGGTCCTCGTGGGTGCGGCGCGACCCCATGGCGCCGACGTAGGCGACCTGCATCCGCAGGGCGGCCTTCAACAGTGGTATGTCGAACTTGGCGTCGTGGGTGAGCACGCACAGGACGGTGCGCCCGTCGGTCGCGGTGCGCTGGAGGTAGCGGTGCGGCCAGTCCACCACGATGTCGTCGGCCTCGGGGAAACGGGCTCGCGTGGCGAAGACGGGGCGGGCGTCGCACACGGTCACGTGGTAGCCGAGGAACGTGCCCACCCGCACCAGCGCCGCGGCGAAGTCGATCGCGCCGAAGACGATCATACGGGGCCGGGGGACGCTCGACTCGACCAGCAGTGTGAGACCGCCGGGGCAGTGCGATCCGTCCTCGGAGAGGTCGACCGTGCCGGTGCGGCCGGTGTCCAGCAGGGCCCGGGCCTCCTCCGCCGCCGTCCGGTCCAGCTCCGGATGACCCCCGAGGCCGCCTTCGACGGATCCGTCGGGGCGGACCAGCAGGGCCCTGCCGAGGAGTTCGGCCGGGCCCCGGACGATCCGCGCGAGAGCCACCGGCTCGCCTTGCACGGCCGCCGCCAACGCCGAGTGGACCACCGCCGTGGCGGGCGCCTGCGCATCGACCGGGGTGACCAGGATGTCGATGACGCCGCCGCAGGTCAGGCCGACGGCGAAGGCGTCCTCGTCGCTGTAGCCGAACCGTTCGAGGACGCTCTCTCCCTCGCTCAGCGCCTGTCGGCACAACTCGTACACCGCACCCTCGACACAGCCGCCGGAGACCGAGCCGATGACCGTTCCCTCACTGTCGACGGCGAGGGCGGCGCCGGGTTCGCGCGGCGCGCTGCCGCCGACGGCCACGACGGTCGCCACGGCGAAGGACCGGCCCTGAGCAGTCCAGCGGTTCAGCTCCTCGGCGATGTCAAGCATGTGTCGCTCCGCTGCCGCCCGACAGGACGCGATCGGGCCGGATGGGCAGGCTCCGGTGACGGACGCCGGTCGCGTGCCAGACCGCGTTGGCGATCGCCGCCGCGGCGCCCACGATGCCGATCTCGCCGACGCCCTTGATCCCGACCGGGTCGTCCGGGTCCGGGTCGTCGATCCAGTCCGCCTCGATGAGCGGCACGTCCGCGTGCGTGGCGACGTGATAGCCAGCGAGGTCGGCACCCACGTGGCCGCCCGAGTCCTGGTCCCGCACCGCCTCCTCGTGCAGGGCCATGGAGATGCCCCAGACCATGCCTCCGACGAACTGGCTGCGCGCGGTGAGCGGGTTGACCATCCGGCCCGCCGCGAAGATGCCCAGCATGCGCCGCACCCGCACCTCGCCGGTGGTGACGTCCACTGCGACCTCGGCGAACTGCGCCCCGAACGAGTGCCGCTCCTTGCGTGCGAGGGACTTGAGGACGGCGGTGGTGTCGGACCGTACCGTGATCCCCTCCGGGGGGATGTCCGCCCCGAGGGCGAGCCGTTCCCGCAGCTCACCGGCCGCGGTCTGGACGGCCCAGGCCCAGGAGCGGGTGCCCATCGAACCGCCGGCGATCATCGCCGGTCCGAAGTCGCTGTCCCCGATCCGCACCCGGACCCGGTCCGGCGTCACGTCGAGCGCGTCGGCGGCGACCAGGGTGAGCGCGGTCCGCGCGCCCGTTCCGATGTCCGCGGCGGCGATGCGCACGGTGAAGGTGCCGTCCGGTTCCGCCGTGAGGGCCGCCGTGGACGGTCCGGCCCCCGACGGGAACGAGGCGGCCGCGGTGCCGGTCCCGAGCAGCCAGCGCCCGTCGCGGCGCCGGCCCGGACGCGGATCCCGGTCCGCCCAGCCGAACCTGCGGGCACCCTCGTGGAAGCAGGCGAGCAGATTGCGGCTGCTGAACGGCAGTCCGGACACGGGGCCCCGGTCGGGCTCGTTGCGTGCGCGCAGCTCGATCGGGTCGATCCCGCACTTCTCGGCGAGTTCGTCGAGCGCGGCCTCCAGCGCGAACGATCCGGGTGCCTCGCCCGGCGCCCGCATCCAGGTCGGGGTCGGCACATCGAGCCGTACGACCCGGTTGGCCGTGTGATGGGCATCGGCGTCGTACATCACCCGGGCCGGAGCGGCGCCCGGCTCGACGAATTCGTACACGGTGGAGGTGAGGTTCAGACAGCGGTGTTCCAGCGCGCGCAGCCGCCCGTCGGCGTCGGCGCCGAGCCTGACCCGCTGTGTCGTGGGACTGCGGTAACCGGCCAGGGAGAACATCTGACGGCGGGTCATGACGACCCGGACCGGGCGCTGGAGGGCGGTCGCTGCCATCACGGCGGCCACCTGATGGGCGCGGACGCCCTTGCTGCCGAAGCCTCCGCCGATGTGCTCGGACCGCACCCGCACCGCAGCCGGGTCGAGCGAGAACAACTTCGCGAGGTCGCCCGCGACCCAGGTGGTGCCCTGGTTGGAGTCGACGACTTCGAGCCGGCCGCCGTCCCAGTGAGCCGTCGCCGCGTGCGGCTCCATCGGGTTGTGGTGCTCTTCCGGGGTGGTGTACTCGGCGTCCACGAGGACGGTGGAGGCGGCGAGCGCGGCCTGCAGGTCGCCCTTCTCCGCCACCGCCGGCATATGACCGTCCACCGGGTACGCGTCCGGGTGTCCGGCGAAGAAGGCGACGTCGTGGGGTTCCCGCTCGTAGTGCACCACGAGTGCTTCGGCGGCTTCTCTGGCCTGCTCGGACGTCTCGGCGACGACCAGCGCGACCGGCCAGCCCAGGTGCGGTATCCGGTCGTGCTGGAAGAGGGCCACGCCCGGGTCCGGCCGGATCCCGAGCGTGCCGATGAAGTCGCTGTCCACGCGGGGGGCGTTCTCGTGGTGCAGCACGGTGAGGACGCCGGGCATCGCGAGGACGGGGCCGGTCTCGACCGAGCGGAGTCGGCCGCGGGCGACGGTGGACAGGACCAGCCAGCCGTGGGCGAGCCCGGCGAAGGGGATCTCGCCCGCGTAGCGGGCGGCTCCCGTGACCTTGTCCCGGCCTTCCACACGGGTGTGCGCCGTGCCGACGGAGCCCCGCGCCGTCGTGGTACCGGTCGTGGTGGTGGTCATCGGGCGGCCTCCTCGGCGAGTTCGGTCAGCACGGCCACCACGAGATTGCGCATGAGCGTGACCTTGTATCCGTTGCGGGGCAGCGGCTTCGCCGCCGCCAGTTCGGCGTCCGCGGCGGCCGCGAACGTCTCGGGGTCGGCCGGTGCCCCGGTGAGCACCCGCTCGGCCGCCCGGGCCCGCCACGGCCGGGATGCGACCGCACCGAAGGCCAGGCGCACCTCGCGCACGACGTCGTCGCGTACGTCGAGCGCGGCGGCGATCGAACCGATCGCGAACGCGTACGAGGCACGCTCGCGCACCTTGCGGTAGCGGGAGCGGGCGGCGACCGGGGCGGGCGGCAGCGTGACGCCGGTGATCAGCGCACCCGCCGGCAGCGCGGTCTCCCGGTGCGGGGTGTCACCGACGGGCAGATAGAACTCGGTGAGCGGCAACTCGCCCGGCCCGTCCGCGGTTTCGTACGAGACCACGGCGTCGAAGGCGGTCAGCGCCACACCCATGTCCGAGGGGTGGACGGCCACGCAGTGGTCGGAAGCGCCGAGGACGGCGTGGTTGTGGTGCTCACCCTCGACGGCGGGGCAGCCGCTGCCGGGAAGGCGCTTGTTGCAGGGGCGGGTCACATCGGTGAAGTAGCCGCAACGGGTGCGCTGGAGCAGATTGCCGCCGACCGTGGCCATGTTGCGCAGTTGCCCGGAGGCGCCGGCCAGCACCGCCTGCGCCAACGCCGGGTAGTTCCGACGGACTTCGGGGTGGGCCGCGAGGTCGCTGTTGGTGACGGTCGCGCCCATGCGCAGTCCGCCCTCCGGCGTCGACTCGACTCGGTCCAGGGGTAGTTCTCGCACGTCGACGAGCCGGGCGGGCCGCTCGACGCCGGTCTTCATCAGGTCGACGAGGTTGGTGCCGCCGGCGAGGAAGCGTGCGTCCGGATCGGCACCGAGCAGCGCGACCGCACCGGCGACATCGGACACCCTCTGATAGCCGAACTCCCTCATGCCATCGCCTCCGTGGCCTCGTCGCCCGCCGCCTGGACGGCAGCAGCCCGGGCGACGGCCTGGACGATCGACACATACGCGCCGCAGCGGCACAGGTTGCCGCTCATCCGCTCCCGGATCTCGTCGGCCGTCAGTGGCGGCGGGTCCGCTTCGGGCCGTACGTCGTCGGTGACGGCGCTGGGCCAGCCCGCCGCGTGTTCCTCGATCACCGCGATGGCCGAGCAGATCTGCCCGGGAGTGCAGTAGCCGCACTGGTAGCCGTCGAAGTCGAGGAACGCCTGCTGCACCGGATGCAGCCGCTCACCCTCGGCCACGCCTTCGATGGTGGTGATCTCGCGCCCCTCGGCGGCCACCGCGAGGTGCAGACAGGAAACCGCTCGACGCCCGTCGATCAGGACCGTGCACGCACCGCACTGTCCCTGGTCACAGCCCTTCTTCGTGCCGGTCAGATCGAGACGCTCACGCAGGGCGTCGAGCAGGGTGGTGCGGTGGTCGACGGTCAGCTGGTGCTTCTCGCCGTTGATGTTCAAGGTGACGGCGCTGTACGTCGACGAGGGAGCTGGGGCCATGATCAGCCTTCTTTCGCATATCCGGGATCCGGAAGGCGTTCGAGGTGGGCGGTCCGGCAGACAGAGGAGTCAGGACGTGAGCTGACGCTTGTACAGGGGAATGCACTGGGGAAAGCACGCGCGATACGCGGCAGGGGTGACCATGACGGCGGCCCTCGCCGTTCGCACCGACCGCGTCCGCGGCTATGGTGGAGTCAACCGGACAGCTGTCCGTTAGAGCAAGAACTTAGCGGACAGCTGTCCGCTTAGCAAGACCGGGTTCGGCCAGGAGCCTGGGAGGAGGACGAGTGCAGCAGAAGAAGCACGCACCCCAGCGCTCGGACGCACAACGCAATCGCGAGCGCATCCTGGAGGTGGCACTGGCCGAGCTGACGCGCTGCGCGGACACCCCGCTGAGCGTGATCGCGAAGAAGGCGGGCGTCGGGCAGGCCACGTTCTACCGCAACTTCCCCCATCGCGAGGCGCTCGTCCTCGAGATCTACCGCCACGAGATGCAGCAGGTCGCCGACAGTGCGGCCCAGTTGCTCGGGAGCCGGGAACCCGACCGGGCACTGCGTGACTGGATGGACCGCTTCGCCGAGTTCGCCATGGCCAAGGCCGGGCTGGCGGACGCGATCCGCCAGGCGACCAGCGCTCCGGAAAGCCCGGCGAAGCCGGGCCACGCCCCGCTGACCTCCGCGGCCGAACTCCTGCTCCGCGCCAACGAGGAAGCGGGCACCATCCGCCCTGGAGTCACCACGGACGACTTCCTCCTGGCCATCGCCGGGCTCTGGCAGATCGATCCCCGCGGTGACTGGCGACCGCAGGTCACCCGGTTGCTGGACCTCGTCATGGACGGCCTGCACGCGGGAGCGCCGGGACGTTGACGTGCTCCCTGGCTAAATACGTGGACAGCTCCCCGCCGCGCCCGGCAGAGTAGCGGCCCGTGACGAGTAGTGAGCTATGGACCCGTGCGACCGCCGACCGCTACGACGCCGAGGAGACCGAGATGTCCTCGGCCGCCGTCCTCGGACCGACCCTCGCCTTCCTCACCGAACTCGCCGGCGACGGCCGGGCACTGGAGTTCGCCATCGGAACCGGACGGGTGGGCGTCCCGCTCCGGCAACGCGGCGTGCCCGTAGTGGGCATCGAACTGTCCGAGCACATGACAGCGGTCCTGCGGCGCAAGATCGACGAGGACACCCTTCCGGTCGCCGTCGGAGACATGGCCACGACCGTCGTCCCCGGGGAGTTCACCCTGGTCTATCTCGTCTACAACACGATCTCGAACCTGCTCACGCAGGACGAGCAGATCGAGTGTTTCCGCAATGCGGCACGTCATCTGGCGCCTGGCGGGCGATTCGTCATCGAGCTGGGTGTGCCGCCGCTGCTGCTCCTGCCGCCCGGGCAGGTCGCGGTGCCGTTCGACGTCTCCGAGCGGCATCTCGGCTTCGACACCTTCGACCTGGTCGAGCAGATTCTCGTCTCGCACCACTTCACCCGCGACGGCGAAGACGGCCGCTACCGCAGCGGCAGCTCCCGGCACCGGTACGCGTGGCCGGCGGAGCTCGACCTGATGGCACGGATCGCGGGGCTCGAGCTGGAACGACGCGTCGCGGACTGGGACGGGGCGCCGTTCACCCAGGACTCCACGCAGCACATCTCGGTGTGGCGTAAGCCGGCCTGAGGCACCCCGGCCCCGACCAGTCGGCCAGAACTCCGACGTCATCTGCGGTGATGTGCCCCCTGGAGCAGTCCTGCGGGCGGGGCTGCCCGAGGGCCTCGGCCGGATCGGCCCTGGCAGCACGCGGCCGGTCGGCCCGCTTCCCGCGGGGCGACGGAAAGCACTGCCGGTATCGCTTCTGTGCGTGCCCCGAGCCCCACGTACCCACGCGTCGGCAGAAAAGAGCCGCCTCGCCCATGGGGCGCAAAATATTGACATGACCCGATTTTTCAGCCGCTCAGAGCGTAAGGCTAGGAAAGGTACTCCGATCCGGCTCGACGTCTCGCACCCGTCCCCGGGAAGGCGTCTCGGCTCCTTGCTGCGTTCACGCAGTGTCGCCGGTCAGGTCCTGCTCCTGCAGCTGGCGCTCGTGGTGCTGCTGATCGCTGTAGCAGTGGTGACGCTGGTGCTGCAGGCCAAGAGCCAGAGCGCGGCTGACGCTCGCCACCGGTCACTCGCCGTCGCCGAGTCGTTCGCACACTCCCCCGGAATGGTGGCTGCGTTGAAGAGCCACGATCCGACCGCGGTGCTGCAGCCGCTCGCGGAAGAGGTGCGTAAGCAGTCCGGTGTCGACGCCGTCGTGGTGTACAGCGCGAAAGGAATCCGCTACACCCACCCCGACCCGAACCTCATCGGGAAACACATCATCGGCCCTGAACCAATCGTGAAGGCGGAGTTGTCCGGCCAAAGCCTGACGGCGACCTTCACGGCGACTCAGGGTCCTTCCGTCCTCTCGGCAACACCCATCACCGGCACCGATGGCTCCTTCCTCGGCGGGGTGTCGGTCGCGATCACAGTCCAGAACGTGAGTGCCGTGGTGGTGCGCCAGTTGCCCGTCCTGCTCGGTTCCGCGGGCGTTGTGCTGGCCCTGTCCACGGGCGGAACGGTGCTGGTGAGCAGGCGGCTGTGGCGGCAGACCCACGGCCTGGGCCCTGCCGAGATGACGCGCATGTACGAGCACCATGACGCGGTCCTCCACGCCATCCGGGAAGGCGTGGTCATCATCGGGGGCGATGGACGACTTCTGCTGGCCAACGACGAGGCCCGCCGCCTGCTCGAGCTGCCCGCCGACGCTGAGGGACGCCACGTCACAGAGCTGGGCCTGGACGCGGGCACCGCCGAACTGCTGACTCTGGATCGCCTGGTCAGCGACGAGGTCCACCCGGCCGCGGACCGCCTGCTGGCTGTCAGTACACGGCCCACCACACTGGATGGAGTCCGGACCGGCAGTGTCGCGACGCTTCGCGATACCACCGAGCTGCGCGCACTCGCCGGCAAGGCCGAGGTGGCACGGGAGCGCCTGAAGTTGTTGTACGACGCCAGCGTGCGGATCGGCACCACCCTGGATGTGACACGGACCGCCGAGGAACTGACCGAGCTCGCGGCTCCGCGCTTCGCCGACATGGTCACCGTCGATCTGGCAGAGCCCGTCCTCCGAGGTGACGAACCGGAGAGCGGCAAGCTGGAGCTGCGCCGTACGGCCGTCGGCGGAGCCCATCGGGACGAGCCGGTCTTCGCACTGGGCGAGCTGATCCGTTATCCCGGGCCCACGCCCTACGCCCTGGCCCTCAGGACGGGCAAGGGGGTCCTCGAGCCCGACCTGCGCAACTCCTCCAGGTGGCAGGCGCAGGATCCGGAGCTGCTCCAGCGCCTGCTCGACCGCGGGATCCACTGCCTCATCGCCGTCCCGCTGCACGCCCGCGGTGTCACCCTGGGCCTGGCCACCTTCTGGCGCTCGGAGCATCCCGAGCCGTTCGAGGAGGACGACCTGGCCATCGCCGAGGAGCTGGTCATCCGCGCGGCGGTGTGCATCGACAACGCCCGCCGCTACACCCGCGAGCACACCATGGCCGTCACCCTGCAGCGCAGCCTGCTGCCCCACGGTCTGCCCGAGCAGGAGGCGGTGGAGGTGGCGCACCGCTATCTGCCCGCGCAGGCCGGGGTCGGCGGCGACTGGTTCGACGTGATCCCGCTGTCCGGAGCCCGGGTGGCTCTGGTGGTCGGGGACGTCGTCGGGCACGGGCTGCACGCCGCCGTCACCATGGGGCGCCTGCGCACCGCGGTGCACAACTTCTCCGCCCTGGACCTCTCCCCCGACGAGCTCCTGGCGCACTTGGACGATCTGGTCACCCGGACCGACCTCGACCAGGAGGCCGAGGGTGAGGGTGAATCCGTCACCGGAGCCACCTGCCTGTACGCCGTCTACGACCCGGTCTCCGGCCACTGCAATCTGGCTCGGGCCGGCCACCCCGGACCTGCCCTCGTCCACCCCGACGGCAGGGTGACCTTTCCCGACGTGCCCGCTTCGCCGCCCCTGGGCCTGGGTGGTCTGCCCTTCGAGACCTCCGAGCTGCAGTTGGCCGAGGGAAGCCGGCTCGTTCTCTACACCGACGGGCTGATCGAAAGCCGCGACCGCGATATCGACACCAGCTTGGCTCTTCTGCGCACCGCCCTGGCCGAGGCGGCGACCAGCTCCCCGGAGGAGACCTGCCAGGCGGTGTTCGACACCATGCTGCCCGCACACCGCAGCGATGACATCGCGTTGCTGGTGGCCCGCACCCGGCTGCTGAATCCCGCGCAGGTCGCGGACTGGGAGGTAGCCCTCGACCCCGCTGCCGTGGCCCCCGTCAGGGCGGCGTGTACCCGGCAGTTGGAGGAGTGGGGGCTGAACGAGGTCAGCTTCACCGCCGAGCTGATCCTCAGCGAACTGATCACGAATGCCATCCGCTACGGTGCCGAGCCGGTCCGGGTGCGGCTGCTGCGCGACCGCGCCCTGATCTGCGAAGTCTCCGACGGCAGCAGCACCTCCCCGCACCTGCGCCGGGCGTCCATGACGGACGAGGGCGGGCGCGGACTGTTCCTCGTCTCCCAGTTCGCCCAGCGCTGGGGCACGAGGTACACGCCCCGGGGCAAGGTCATCTGGGCCGAGCAGTCGCTGGCCGACGGCCAGCGGGAGGCACCGATACCGCTGCTGGACGACCTGTCCTCCTGAACTGCAACGACAGGGACTTGCCGAGGGTCCTGTCGGCTGCGAGGGGTCCTCCCCTATCTTCTCCGTTTCGAGCACGCGAGGAACGGAGATCTGACGGCCGCCCCCAGGGCGATCTCGATCAGGCCAGGAAGCTCAGCCGAACCTGACGGTTGACATTGGAGATGTTGGTGTCCACCAGGCACACCGACTGCCAGGTCCCGAGCTCGAGCCGACCGCCGACCACCGGCAGGGTCGCGTGGGGCGGGACGAAGGCCGGGACGACGTGGTCGCGGCCGTGACCGGGGCTGCCGTGACGGTGCTGCCAGCGGTCGTCGGCCGGGAGCAGCGTATGGAGCGCGGCGAGGAGGTCGTCGTCGCTGCCGGAGCCGGTTTCGATGATCGCCACGCCGGCGGTGGCGTGCGGTACGAAGACGTTCAGAAGGCCGTCCCGGCCCGCCGCCGTCTCGCGCAGGAATTCCTCGCACTCCCGGGTGAGGTCGACGACCGTCTCACGGGAACCGGAGGCGACATTCAGGACGCGGGTGCTGAAGGCATCAGACATGTCTTCATCCTCACCCATGTCACCGGGTCCGCACCGGCCGATCATCCGCGAGCGGGCGCTGAACGTCCGGGAAGAACCCCGCCCCCGGCACGGTTGGTGGAAGGGTGAACAACATCGGGGTGCACGAAGTCGACGTGGTCGTCATAGGCGCTGGTCAGGCCGGACTGTCCAGCGCCTATCACCTGCGGCGCACCGGTTTCGAGCCCGATCGTGACTTCGTGGTGTTCGACCACGCTCCGGGTCCGGGCGGCGCCTGGCAGTTCCGCTGGCCCTCGCTGACCTTCGGCAAGGTCCACGGCATGCACGCGTTGCCCGGTATGGAGCTGACGGACGCGGATCCGGCGCGACCGTCGTCCGAGGTCGTCACCGAGTACTTCGACCGCTATGAGCGCACCTTCGACCTGCGCGTACGGCGGCCGGTGGACGTCCGGGCCGTGCGCGAGGGCACGGGCGGGCGGCTGCTCGTCGAGACGTCGGCCGGAACCTGGGCGCCACGGGCGCTGATCAACGCGACGGGGACCTGGGACCGGCCCTTCTGGCCGCACTACCCCGGCCAGGAGACCTTCCGGGGACGGCAGTTGCACACGGCCCAGTACCCCGGTCCGGAGGAGTTCGCCGGGCAGCGGGTGGTTGTCGTCGGCGGCGGGGCGTCCGGTACCCAGCATCTGATGGAGATCGCCCCCCGTGCCGCCGCGACCACCTGGGTGACCCGGCGTCCCCCGGTGTTCCGGGAAGGTCCGTTCACCGAGGAGGTGGGACGGGCGGCCGTCGCGCTCGTGGAGGAGCGGGTGCGGCAGGGGCTGCCGCCGCGCAGTGTGGTGTCGGTGACCGGGCTGGCGCTCAACGACGCGATCCGGCAGGCGATCGCGGACGGCGTCCTGGACCGGCAGCCGATGTTCGACCGGATCGTGCCGGACGGCGTGGAATGGGATGACGGGCGGCATGTGGACGCCGACGTGATCCTGTGGGCGACCGGCTTCCGCGCGGCGATCGACCATCTCGCCCCGCTGCGCCTGCGTGGGCCGGGCGGCGGCATCCGGGTAGAGGGCACGCGCGCGGTCTCCGACCCGCGGATCCACCTGGTCGGATACGGGCCGTCGGCCAGCACGATCGGCGCCAACCGGGCGGGACGCGCGGCCGTGCGGGACATCCGCCGGCTGCTGGCGGGAGAAATGGCGGGAGAAGCCGGAGAAGCGGCCACTGTTGCCTGAGGGAGCGGTGGCGGCTTCTCGTCATCGCCGGGACCCTTTCCGGCACCCGCGCCGACGTCGTACGTTCCGTCGTGTTCCTACTTCGCGGCGCGCAGCCGGTTGAATTCGGTGACGTTCCGCTGCTGCTCCTCGTAGCTCGCCGTGAACCGTGTGTCGCCGGGCTTGACCGTGACGAAGTACAGCCAGTTGCCCGGTGCGGGGTTGAGCGTGGCGCGCAGGGCGGCCTCGCCGGGATTGGAGATCGGTGTCGGCGGCAGGCCCATGCTCCGGTACGAGTTGTAGGGACTGTCGGTCTTCGTGTCGCGCATGCTGGTGTTCAGTGTGGAACGCTTCAGGGCGTAGTTGAGGGTGGAGTCCATCTGCAGCGGCATGCCGCGCTCCAGGCGGTTGAAGACCACCCGGGCCACCTTGGCCATGTCGGCCCTGGTCGCCGCCTCGGCCTGCACGATGCTGGCGACGGTGACGGCCTGGTAGCCGGTCAGGGCGTGGCGCTGGGCGCCCGCGGTGATCGTGCCGCCGCTGAACCTCTCGTTCGCGGTGTCGACCATGTACCGCAGTACGGACTCCGGGTCCGCTCCCTTGTGGACGGGATACGAGGCGGGGAAGAGGTACCCCTCGGGGTTGCCCTGGGCCTCTGGCGGCAGCTTGAGATGAGCCTTGGGCAGGGATTTCCGCGTCGAACCAGGCGGCAGCCCCAGGGCCTTGTCGATGGCCGCGTAGATCTGGCCCGTGCGCCAGCCCTCCGGGATCACCAGACCGGCATGCGGGGCCTTCCCGTCGCTCCGGGTCGTCACCAGCGGCACCGCCATGGCGGTGGCCGCCACGGCGATCCCGGTCCCGACGAGGACGGCCCGGCTCCGGTGCGTCAGTCCGGTCTGCTTGCGTGGCGCAGTGGTCGTCTGCATGGGCGCACGGTATCCCGCCAGACGGGAAAAACCTGGCATATCGTCATCTTGTCGGCTCCAGCTGCGCATCCCTTCGGACGAGGGCCGCATACCGGCCGTCGAGCTCCAGCAACTCCTCGTGCGTGCCCCGTTCGACCACGCGCCCGGCATCGAGCACCACGATCTGCTCGGCCTCCCGGATGGTGGACAGCCGGTGGGCGATGGTGAGCGTCGTCCGGTTGGCCGACAGGGAGTCGATGGCCTCCTGGACCGCATGCTCGGTACGGGTGTCGAGGGCGCTGGTCGCCTCGTCGAGAATGAGCACGGGCGGATCGCGCAGGATGGTGCGGGCGATGGCGAGCCGCTGCTTCTCGCCACCCGAGAAGCGGTGTCCTCGCTCACCGACGACGGTGTCGTACCCGTCGGGCAGCGCCGCGATGTGATCGTGGATCTGGGCGGCCTTCGCCGCCGCGTGCAGTTCCTCGTCGGTCGCGTCGGGCTTCGCGAAGCGCAGGTTGTCGGCGACCGAGGCATGGAAGAGGTACGTCTCCTGGGAGACGACGCCGACCGCGCGGGCGAGTGTGTCGAAGTCCAGGTCCCGGACGTCGACGCCGTCGAGCGTGACCCGCCCGCCCGTCACGTCGTAGAGCCTCGGCACCAGATAGCTGAGCGTGGACTTCCCGGAACCGGTGGCTCCGACGACGGCGAGGCTGGAGCCCGCCGGGACGGTGATGTCGATGTCCTGAAGGATCGGACCGCTCTTGTCGTCGTAGTGGAACTCGACGTCCTCGAAGCGGATCTCGCCCTTGACCTGGCCGAGACGGACCGGGTTCTCGGGCTCGGTGATGTCGATGGGCAGGTCGAGGTACTCGAAGATGCGCTGGAAGAGCGCGAGCGAGGTCTGGATCTGCACACCGGTGGACAGCAGGCTGACGGCCGGCCGGAACAGGCCCTGCTGGAGCGAGACGAACGCCACCAGCGTGCCGAGCGAGATGGACGGGCCGCCGAGCTGGAGCGCCATGCCCGCGGTCCAGTAGATGACGGCCGGCATGGCGGCCATGACGATGGTGATCACGGCCATACGCCAGCGGCCCGCCATGTTCGACTTCACCTCGAGGTCGACCAGGCCCTCGGACTCGCCCGCGAAGGACTGGGTGAGCGAGTCGGCACGGCCCATGGTGCGGCCGAGCAGGATGCCGCTGACGGAGAGCGACTCGGTGACGGTGGCGGCCATCGTGGCCATCTGCTTCTGGCGCTGGGTGGCGATCTTCTTGCGTTCGTTGCCGACGCGCCGGCTGATCCAGACGAACAGCGGCAGCAGGAGCAGCGAGACGACGGTGAGCCGCCAGTCGAGGGCGACCATCGCGACGACGGTCGCGACCACGCTGGTGAGGTTGGAGACCAGGGAGGTGGCGGTGGAGGTGACGGTCGCCTGCATACCGCCGATGTCGTTGGCGATGCGGGACTGGACCTCGCCCGTGCGGGTGCGGGTGAAGAAGGCGAGGGACATGCGCTGCAGCCGGCCGTAGACGGCGGTGCGCAGATCATGCATGACCCGCTGGCCGACCGTCGTGGAGATGAGGGTCTGCAGTACGCCGAAGACGCTGGTGACGACGGCGCTCAGGATCATGCCGAGGGCGAGCAGGCTCAGCAGTCCGGTCCGGCGCTGCGGAATCGCGACGTCCAGGGTCTCCTTGAGCAGGAACGGTGTGGCGACGGAGACCAGCGACGCGGCACCGACGAGCAGGCCCACGACGGCGAGTCGGCCGCTGTACGGCTTGAAGAGTCTGAGGATGCGGCGGACCTGCCGCGGCTGCGCGGACGGGTCGTCGGAGGATGGGGTCCAGATGGATTTTTCGGGATGCATGGGCTCCTACGGAGGTCGGCAGCGTTCGGAATGCGACGACGCTGCGGGTATCGGGACGTGATGAGGGACGATCGCTCACGGATCTTAGCTCATTGTTACCTATACTCACAATGAACTGGGTCCTGATATTGTTCCCCTATGACCATCGCCGACCCCGACGGCCTGCTCGCCGAGCAACTGCTGCGGCTCACCCGCCGCGTGCACCGCATCCAGAAACGCCATCTGGAGCGGTCCGATCTGGGCATCACTCCGGCCCAGTCCCGACTGCTGCGCACGCTCGCCCACTTCGGCTCGCCGCCGCGCATGGCGGATCTGGCCGAGCGTCTTGAGGTCGTGCCACGGGCGGTGACCACGCTGGTCGACGGCCTGGAGGCGAGCGGCAGGGTGCGCCGGGTGCCCGATCCGAGCAATCGGCGAGTGATCCGCATCGAGGTCACGGACCAGGGCCAGGAGGCACTGCGGGCTCTGCACGGCGCGCGCAGAGCCGCGGCGGAAGAGATCCTGGCACCGCTGACGGACGAGCAGCGCGAGGTGCTCGGAGGGCTGCTCGGCACACTGATCGACGGCGGTGAAGCGCCCATCGCTCCCGCCGGACCAGGGCAACGCTGCTGACCGCGCCGCGACCCTCGGCGGCCACCGCGCCCGACTCGCCGCGACCCTCGCCGACCACCTTCACATGTCCCGTGTTTCCACGGGGAGTCGGCACGGCGCGCAATGGGCACTTTGGGGCACACGATCACGCTGCACCGGCATCCGGCGGACCGACCAGGTGTTGCGGGACATAGCGCGGGTGGCACCGGTCGACGCCGCTGAAACCGAGGTGCCTCGACGGGCATCGGTCGGGTAGCGTGCGAGCCATGTCGAGCCCCGAGTCGGACGAGGTGGGGGCTTTCGGTCACGCCGTCAGCCCCCTGAGCCACTGAGTTCGTAGTCCTGTCGTCCCGCCGCGTTCTGCGGCCGGACACGTGTGCCCGTGGGTGCGGACAGCGTGACGAGACGCCTTTTGTCGTGCCTCTCCTCACCCCGGAGCCGTCGATGCCTTCCCCGCTGTACCTGCTCGCCATGTCGATCTTCGCCATGGGCACCTCCGAGTTCATGCTCGCGGGCCTCCTGCCGGACATCGCCTCTGACCTCGACGTCACACTCGGAACAGCAGGCATGCTCACCTCGGCCTTCGCGATCGGAATGACGGTCGGCGCCCCCCTCATGGCCGGGCTCGCCCGCAACTGGCCAGGAGGGACGAGTCTTCTTGGCTTCGTCCTCGTGTTCGCGGCAGCACACGCCGTGGGCGCCGTCACCACGAGCTTTCCGGTCCTGTTCGCCACCCGGGTAGTCGCCGCGCTGGCGAACGCAGGGTTCCTCGCCGTAGCCCTGACGACTGCCGCCACGCTGGTTCCGCCTGACAAGAAGGGACGTGCACTGGCCGTGCTGTTGTCAGGCACGACGGTGGCCACGATCGCCGGTGTCCCGGCAGGCTCGGTACTCGGGACGTTGCTCGGCTGGCGGGCCACGTTCTGGGCTGTCGCCGCCCTCTGCCTGCCCGCAGCCTTCGGCATCCTCGCTGGACTCCCAGCGCGCCGTGTGCAGAAGGACACGGCTGACGGGCCGGCCTTGCGATCGGAGTTCGCGCAGCTCAAAAGTCCGCGGTTGGTCCTGGCGATGCTGCTCGGCGCGCTGGTGAACGCGGCAACCTTCGCAAGCTTCACCTTCCTCGCCCCCGTCGTGACCGGCACCGCCGGGCTGGGCGAGCTGTGGATCTCTGTCGTTCTGGTGCTTTTCGGCGTCGGTTCCTTTGCGGGTGTCACCCTCGCCGGACGTTTGTCCGACCAGCGTCCCGGTCTGGTCATCGCGGTCGGCGGCCCGCTGCTGCTCGTCGGCTGGCCGGCCCTGGCCATGCTGGCCGACCAGCCGGCCGCTCTGCTCATCCTCGTGTTCGTGCAGGGCGCGCTGTCGTTCGCGCTGGGCAGCACACTGATCACCCGGGTCCTCTACGAGGCAACAGGAGCCCCCACCATGGCCGGCTCCTACGCGACCGCCGCACTCAACATCGGCGCTGCCATCGGACCACTCGTCGCCGCGACCACCCTCAGCACCACGGCCGGGGACCTCGGGCCACTCTGGGCAAGCGGACTCCTCGTCCTGGCCGCGCTACTCGTCGCGTCCCTCTCGCGCGGTGTGATTGCAGCAGGCCGAAGGAGCGAGGTGCTCCGGTGACGCACGCGGACGCCCCCTTGAGCATCGAGAGACGCCGAAGGCTCATCGAACGCCGCCGCACCCCCGATCGCCTATGTCGCCGCCGAAGCCGGCGTCTTTCTCGAAGCCGCCGGTACCCAGGGCGGGCACGGCTACCCGCATTGCGCCGTCGACGGGTACTCCCGCCTGGCCGACACCGAGCGCCTTCCCGAAGAGAAGGCCGCCACCACCGTGAGTTCCTCCGCCGCGCCCGCGCGTTCTTCCCAGCCCACGGCATCCACAGGCTCGTCCATGCGGTCACCGGCAACGACGCCACGTCCCGGGCCGCGGTCCTCGTGCGTTCCCTCACCTCGCGGGCCTCCCGCCACCGGCGGACCAGGCCCTGCACACCCCAGCACCAGGCAAGGTCGAGCCGTGCCAGTCCTCGCGGGCGTCACCAACGCCATGGCCGGCAACAACTAGGCCTTCAGGGCCTCCCTGTCCCCCATCACGACCACCGGATACCACGCCGGGTCGAGCGTCCGCAGCAGGTACTCCATTCCGGACTCGGGCAGGGTGACACAGGCCGACGTACCGTCACGGTGGTCCACGTGCAGCCAGATGCCGCCGCCCTTCTCGTCGCCCTGGGGCCGGGTCGGATCGTTCGGCGGCGTACCTCTGAGCCGGTTGTAGTCGATGGCGATGACGTAGTCGAAGTCGTGCCGGTGGGCCTCGCCCCAGCCGGCCGGCACCTCGTAGGACCTCCCCTGGTCGTACGGGAGCCGGGTGCCCGGGTCGTCGAGGACGCCGCCGGCGTCGCTGAGCGAGAACACACCCACCGGCGTGCGCAGATCGTCTTCGTGGTGGTCGGCCGTCCAGCCCCGCCTGCCGTTGTGCCCCCGCCACCGCCCGATCTCGTTCCAGGCGTCGTCATCGCCCTTCTCGTAGAGCACGAGCGTGCAGTCCGGCGAGCCCTCACCGTCCCCGTAGACCGCGAGGACCTGGCGCGATGCGTCGGGGATGGACCGGTGCAGCCGGTCGCCGACACCCGGGACACGCTCCGGGTCGGCTGGGGGCGCGGAGGTCGCCGGGGCGCTCGGATCCGCCGGGATCGGTGACGTCCCCCCGGGGAATCCCGCGTCCGACGACGGCGCGCCTCCTCCGGCAGGCCCCGCGTCCGACGACTGCGCGCCTTCTCCGGCGGACCCCCCATCCGGCGGCGACGCGGCTCCGCTGGCCGATCCCGCGTCCGACGACGGCACGGCTTCCCTGGCAGGCCCCGGATCCGAGGACGGGGCACCTTCGCCGGTACGCCGGGGATCCGGCGTGAGGGTGGAGGCTCCCCTGGCGCTGTTACCCGGGCCGCCGCCCTTCACACCATGGCCGTCCGCTCCCCAACCACCGCACGCCGACAGGGACATCACCAGCACGCCGCAGGCCGCCGCCACGGCTCGCGTACGCACCGCACCGCACACCTCACCCGTACTCATACGACATATCGTCACATTATCTTCTGAGTAATGGTTTTCCTGTCTCCGCTTTTCACCCACCTGCCGGAGGGCCGGAACTCACCGTCCCTGCCGGAAAACCAGTTGCCTTCGCCCACCCTCCGACGCGACCCTTTCACGGCTTGTTACGGGCCCGTGCGGATATGCGGGGACACATGCCGGCCCGTGCACCGCACCGCCACCCCCGTCCGCTGCCTGACACGAGCCACTGGGACGCCATGCAGATTCAAGACCTTCCGTACCCCGACCCGGGTGTGCCGGACGCCCGCTCGGGTCCCCGATTCCTGTGGTGGCTCGGCCGGAACCAACTGGGCGGTCAGCTCAAGGCCCTCGCCTGGGGGCTGCTGCACTTCCTGTCCGTCTCCGGACTGCCCTTCTGTGTCGGTCTCGCCGTGCAGGCGGTCGTCGAACGCTCGGGCGCCCGGCTCGCTCTGACCGGGGCGCTGCTCCTGCTGTGTGGCGCGGGCGTCGCGCTGGGCGACACCATGCTGCACCGCACCGCGGTCACCAACTGGATCACTGCGGCCGCTCGGGTCCAGCAGCTCCTGGCACGCCGGACGGCCCAGCTCGGCTCCGCCCTGACCCGACGCGTCGCCGCCGGGGAGGTCGTCGCCGTGTCCACCGGCGATGTCGAGAAGATCGGCTGGTTCGTGGAGGCCGTCTCGCGCTTCAGCGCGGCGGCCCTCACCGTCGTGGCGGTCTGCGTCGGACTCGTCGTGTACCAGCCCGCGCTCGGTGTCCCCGTGGCCGTGGGCGTGCCGGCGCTTGCAGTCGCCGTGCTGCCGCTGCTGCCCCGGGCCACCCGGCGTGCCGACACCCAGCGCGAGAAGGCGGGCCGGGCCACCGAACTGGCCTCGGACACCGTCGCGGGCCTCAGGGTGCTCAGGGGCATCGGCGGCGAGGAACTGTTCCTGGAGCGCTACCGCAGGGCCTCCCAGGAGGTCCGCACAGCGGCCGTGAGAAGCGCCAGGATGTGGGCACTGATCTCGGCGATCCAGGTGCTGCTGCCGGGGCTGCTGATGATCGCGGTCGTCTGGCGCGGTGTGCAACTGGCACGCGAGGGCCGCATCGCCGTCGGTGAGCTGGTCACCGTGTACAGCGCCGTCATGCTGCTCGCCTACCCGCTGCGGCATTTCGAGGAGATCGCCATGGCGTACTCCTTCTCCCGGCCGTCCGCCCGGCGCGCGGCCCGGGTGCTCTCGCTGGAGCGGGCCACGGAATCCGGCGGTTCCCGCGCGGCCGGCGTTCCGGAGGGGGACCTGTACGACCCGCGGACCGGGCTGCTCGCGCCCTCGGGGCGGCTCACCGCCGTGGTCTGCGGCGACCCGGACGCGGCGGGTGTGCTGGCCGAACGGCTGGGCGGGCACCCGGCGGAACAGGCCGAGCACGGCGTCTCGGTACTTCTGGGCGGTGTACCGCTGGACGAGCTGCCGCTCGACTCGGCGCGTACCGCGGTCCTCGTCCAGGACAAGGACCCGGTGCTGCTGTCGGGCTCCCTGCGTGAGCTGCTCGACGTACCGGCCTCGGGCGCGGTCGGCGCCCGGGAGGCGCTCGCCGCCGCCCAGTGCGGGGATGTCCTGGACGCGCTCGTCCAAGGGGCACCGGCCACCGAGGACCCGATGGACGCACGGATCACCGAGCGCGGCCGTTCGCTGTCCGGGGGCCAGCGCCAGCGACTCGCGCTGGCCCGGTCACTGATCACCGACCCGCCGGTGCTCGTCCTGGACGAGCCGACCTCGGCGGTCGACTCACACACGGAGGCGCGGATCGCCGAGGGGGTCCGCACGCTGCGGGCGGGCCGCACGACGGTCGTGTTCACCTCGTCACCGCTGCTCCTCGACCGCGCGGACCGGGTCGTGCTGGTGCACGAGGGCGAGGTCGCGGCGGTCGGTCTGCACCGGGACCTGGTGCACAGCGAGCCGCGGTACCGCGCGGTCGTCACCCGGGAGACCGACGCCGAGACCGCCACGCACGGCGACGCACTGGCCGAGCTGGAAGCACTGAACGAAATGAAGGAAATGGACACCCTGGAAGGGATCGAGGAGAGCGCATGATCGGCGTGGCGCCACCGGCGTACGACCCGGCGGCCCCGACAGTGGCGAACACATTGCCCGTCGGCGCCCCCGCGACCGTGCGCGCCTATGTGGCCGAACTGTTCCGCCGGCACCGCCGGCCCTTCCTGCTCCTGATCGCCGTCAACACGGTCTCCGTCGTCGCGTCCATGGCGGGCCCCTATCTGCTGGGCGACATGGTGGAACGCCTGTCGGACGGGGCCCGGGAACTCCACCTGGAGCGCACCGCCGCGCTCTTCGTCCTCGCCCTCGTGATCCAGGCCGTGTTCGTACGGCTGGTACGGCTGCACGGGGCGGTTCTCGGCGAACGGATGCTCGCGGATCTGCGTGAGGACTTCCTCGTACGGGCGGTAGGGCTCCCGCCGGGGGTCCTGGAGCGGGCCGGAACCGGCGATCTGCTGTCCCGGATCACCACCGACATCGACCGGCTGGCCAACGCGATGCGCGAGGCCGTACCGCAACTGGCCATCGGTGTCGTCTGGGCGGCACTGCTGCTCGGCGGTCTGACCGTCACGGCTCCCCCGCTCGCCCCGGCCGTGCTCGTCGCCGTGCCGCTGCTGGTGCTCGGTTGCCGCTGGTACTTCCGGCGCGCTCCTTCGGCCTACCGATCCGAGGCGGCCGGGTACGCCGCCGTGGCCGCCGTCCTCGCCGAGACCGTGGACGCCGGGCGCACCGTGGAGGCCCACCGGCTCGGCTCCCGGCGCATCGAGCTGTCGAACCGGCGAATCAAGGAGTGGACGGCCTGGGAGCGCTACACCCTGTGGCTGCGGTCGGTGCTCTTCCCGGTCGTCAGCATCACGCATGTCACGGTCCTGTGCTCGGTCCTGATGATCGGCGGGGTGTTCGTTCTGCAGGGCTGGATCGGTATCGGCCAGCTGACGACGGGCGCGCTCATCGCACAGATGCTCGTCGACCCGGTCGGCCTGATCCTTCGCTGGTACGACGAGTTGCAGGAAGCCCAGGTGTCGCTGGCCCGGCTGGTCGGGGTGCGCGACATCGAGCCGCAGGCGGGCGACCCCTCGGTGGCCCCCGACGGGCACGACGTCAAGGCCGACGAGGTGCGCTTCGGCTACCTCCAGGGAGTCGACGTGCTGCACCGCGTCTCCCTGGAGGTCGCTCCCGGCACCCGGCTCGCCCTGGTCGGACCCTCGGGCGCGGGCAAGTCCACGCTGGGGCGGCTGCTCGCCGGGATCTACGCGCCCCGGGACGGCCGGATCACCCTCGGCGGCGCCGAACTCTCCCGGATGCCGGCGGAGCGGGTGCGCTCGCACGTGGCCCTCGTCAACCAGGAGCACCACGTCTTCGTGGGCTCCCTGCGCGACAATCTGCTGCTGGCTCGCACAGACGCCGTCGACGCCGAGCTCTGGGCCGCGCTGGGCGCGGTGGACGCGGACGGCTGGGCACGCGCCCTGGACGACGGTCTGGACACCGAGGTGGGCTCCGGCGGTCTGGCCCTCACGCCGGCGCAGGCGCAGCAGATCGCGCTGGCCCGCCTGGTGCTCGCCGACCCGCACACCCTGGTCCTGGACGAGGCGACCTCCCTCCTGGACCCGCGCGCGGCCCGGCACCTGGAGCGCTCCCTGGCCCGCGTCCTGGACGGCCGCACGGTCGTCGCGATCGCCCACCGGTTGCACACGGCCCACGACGCCGACGTGATCGCCGTCGTCGAAGACGGGCGGATCAGCGAACTGGGCAGCCACGACAACCTGGTCGCCGCGGACGGAGCGTACGCGGCGCTGTGGCGGTCCTGGCACGGCTGATCGCTCCACACGGTGGTGGCGGTCCGGGTCGGCCGGTCGGCCGACCCGGCCCCGCTTCCCGGCCCCCACACCCCCCTGTCACGCTTGCCGTTGCGCAGGGGTCAAGGGGGGTGGAAGGCTGGATCTCGGAAGCGGCGAGGGCAGCGTGATCGAACCGCCCGGTTCCGCATGGCGTGACCCGCGCCCGGCAGTCCCTCGTGTCCGCCGCCGCCATACGGCGGTGCCCGGTCCGTCCCACCACCTGGAGGTATCCCGTGGACAGCACCGACGGTTGGGGGGACGACGTCTACCAGCCCGACGGATCCGAGGTGCAGGACGACGCGGGGCTGCTCGACGCCGAGGACACCCTGGAGAACGACGGGGTGAGCGACCCCCTCGAACGTGGCTGGTCGCCACCGGAGAGGCCGTGGGCGGTGGACCACGTCGGCGTGACCGCGGCCGAGGGGCACTCCGGCGAAACACTGGACCAGCGCCTCGCCGAGGAAGTCCCCGACATCACGGTCCCGGCCGGTGACGGTATCGGAGACTGGCCCGACGGTGAAGGAGAGCCCCTGGACAACGAGGTCGGCGGCCCCCGCTCCGGCCGCCTCGTCGCCCCCAACGAAGGCGCGCACGAGGATGAGGAGAGCGGACTGATCGCCACCGACGTCGGCATCGACGGCGCCGCGGCCTCGGCTGAGGAGGCCGCCGTGCACGTCGTCGACGAGGACTACCGGTCCGGCTGATCCGCCGGTACCGGCACCACGCAAGGAGAAGACATGCAGCAGGACAAGCAGCCCGACTACCATCCCGTCGTCTTCCGCGACCGCTCCGCCGGATACGCCTTCCTCACCCGGTCCACCGCGACGAGCGACCAGACCATCGAGTGGGACGACGGCGAGACCTACCCGGTCGTGGACGTCGAGATCTCCTCCGAGAGCCACCCCTTCTACACGGGCAAGGCACGGACGGTGGACTCGGAGGGGCGCATCGCACGGTTCGAGCGCCAATACGGCGGCATGGGACGGACTGCTGACAGGGAGGGAACGGTCTGAGTCGGCGGGCGCACCGGCTCCGCCGCCGGTGCGCCCGCGGTTCCGGTGTCCCCGCAGCCCGAGGGCAGGGGCGACGGGCCGCGGCGGAGGACCAGCCGCACCGAAACCGGGAGCCTCCGCGCCCCGCCGTGACACGCAGTCCATCGCGCCGGGACCGGCAGGCCACCGTGCCGGGGCGGGCGGCCCGCTGTGGCCGGTGCGGTCTCAGATGACGTTGAGCGCGGCCGCGCAGCCCACCCCGCCGAGCAGCATGAACGCCGGCATCAGGACCTTCAGCTCGACCCAGCTGCCCGCCCGGAACCGCATCGCCTTCGGCGGGCCCACCGGGTACCAGCGCTTGCGGCCCAGCGGTATCGGCCAGAGGATCGGGCAGCCGGAGACCGTCAGCGCGTCTCCGATGTCGTGCACCAGGGCACCCAGGAGGATCGGGAGGCCGAGCCACAAGTACTGCTGGCCCGGCGCGGTGAAGAGCCAGTCCGACCCGTTGCCCGGTTTGTCGAGTATGTCCGCAAGGATCCAGGCACTCGTCGCGGCCAGCAGCCACACCAGTACATCGCTGCTCGAACCACGCGCCGCCCGCCACAGCAGTCCCTCGATGGCCAGCACCATGTGCACGAAGAGGATGGCCAGCACCGCCCACCGGCCGCCGGTGACGGCCATGACCGAAGCGCCCCCACCGATCAGCACCGCCCACAGCCAGGTATGGGTCAGCGTACGGTGACCGCCGGAACGTCGCGCGTCGCCCGGCTTCCTGGTCGACTTGTACATGGCGTACGACAGCTTGTCGACGATCTCGCACAGCCAGCGGGAGACGGGGCCGAAGGCCCGCGAGATGGTGGCTGCCTTGTGGTCCAGATCCGGAGCCAGCGCGGCACCCGCGCAGATCAGCGCGCCGACGAGGAGGACCGGCCAGGGCATCGGGTGACCCGCTGCGGCGACGGCCGCCCCCACCCCGAGCCAGGCCGCGGCCCCCGACAGTGAGTGTGCTGGTCCCATCATGGCTGCTTTCCGCCCCATTTCTCTTGCAGCGCTGCCCGGTTGTACCCGTGCGCTGACGCGTCATCGGCGCCACAGCGTAGCGTTCGTGATCTTCGCGAGGGCAGCCGATTCCCTCATCGGGTGCGAGGCCAGGCAAGATGGGGGCGTGACCCTCATCGATCAGCTCCCGCAGACCGCAGACCCCGACGCCCTCTACGAAGCCTTTGAGTCGTGGGCCGGGGAGCGCGGCCTCACGCTCTATCCGCACCAGGAGGAGGCGCTGATCGAGGCGGTCTCGGGGGCGAACGTGATCGTGTCGACTCCCACCGGCTCCGGCAAGAGCATGATCGCCGCGGGCGCTCACTTCGCGGCCCTCGCCCGGGACGAGGTCACCTTCTACACTGCGCCGATCAAGGCACTCGTCTCGGAGAAGTTCTTCGAGCTGTGCAAGCTCTTCGGCACCGAGAACGTCGGCATGCTCACCGGCGACGCCTCCGTCAACGCCGACGCCCCTGTGATCTGCTGCACTGCCGAGGTCCTGGCCTCCATCGCGCTCCGCGACGGCAAACGAGCCGACGTCGGCCAGGTCGTGATGGACGAGTTCCACTTCTACGCCGAGGGCGACCGCGGCTGGGCCTGGCAGATTCCCATCCTCGAACTGCCCCAGGCGCAGTTCATCCTGATGTCGGCGACGCTCGGCGACGTCTCGATGTTCGAGAAGGACCTCACTCGCCGCACCGGCCGGCCGACGGCAGTGGTCCGCTCGGCGACCCGTCCGGTGCCGCTCTCGTACGAATACCGGCTCACCCCGCTCACCGATACGCTCACCGAACTCCTCCAGACCCGGCAGGCACCGGTCTACATCGTCCACTTCACCCAGGCGCAGGCCGTGGAGCGGGCCCAGGCGCTGATGAGCATCAACATGAGCTCGCGCGAGGAGAAGGACGAGATCGCCAAGCTGATCGGCAATTTCCGCTTCACCACCAAGTTCGGTCGCAACCTCTCCCGCTATGTGCGGCACGGCATCGGCGTCCACCACGCCGGCATGCTGCCCAAGTACCGGCGCCTGGTGGAGAAGCTGGCCCAGGCCGGTCTGCTGAAGGTCATCTGCGGCACGGACACCCTGGGAGTCGGCGTCAACGTCCCCATCAGGACGGTGCTGTTCACGGCGCTGACCAAGTACGACGGAAACCGCGTACGCACCCTGCGCGCCCGCGAGTTCCACCAGATCGCGGGCCGCGCCGGGCGCGCGGGCTTCGACACGGCCGGACTCGTCGTCGCCCAGGCGCCAGAACACGTCATCGAGAACGAGAAGGCGCTCGCCAAGGCCGGCGACGACCCGAAGAAGCGCCGCAAGGTGGTGCGCAAGAAGGCACCGGAGGGCTTCGTCGGGTGGACGGAGAACACCTTCGAGAAGCTGATCGCCTCCGAGCCGGAACCGCTCACCTCCCGCTTCCGGGTCACCCACACGATGCTGCTCTCGGTGATCGCCCGGCCGGGCAACGCCTTCGAGGCCATGCGCCATCTGCTGGAGGACAACCACGAGCCGCGCAAGCAGCAGCTGCGGCACATCCGGCGGGCGATCGCGATCTACCGCTCGCTGCTGGACGGCGGAATCGTCGAGAAGCTCGACGAGCCGGACGCCACCGGCCGTATCGTGCGCCTCACGGTCGATCTCCAGCAGGACTTCGCGCTCAACCAGCCGCTGTCGACCTTCGCCCTGGCCGCGTTCGAACTCCTCGACCCGGAGTCCCCCTCCTACGCTCTCGACATGGTCTCCGTGCTCGAGTCCACCCTGGATGACCCGCGGCAGATCCTGGCCGCCCAGCAGAACAAGGCGCGCGGTGAGGCTGTGGCCGCGATGAAGGCGGACGGCGTCGAGTACGAGGAGCGCATGGAGCGGCTCCAGGACGTGACGTACCCCAAGCCACTGGAGGAGCTGCTCTTCCAGGCGTACAACACGTACCGCAAGAGCCACCCGTGGGTCGGTGACCATCCACTGTCGCCGAAGTCTGTCATCCGCGACATGTACGAACGGGCTCTGTCCTTCACGGAGTTCGTCTCCTTCTACGAGCTCGCCCGCACCGAGGGCATCGTGCTGCGCTATCTGGCCAGCGCCTACAAGGCCCTCGATCACACCGTCCCGGACGATCTGAAGTCGGACGACCTGGAGGACCTGATCGCCTGGCTGGGCGAGATGGTGCGCCAGGTCGATTCCAGCCTGCTGGACGAGTGGGAACAGCTGGCCAATCCGGAGGAGATGACGGCCGAGGAGGCCCAGGAGAAGGCCGACCAGGTCAAGCCGGTCACCGCGAACGCCCGCGCCTTCCGCGTCCTGGTACGCAACGCCATGTTCCGCCGTGTGGAACTGGCCGCCCTCGACCAGATCGAGGAACTCGGCGAGATGGATGCCGAGGCCGGCTGGGACGCTGAGGCGTGGGGCGCGGCCATGGACAAGTACTGGGACGAGTACGACGAACTCGGCACCGGCCCCGACGCCCGCGGCCCGAAGCTGCTGATGATCGAGGAGGAGCCGGGGAACGGGCTGTGGCGGGTCCGCCAGGCCTTCGCCGACCCCAACGGCGATCACGACTGGGGCGTCAGCGCCGAGATCGACCTCACGGCCTCCGACGCGGAGGGCCGCGCCGTCGTCCGCGTCACCGACGTCGGCCAGCTGTGAGCACAGGAGAAGCCCACTCATGACGAACCCAGCCGAGAGGCTCGTCGATCTGCTCGACCTCGAGCAGATCGAGGTCAACATCTTCCGCGGTCGCAGCCCGCAGGAGTCCCTGCAGCGGGTCTTCGGCGGCCAGGTGGCCGGCCAGGCACTGGTCGCGGCCGGCCGCACCACGGACGGCGAACGGCCGGTGCACTCCCTGCACGCGTACTTTCTGCGCCCGGGCATCCCGGGCATGCCCATCGTGTACCAGGTCGAACGGATCCGTGACGGGAGGTCCTTCACGACCCGCCGGGTCACGGCCGTGCAGCGGGGCCGCACGATCTTCAATCTGACCGCCTCCTTCCACAAGCCTGAAGAGGGGAGCTTCGAGCACCAGTTGCCGCCGGCCCGCGAGGTTCCGGGCCCGGAGTCGCTGCCGACGGTGGCGCAGGAGCTGAAGGAGCATCTGGGCGCGCTGCCCGAGACGCTGGAGCGGATGGCCCGGCGCCAGCCCTTCGACATCCGCTATGTGGACCGGCTGCGCTGGAACGCCGAGGAGATCAAGGACGCGGAGCCGCGCAGCGCCGTCTGGATGCGCGCCGTGGGTCCGCTCGGGGACGACCCGCTCGTGCACACCTGCGCGCTCACGTACGCGAGCGACATGACACTCCTGGACGCCGTCCGTATCCCCGTCGAACCCCTGTGGGGGCCACGTGGCTTCGACATGGCGTCGCTGGATCACGCCATGTGGTTCCATCGGCCGTTCCGCGCCGACGAGTGGTTTCTGTACGACCAGGAGTCCCCGATCGCGGTGGGTGGCCGTGGCCTGGCCCGGGGCCGCATCTACGACCTTCAGGGGCACCTGCTCGTCTCGGTCGTCCAGGAGGGACTGTTCCGCAGACTCGAGCGGTGACGTCATGGGTGTCCTATGACGCCCGGCCGACGGCGCCGTACGGTCAGGTCTCTCTGCGACGCAGCCACCCGAGCATGCCTCGCGGCCGCGTCGGTTCCGGGCGCGCGGCCGAGGCGTCACCGATCGGGACGTTCCCGGGAACGCGCACGGCCTCACCGCAGGCCGCGGGCGGGCAGGCAGACAGGGTGGGCTGCCCGTCCGGCGGCCCCGGCGCCGGCCTCGAAGCGGACCGGTGCCGGCGGGCCTCGATCAGCGTCTGTGCCAGCTCGGCGCGGAGCCAGTCGATCTCGTCGGAATCCTGCGCTGTCATGATCCGTGCCGCGATCGAGGCCGTGGGCGAATCGGGCGCCGGCTGCCTGGGCCGGGCGGGCCGAAGACGGTCCAGATGGGCATGCTCGTGCGGATCTCGGACGATCTGCGCCAACTGAACCGGATCCAGCAGCGACGCCACGACGGCGGCCTTCGCCCATGGGTCTTCCACCTGGCGCAGCTCGAATCCGAGGTGGCGTCCGCGCCAGTTGCGGGGCCGCAGATCCACTCCCGCCTCCAGCTGGCCGCGCAGCCCCTCCGGTGTCCGGCCGGTCAGCAGCCGGGCGTTGTCCGGCGCGGTGGCGAACTGCCGTACCTCCTCGGCGAGATACCGCCACACCACGGCCCCGTAGCGGTTCACGTACCACTTCACCGGGACCACCAGGCCCAGGCGGGCGAACCGGGTGAACCTGCCCGGGGTCACTCCCATCAAGGCCGCGCCGTCCCTGGTGCCCACGGTCTCGACCCGCCCCCGCAAGGCCTCGGGGAATCCGTCCTCCGCACGCACACGGTCGATCTCCGCGCGTGTGACGCGGCGGCCTCCTCCTCCCTCGTCCGGAATGGTCCGTACCCGCCCGAGCCGGACGGCAAGGTCGAACTCGCTCAGCCTGAGGTCGAGTTCTCGGGCCGCTCGGCTCAACGCCAGCGAAGACCGGCGGGAGATGCGGCCTGCGAAGGCGTCGGCAGCGTCGGCGCGCGTGGGTGTGATCGTGTGTCCGGACATGGCGGTCTCCCCGTGGATTTCCTCGCGGACACCGTGTGCATCCGCGTCGGAAAAACCGTAGCCCGATCGCCAGATCTCGGAGAGTGCCTGTGGATAACTCCGCGCTCGACTCGTTTCCGCACCCATGAGGGCCGGGCCTGTCAAGGGGCGTAGATGGCTCTCGCCTGCGGCTTCTTGGTCGCAGGCAGGGCGTTTTCCTTGTTGGGC